>NZ_JBYMLP010000003.1:0-557619 GCF_057773605.1 Lysinibacillus sp. F12
TCAAAAGAAAAGGTGCAGGCTATTTTTGACCAAGTAGAGGCAGGCACACTAACGAAAGAAGAAGGCATGAAGCAACTTGATGCAGCGCTAGGCAAAAAAGGAGATAAAAAAGCTGTAACTAAACCAGCGAACTTTGATGAAATCTCAAAAGAAAAGGTGCAGGCTATTTTTGACCAAGTAGAGGCAGGCACACTAACGAAAGAAGAAGGCATGAAGCAGCTTGATGCAGCGCTAGGCATTAAGGAAGATAAAAATAAAGTGAGTGGTCCAGCGAGTAAACCTGTAAAGTAGCTTTCAATAAACCTTAAAAACAGAGAAACTATCCATTGTTAGCCAACAGGCAATCTGACATTTAGGGAATAAAAGTAAAAGTGACAGTATAGAAGCACCAATACATTTGTAGTTTTCACTTGTATTGGTGCTTTTTAAATTGAGAAAAATATGATTTCTCATCTTATAGATGATGATGAAAAGCACATTGCTTTAACGAAAGAAAACGAACTGTTTTCAGATTTCCTTCAACAGTTACGTATTTCTCGATTATCTAATTTTTGCTTTATTACCGTTTGTGATTTCTAGTCACCCTAAAAAAGCTTCATGCCCAAGCTAATCGACAAAAGGTCGTAGTTTTCAGTATAACCTGCTATTCTATCAATTGAACGGTTCTTTGAACAGCTATCTATTTTTGTTAAAACTACTTATTACTTTAACCTAACTATTCACACACTTTATTTCATGGTGAAGCCTAATGATTCAATTATGATAGGTGTTCCTCTAAATAGAGTACCATTGTAAGGAGTAATGGTTAAGGCAGTAGCTGATATTGTATAAATACCGCCTTCTTGCATGACAGCATTAATATACAGATTGACGTAGCCATTTGGTGAAAAAATCACAAATTCAGTAATGGGATCTGTATGATCATTCCAAAAGAGAGTTGCAGGCAAGGTTGCTCCGTTTGTTAAATCAAGATCGCTTGTTAAAATGTAAAAATATCTATTAATCGTTGGAATTATTATACCTTCTGGGACAATTTCGATGGGAGGAACGATTGGACCGTTAGTGGCTTTTATACGGGGCCAAATAAATTGCTCCTCATTGCTACAATCACAGCTTCCATTGTTTATTCGACCATGTTTAGGGTTGACCATGTGTTATCACACTCCATTCTTGTAAAATTAACCTTTGCCCCCAATTCGTTTACTATAAAATATGAAGAAAATAAAATTCAAGCTAGTTGAGCATCTATCATTCCATAAGGTTTCTTTCAGATAACCATGTTTTTTTAACAATACTAGTCAAATTGAAGCGTTGGCATACATGCCTTTTACCGTAAATTAGTGTTATACTTTGCTAGTTGAATAAGGTAGAATACTAATTATGAATAATTAACGAAAAAGGGGTTACTGGTTTCATGAAAGATTTTGATCAACAATTGGAGGGGCTACTAAAGCAAGCCGCTTTGCAATACATAATATATCAGCATAATGGTGATACGGAGCGCATGGATAAAACATCACTTTTTGCTCGAAAAATTCAGCAAAAAGAGTATGTGATTGGTTTTGCAGGCCATTTCTCCGCCGGGAAGTCGAGTATGATTAATGCGTTGTCTGGCGAGAATTTATTAGCATCAAGTCCGATTCCAACAAGTGCAAATATCGTTAAAGTGCATAAATCAGAGGAAGACTTTGCAGTTGTTTATATGCACAAGGAAAAGCCTGTTAAATTTGAGGCAGGCTATGATTTTAAAACGGTAAAAGAGCTTAGTAAAAATGGGGATTTGGTATCTCAAATAGAAATTGGCCATAGCGCATCAACATTACCGTTTGGTGTTACAGTGATGGATACACCTGGAGTAGACTCAACAGATGATGCTCACCGCATGTCGACGGAATCTGCACTCCATATTGCCGATATCGTATTCTATACAATGGACTACAACCATGTGCAATCGGAGTTAAATTTCCAATTTACGAAGCAATTAATGAAATATAATCCAAATGTTTATTTGATTGTTAATATGATTGACAAGCATAAAGAAAATGAATTGAGCTTTGAAGAGTTTAAAGCAACGGTTCATAATTCCTTTGCGGCATGGGGCGTTGTGCCGAAAGGTGTATTTTTCACATCTTTGAGAGAGCCTGAGCACCCACATAACGATTTTGAAGCCGTAAAGAAAATTGTTATGGATAGTATGAACGATTGGCAGGACCAGCTTGTCCAAACAGCAACAAATACATTGCGTTTATTGCAAAGTGAGCATGATAACTATTTAATAGAAGAAAGACAGGATCGTTTAGCGATTGATGAAGAAATTTTAAGTGCGGATGACTGGGCACACCATCAAGATATTTTAGAGCAATACAATAAATTAAATCGTCAGGTTGAATTATTCTCTGTTGAGGCGTGGAACGAAACATTTGAGGAGCAACGTAAAGAATTGCTTGCCAATGCTGCGATTATGCCAGCCGACTTGCGTGATCGCTTACGTCTTTATTTAGAAAGTATGCAGGAGGGCTTTAAGGTAGGGGGGCTCTTTACTGCGAAGAAAAAAACAGAGGAAGAGCGGAACCGTCGTAAAGAAGATGCTTATAGTGCTTATCAAAATGTCGTCCATGCGCAAATTACAGGGCATTTAAAGGGCCTTATGAAAAAAGCATTAAAGGACGTGGGTGCTTTAAATGAGGAACGTGCCTCAGCTATTGATGCTTATCCGTTTGACTTACCATTTGCATTGATTGAGCAGCAAGTTCAAGCAGGTGCACTGTTAACAGGTGATGCGGTATTAAACTTCGCCAATCGTGTGGCAGAGGCAACAAAGCGTTATTTTATTCAGGAAACAGATAGCTGGAAAAAAGCACAAGCGACAACATTAGAAGCAGTGGCAACAGAAACAGCTGCTCCTTCGAAATTAAAAATGGCAGGCATGCAGGATAAAGTGGATGCTATTAAGGCTGTACTTGAAATCGAGGGTTACCAACAATATAGTGCGAGCATTATGCATCAAGCGAGCAATGAAATCCGGAACGTAGCGAATGATCAGTTAACAAATTGGGAAAATTCCTTTAAACAGGATTTAGCAGAGATTCGTTTGTTTGATGAATCCATGCTACAACCAAAAGAACAAGTCATTCAGGAAGAAGCAGTGCAGCAAGCAGTTAGTGCAACGAGTTTGCCAATCGATGGCGTTATTAATCGTGCCCTGCATACCGCCAATGCTGTAAAAGAAGTACAAGGCTTTGCTGAAGTTGCTCAATATCTTGAAAATAAAGTGGAACGATTACAGAAAAAAGATTTTACCATCGCTTTGTTTGGGGCTTTTAGTGCTGGGAAGTCATCCTTTTCTAATGCATTAATGGGGGCGAAGGTATTACCTGTATCCCCAAACCCAACAACTGCAGCTATCAATAAAATTCGTCCTGTATCGCCTGAGCATCCACATGAAACAGCCGATGTACAGCTTAAAACAGCTGAGCAAATGTTAGAGGATATTCAAGGGTCCTATGCAGCGATTGGTTTATCTGTCCAGTCATTAGAGGAAGCGTATAATCGTGCTGACGAAGGGCTTGCAGTACAGTTGACAGATGAGCGTTTAAATGTGCACAAATCATTTATTCGTGCTTATAAGGAAGGGTATCCAACGTTTAAGTCTGAGCTTGGTACTATTATTCGTGTGGATCGCGTTGAATTTGAAAAATTTGTCGCGCAAGAAAATAAATCATGCTTTGTGGACAATATCGATTTCTATTATGATAGTCCATTAACGCGCATGGGCGTTACACTTGTGGATACTCCAGGAGCAGACTCTATAAATGCTCGTCATACAGGTGTAGCCTTTGAATATATTCGGAATGCCGATGCCATCCTATTTATTACGTATTATAATCATGCTTTTGCCAAAGCTGACCGTGAGTTTTTAATTCAGCTTGGTCGTGTAAAAGATGCCTTTGAGCTTGATAAAATGTTCTTTATTGTGAATGCTATTGATTTAGCAACAACGGATGAAGAGCAGGAAGATGTAAAAGGCTATGTACGTTCAGAATTACAGCGATTTGGTATTCGTTTCCCGAGACTGTATGGTGTATCGAGTCTTTTAGCGTTAAAGGAGAAGGTGGAAGGTTCAGATTTAACATCAGGCATGCCACCGTTTGAAAACGACTTCCATACATTTTTAAATGATGAATTGAGTGCATTAGCAGTGCAGGCTCTTGCGGAGGAAGTTGACAAAACAGAGCAACGCTTAGCGGATTTAATTGCACAAACGGAGGAAAACCTCAAACGTAAAGACGAGCGCTTAGAGGAATTAACCGTACTTGAAAAGCATGTGCAATCCAAGTTTAGTGTGCTGAATACAAGTATGCTGGAAAGTGAGACAAAGCAAGAGCTTGATGAGCTTCTCTATTATGTTCTACAACGTGTCTACTATCGTTACCCTGAATTCTTTAAGGAAGGATACAATCCTTCAACATTTGCGGCCATGCCAGCACAGCAGGCATTGGAGCATGCGTTGAAGGAAGTGATGCAAAGCTTACGTTTTGACTTTACACAGGAAATGCGTGTGACAAACTTCCGTTTATCACAGTTTATAAGCAAAAAAATGCAGCACCGATTTAAGGATGAAGTACGGGAGCTAAAAGAGCTTAACCGTAGCTTCTCGTTCTTAGCATTTGAATCTTCTGAGCCAAATTTACTTGATTTTGAAGGCCCATTTGGTGATATTTCGAAATATACTAGCGTAAAATCTCACTTCCGTAATCAAAAAGCTTTCTTTGAGAAGAATGAAAAAGTGAAGCTGAGCGATGCGTTAGAAGCATTAACAAAGCCGGATGCCCAGGATTATTTAGATGCACAGAAAGTTTCTCTCATGACTTGGGCCATTACGTTTATTGCAGAGGAAGCAGAAAAATTACGTTTATATATTTATCATCAAGCGCTTGAGCAAATTGAAACAGAGCGATTGGCGCTTCAAGAAGAAAGCCGTTTAGCTTCTTGGAAAGCGATTTACGCACAATTACAAAACGCATGAGGTGATTCCTATGGGAAAAGTATTCAAATCAGTAGATGAAATTCAGTTTGATGGTGTCCGTTTTATCGATGCTCGTTTTGATTTACAAGACAAAGAAGCTGGAAAAAAAGCATTTGAAGAAGGTCATGCAACAGGAGCAATCCATATGGATTTAGAGCAGCAGCTATCTGATATGGACAGTCAAGACGGTCGTCACCCAATGCCGAACAAAGAAAAATTGACATCTGTATTTCAAGAATTAGGCTTACGTTATGAAGATCAAATCGTTATCTATGATCAAGGAGCAGCACCTTTCGCTCCACGTGCTTGGTGGATGCTGACGTATGCTGGTTTCCCAAATGTTGTCATTGTTAACGGGGGAGCATCGGCATTGGAAACGAAAGTGCCATTTACAAAAGACGTCGTAAAATACCCACCAACAATCATTGATTTTGATTGGAAGGATGAGCTGTATGCACCACGCCAAGCAGTAAAGGCGATTGTGGACGGAGAAGTGAAAGCAACTTTACTCGATGCTCGTGCGGCTGAGCGTTATCGTGGGGAATTCGAGCCATTAGATAAAGTAGCAGGTCATATACCAACAGCAAAAAACTTTGACTGGGAGCAATTAAAGAAAGATGGACAATTGCAGGCTAACGATGCATTGCGTCAAAAAGTTGCACAAGATGAACATGTGGTTGTCTACTGTGGCAGTGGTGTAACCGCATCCCCGCTTTATGCCGTATTAGCAGATGAAGGCTATGAAAACATTCAGTTATACGTAGGTAGCTTTAGTGATTGGATTACACAATATGAGGTTGAAAAAGGTACAAATGAATAAGGGTTAAAGCAAAAACGCTCACTTTGGTGGGCGTTTTTTTGGTGGTGGATCGGGTGCGGGGGAAAGTGATGGATAGAAGTGGGAAAGTGACGGATAGGAAGGAGAAAGTGACGGATAGGATAATCCTGGAACGGACGGATAGAAAGGAGAAAGTGACGGATAGGATGCCAAAAGTGACGGATAGGAAGCTGAAACTGGGGGATAGAAAGCCAAAACCGACGGATAGAGCCAAAAAAGCGTCTCCCGTCTAGCTCGCTCGAAACAAATAGATAGAGTTACTGAATCTATGGCTCAAATGCCAAAACAAACGGATAGCCAACCCTTAAAAAAGCCGATCGAATTCAAAATGACTCACCATTCATTTTATGCTACACTCTTTTAAAAGGGGGAAAGTGGATGTTTAAACGTGAGACGAGCATAGGAGTTCAACGCCATGGTGATGTACAATGTGCACTTGGAAAGGTAGCTGTTCAGGGGTTTGGTATGAGTGTGTATAGCTTTTTTGTTGATGGCTTATTAATCGATACAGGCTCAAATTCGCTGGCACAGGAGTTTCAATCATTTTTTAAGGAGCTACCAATGGAGCAAATTGCCCTTACTCATTCGCATGAGGATCATGCGGGCAATGCCGCCTGGCTTCAACAGCAAATGGATATTCCTATTTATCTTCACCGTGAATCTCTTCAGGCTTGTACGAAGAAGGGTGATTATCCTTTGTACCGTCAAGCATTATGGGGGGAGCGGCCAGCTTTTCTAGCGCAGCCAATAGGCACTACATTGCAAACAAAAACAGCTGTCTGGGACGTTATTGAAACACCTGGGCATACGACAGATCATCTGGCCTTCTATAATCGTCAATCAGGTGCTATGTTCACGGGAGATTTATACATTCAAACGAAAACGAAGGTAGTACTCGATGAAGAAAATATTGTACATACCTTAGCATCGTTAAAAAAATTATTAACCTATGATTTTAACGAAGTTTATTGTTGTCATGCAGGCTATTTAACAGATGGCAGAAATAGAATACTAGAAAAAATAGCGTATATTGAAGAAATGGAAGAGAAGGTTCGTCACTTGTTTGTACAAGGTTATTCAGTAGAGGAGATGACGTCCAATATTTTCCCTCGAGAGTATCCCATTATTAAAGTGTCTGGCGATCAATGGTCTTCTAAGCATATAATCAGAGCATTTATTCGTCATTTTACTGAAGAGTCCTTGCAATAGGGCTCTTTTTTTGTTGGGCTTAAATGCGGTAACAGCAATAGTAAAAAACTTTGTGAAAAAATGTGAATAAATTGTGACAAACTCACTTGGCTCAATGGATACGCTTACAAAAGTTTGTGAAAAAATTCTCTTTTACACAAGAAAAATACTATGTGAAATATTGAACAGCTTGAAAGGCGATAGTTGTACATTTCCCAATATTCATCCTTATGATATTAACTATTTTAAAATAATTGATTGTGAAAAGTTTAATTTGACAGAAAGGCGTGTATGAAGTCTTGTAATGCTGTGTTTTCGAAATGAAAAATAAATTGACAGAAAATTCGTTGACTATATTTTCACAAAGTAATATGATTCTAAAATATAATGAAAAACAAAGGGAAAAGGATGGGATGGAATGGACGTCATGAAGAAAGCTTTAGAAATGCATGCACATTATAGCGGTAAATTAGAGGTGATTTCAAAAGTTCCAGTACAGGATTCTTATGATTTAAGTCTTGCTTATTCACCTGGAGTGGCTGCACCATGTGTGGAAATTGAAAGAAACCCATCGCTGGTTTATGACTATACAATGAAGGGGAATATGGTGGCAGTTGTGTCAGATGGTACGGCAGTTTTAGGATTAGGGGATATTGGTCCTAAAGCTGCATTACCAGTTATGGAAGGGAAAGCGATTTTATTAAAGCGTTTTGCCAATGTTGATGCTTTTCCAATATGTTTAGATACAAAAAGTACGGATGAAATCGTCAGCATTGTGAAGGCGCTTGCTCCGACGTTTGGGGCGGTGAATTTAGAGGATATTTCAGCACCTAGATGTTTTGAAATTGAGGATCGACTGCGTCAGGAATGTGATATACCAGTATTCCATGATGATCAGCATGGTACAGCTATTGTAGTAGGTGCCGCTATGATTAATGCGAATCGTATTGTGCAAAAGGATATTGCGACAATGAAGGTCGTCATCAATGGCGCTGGGGCAGCAGGGATTGCTATTTTACGAATCCTTGTGCAAATGGGCTATAAAAATATTTTTATGTGTGATACAAAAGGTATTATTTATGAGGGACGTAAAGAGGGGATGAATCCGATTAAAGAGGCGGTTACTCATTTAACAAATCCAGAGAAAATACATGGTACGTTGAGTGAGGCGCTCGTTGGTGCGGATGTTTTTATTGGTGTTTCGGTTGCCAATCTATTAACAGAGGGGCATATTGCGTCTATGAATGAAAACCCGGTGGTCTTTGCATTAGCTAACCCAAATCCAGAAATTACGTATGAAAATGCCAAGGCGTGGGGAGTTCGTGTAATGGGTACGGGTCGTTCGGATTATCCGAATCAAATTAACAATGTCCTGGCGTTCCCTGGCATTTTCCGTGGCGCATTAGATGTACGTGCTACGGATATCAATGAAACCATGAAACTAGCTGCTGTGGAAGCAATAGCTTCACTTGTTAGTGATGAAGAGCTTATGGAGGAATATATTGTTCCTAAGTCATTAGATGAACGTGTTGTTGCCATTGTCTCTCGTGCAGTTAGCGGTGCAGCGGTCGAATCTGGAGTCTCGGAACTGTTCCAACAAACTACAGCGCTAACAGTTTAACAAATTACAGATATCGAAATACGGCAAATGTAGAAAAGCAAAGAAATGCTTTTCTACATTTTTTTATCGAATTTGCTCGAAAAATGTTGTTGTTTGGTTTTTTATGTAATAAAATTGGTGAGTATAAGGTAATGACTTGTGCAATGGATTGAAAAGTATAAATACATAATTTTGCGATGTTTTTGAAACGAAATAGGTCTTAAGTCTATTTAAAGAGGAGAAAAAATACATGAATACATTCGTTCCATTTAGATCTATTAAAGCCAAACTGATTGCTTTCTCTTTATTGCTTTTAATGATTCCCTTGATTATTTTAGGCTATCTAAGCTATCAACAAAGTAAATCAAATTTAGAGTCGGTGGGAAAAGAAAACTTAAGAAACAGTGTGGAAATGACCATTGCCATGATTGAACAATTTAATCAAGAGGTAGAGGCAGGTAATTTAACTTTAGAAGAAGCACAAGAGAAAGTGAAGGTCGCTATTTTAGGGAAAAAGGATAATGAAGGAAAGCGACCTATTAATAAAAATATTAAACTAGGTGAGAACGGTTATATCTTTGTTGTAGACCAAAAGGGGACCTCTATTGCACATCCGAACATAGAGGGAAATAATGTCTGGGATGAACAGGATGATAATGGAGTTAAGTATATGCAAGAAATCATTGCCAAGGGGAATGAAGGTGGTGGATTTGTCTCCTATTCGTGGCCATTACCAAATTCAGATCAACTAGAGGATAAAGGGGTCTATGCAGAAACGGATCCGTATTGGGGATGGGTTATTGGTGCCAGTACCTATTTAGCAGACTTTAATAAACCAGCGGAGAGTATTTTGAAATTAACGATGATTGTAATTGGTGTCGCTATTATTATTGGGGTATTAGTTATTTGGCAGTATGCAAGTAGTATGGCTAAACCTATCAACCGAGTGGTCCAAGCGATGGAGCGATTTGCAGAGGGCGATTTGACGCAAGAAAGTATGTCTATTCGCTCAAAAGACGAAATTGGCAAACTGGCAAACGCTATGAATCAAATGCAATCTAAATTGAAGGACATGATACACAATATTGCTCAAGCATCTGATTTAATTACTACTTCTAGTAAGGAGCTTTCACAATCGGCCAATGAAGTGAATATGGGTGCAGAGCAAGTGGCGATAACAATGAATGAATTAGCATCTGGGGCAGAAGGACAAGCACATCATTCGAACGAATTAACTTCCTTGATGGAACGTTTTACTGCGGATTTGCGTGAAACAAATCAGTATGGTGAGCATATTCATCAATCTTCTTTTGAAGTGTTAGGCTTAACCAATGAAGGAAGTCAGCTCATGACATCTTCTAATTCTCAAATGAAAAAGATTGATAGTATTGTACAAAATGCAGTAGAGAAAGTAAAAAATTTAGATGCCCAAGCACAGGAAATTTCTAAATTGGTGGTGGTCATTAAAGATATTGCCAATCAAACCAATTTATTAGCTTTAAATGCCGCGATTGAAGCTGCTAGGGCAGGTGAACATGGCAAGGGATTTGCGGTGGTTGCGGATGAAGTACGCAAGCTTGCTGAACAAGTTGGCTATTCAGTCAATGATATTACAACAATTGTAGCAAATATTCAGCAAGATTTTGATGTTGTTACGAGCTCATTAGAGGATGGCTATCAGGAGGTAAAAGATGGGACAACTCAAATTAAAGCTACGAGTGAAACGTTTACGACGATTAGTGATTCTATTAATGATGTTGTAGAAAGTGTTCAATTGATTTCCAAAAATTTATCAAAAGTAACGGATGATGGTCAAAAAATGAATAGTGCTATTCAAGAAATAGCTGCGGTCGCAGAAGAATCTGCAGCAGGTGTGGAGCAAACGACAGCGACAACAGAACAGACAAGTAGCTCAATGGAGGTTATGGCGGGGAAATCAGCCCAATTATCAACATTGGCTATAGATTTAAAGACATTGGTTGCCCAATTTAAACTGTAAAAAAATCTCCCACTCTCTTAAATGAGAGGGGAGATTTTTTACATCATGCCTACTCCGATAGCCCCAACTAGGATAATGAAGAATAGAACGAAGAACAAGATGAATAAAATAATTCCTGGAATAAAGATCGTGAAAAAGGCCATCCAATTAGTGATTTGGTGTGCTTCTGCTACCACACCGACAGAAATGACGAAAGACCAAATAGTGACAACAATAGAAGCTAAAATGGCTGGCCAAAAAATCCATGGCAGTGAGCCCATAAAGTTTGGATCTAATAAGGATTCCGGAGAAGTGATTAACCAGATTAAATAAAATGGAATAAGCACTATAAATGGTACAGCTGTAAGGCTCAGCCCTTTAAATAAGTCTGAATACGTACCAGTACCCTTAAATAGCTTACCAAATAGCCATGTGATGAGAGCGGATATAGCTGTCCCAATAATACCAGCGATTGGAGCAAAAATTACACACAGTAAAGCCAATAACCAAGGGGAAAGTTCAGTGAAAAACTCCGAATCCGTCAGCCCTGACATGATAGAGCCGATATAACCGATGGACATAATCAAAATAGCAAAGCCGATTGATTTTTCGTTAATCATATAGCGAGCGGTTTGCTTTGGATGTAACCAAACGGATATAAACGGATTCATCTTTGGCCTTTCTTCATTTTGTGTGTCATTAAAATTTTCCATTAAACTACCTCCAAAATAATAGAATAATTGCATGTTACGCATAGTTAGTATACGAGCGACCCAGTGAAAAGTTTCGTAGAAAGTAAAAATAAGTTATTTTCATGACAAAAGAGCCGCACAACGGCGACTCTTCTTAGTTACTTAGTATAATTTTTTCAAGCTCTAATGGTTTAATATATTGCTCACCTTTGTAAGCACGCATATTACCACCAGAAATTTCATCGATTAATAAAATTTCATTAGTTTGGGCATCACGGCCGAATTCCAATTTAATGTCATAAAGCGTTAAGCCCTTTTTAGCAAGCTCAGTTCCTACAAATTTAGAAATTTCAATTGTACGTTGTTTTAAAATGGCATATTCTTCGTGTGTTAACAGGTTTAACATAGCTAATGCATCTTCAGAGATTGGAGGATCTTGGCGATCATCATCTTTAATGGTAACTTCCACAAAGGCATCAAGATCTTGGCCTTCCTGCGCATAGGCGCCGTAGCGTCGTAGGAATGAGCCAACTGCCTTAAAGCGGCAAATTACTTCTAAACCGTTCCCGAACACTGTTGCAGGTTTTACAGTCATTGTTGCATCATCAAAGTTTGCATCTACATAGTGAGTAGGAACACCTTGTTCATTTAATTTAGAATAGAAATAAGAAGTTAAGCGTAAACCCGCTAAGCCAGCACCATCCATTGTTAAGCCAACCGTATTAGCGCCTGGGTCGAACACGCCGTTTTCACCTGTTACATCGTCCTTAAATTTTAATAAATAATGACCGTCTTCTAATCTGAACACATTCTTCGTTTTCCCTGTATACAATAATTCCACAAAAAACCCTCCAATATTCATAGTACTCTAAAATTATAACACGAATATTTTAAATATTTAATATGAAAAATGTTCGTTTTGTGTGTTTATTTATATCATTTATTGCTGATTTGCAATAAAAAACAAGGTGATAACGAATAATCGTCATCACCTTGTGTGTTTGAAATGCTTCGTAACTGGGTGGTGGATTTATGCTAGATTGCTAGGTCAGTAATTAATAAATGCCTTCAGTAAGCATTCCATCTGCCACCTTAATAAAGCCAGCGATGTTTGCACCCATAACTAAGTTGCCAGGGAAGCCGTATTTTTCAGCAGCAGCTTTACTATCTGAATAAATATCTTTCATAATTTGATGAAGTTTCGCATCTACTTCTTCAAATGACCAAAATACGCGGCTTGAATCTTGTGCCATTTCAAGAGCAGATACAGCAACTCCTCCAGCATTCGCTGCTTTTGCTGGTCCGAATAATACACCTGCATTTAAGAATTCATTAATTGCTTCAAGATCAGAAGGCATGTTGGCACCTTCACCAATCGCTTTGACCCCATTAGAAATTAATGTACGAGCTGATTCACCATTAATTTCGTTTTGAGTTGCACATGGTAGAGCAATGTCACAAGGAATTGTCCAAATGCCAGTGCAGCCATTAGTAAAAGTAGCATTTGGTCGGTAACTTACGTAAGTTGAAATACGATCACCTTTTACTTCTTTGATTTCTTTAATGACATCTAAATCTAAGCCTTCTGGGTCATAAATATAGCCTGAGGAATCAGAGCAAGCAACTACTTTTGCGCCGTATTGCTGTGCTTTCTCAATTGCATACGTCGAAACGTTTCCAGAACCAGAAACGACCACAGTTTTTCCTTCAAATGAATCATTCACATCTTTTAACATCTCATTAACGAAATAAACTGTACCGTAACCCGTTGCCTCTTTACGTGCTAAAGAGCCACCATACCCAGGAGTTTTCCCAGTTAATACACCTGATTCACTAGCTTTCGTTAAACGTTTATATTGCCCCCATAAATAACCTACTTCACGAGCGCCTACACCAATATCACCAGCAGGAACATCGACATCTGGACCAATATGACGGTATAATTCAGTCATGAACGCTTGGCAGAATCGCATGATTTCAGAATCTGATTTACCTTTCGGATCAAAGTTTGAGCCACCTTTACCACCACCGATTGGTTGGCCTGTTAAAGCATTTTTAAAGATTTGTTCAAAGCCAAGGAATTTAATGATGGATTCATTTACCGAAGGGTGGAAGCGTAGACCGCCTTTATAAGGCCCCATGACATTGCTATATTGTACACGATATCCACGATTTACTTGGACTTGATTATGATCATCTTGCCAAGCGACACGGAAGGAAATGATGCGATCAGGCTCAACAATACGTGATAAAATATTGGCCTTAATATATTCAGGATGTTGGACGAATACAGGTACTAATGAAATAAAAATTTCTTCAGCTGCTTGTAGAAACTCCGCTTGATGACAGTTCTGTTGTTTAAGTTGCTCGAATACGCCATCTACGTATTCTTTAGCTAATTGTTCATTGCTAACAGTTGTGATTGTCATAGTAAAACCCCCATTTAGTTGATAGGTGTATCGTATATTTATTTTTCAAACTATTCAATAAAATACTTTTTGAGTTTGTGAAAAATTGAGCAAGAGGGGTCATGTAAATATTATTTTAAAATAATTTATTGTATTAGTATTCATCTAATTATGAGAAAGGAATGATGCCTTATTGTGAAGGTTCTTATAGATGCTGATGCCTGTCCAGTAGTGGATTTGGCGCTATCTGTATCATCTGAGTTTGAGATTGAAACTATCTTATTTTGCGATACATCCCACCGTGTGGAACGTGATAATGTAATAACAATTATTGTACCGAAAGGTCCTGATTCGGTTGATTTTACGCTAGTGAACGCGCTTTCAAAACATGATATTGTCATAACACAGGATTACGGGCTTGCGGCAATGGTTTTAGCAAGAGGAGGGTATCCTATTGATCAAAATGGACGAGAAATGTCTAATGAAAATATCGAACGTTTGCTCGATATGCGTCATGTCGGTCAAAAAATTCGAAGGGCAGGTGGACGTACCAAGGGCCCTAAAAAAAGGACACAAGAAAACAATATTTCGTTTGAAATGAAATTTCGACAAATTTGTGAACGAGCGATTTCTGCACAAAAAATGGAGGATTCTACAGGTGAAAAATGAACTTAAACATGATTTTTTAGAGCAGTTTCCACAGTTGAAATTGATGGCGGCAAAAGATACTGTACTTTGGGAAAATACAAATAGAGTGAAGAATCCGGCAACATCGCTTTTTACTATGGAAGAAGTGGAGGAGGCAGAGGAAACGTTACAACGCTTTTCCGCATATTTAAAGCTGGCGTTCCCTGAGCTTGTGGCAAGTAATGGATTAATCGAATCAGGTATTCAAGAAATCCCTGCTATGAAAGGTGCGATTGAGAATAAATATGGTGTGCTTATAGAAGGTCAGTTACTTTTAAAATCCGATCATGCTTTACCTATCTCAGGTTCCATCAAGGCGCGTGGAGGCATTTATGAGGTCTTAAAGCATGCTGAAAGGCTGGCGCTGGCGAGTGGAAAGCTCCAAAAAATAGATGATTATGGGCGTTTAGCATCTGCGGAGTTTCAATCCTTCTTTCAGCAATACACCATCGCAGTTGGCTCTACAGGAAATTTAGGCTTAAGTATCGGCATTATGGGCAAGAAGCTCGGCTTTAATGTCGTTGTACATATGTCGAGTGATGCCAAGGAATGGAAAAAAGCTTTACTCAGAGAAAAAGGTGCCACGGTTGTTGAATATGAGGGTGATTACAGTGCTGCCGTTGAACAGGGACGCCAAGAAGCAGAATTAGATCCGATGTGTCATTTCATTGATGATGAAAACTCTAAGGATTTGTTTGCTGGCTATGCAGTCGCAGCAATGCGTTTAAAAGGGCAATTAGAACATATGAATGTGCCAGTCAGTGCTACAAACCCATTGTTTGTTTATTTACCATGTGGGGTAGGAGGAGGACCAGGTGGAGTTGCCTACGGATTACGAGAACTATTTGGTGAACATGTGCATATTTTCTTTGCGGAGCCCGTGGCATCTCCTTGCATGACGCTAGGCTTAATGACTGGACTTCATGATGCTATTAGCGTAGAGGATATTGAATTAGACAATAAAACCGAAGCAGATGGTCTGGCAGTGGGCCGCGCCTCCAAGTTTGTAGGAAAAGTAATGGAAACGTATATAAGCGGCTGCTATACAGTGACGGATGAAGAATTGTTTACCTCATTAGGTTTAGCAATGGATAGCGAAAAATTATTTTTAGAGCCATCCGCACATGCGGGAATGTTTGGACCGATTCGATTAATGAAAAACGGGCAAAGCTATTTGGAAAAGCATAACTTAGCGGACAAAATGGAACAGGCAACACATCTGATTTGGGCAACAGGAGGGAGTATGGTCCCTGATAGCATGCGTGCCACGTATTTAGCTAAGAGCAGAGATTTAGTTTAACAATGACCATACTTTTTGTTTAAAAAAGAGAAGGTATTACCCAAATCAAGCTATTCAAAGCACAAAAATGCTTCACCTGTTTTCTTATTAACGTTGCAATGCTTTACGTTGAGCTGCTAAATATACCTCTTGAGCGGCAAGGACACCTGCGCCTGGCTGGAAGTCATAAGCGAAGTCTTGAAGCGCGGCCTCCAATAAGGATACAGCTTGTAGGATATCACTTGGGAAGCAGTAGCCCATATGGCCAAATCTGAAAATTTTACCTTGTAGGTGACCAAGGCCACCTGCAAAATCTAGGTGATATTGCTGCTTAAGGTGTGTTAAGAATTCACCAAGCTCAATTCCCTTTGGTGCCATAATAGCTGTAATGGTAGGGGAGGCATATTGATCTTCAGTTAAGAGCTCGATGTGTAATGCTTTCATAGCGCTACGTACCATGTTTTTCATGAGTTCATGACGGGCAATTGTTTGCTGGAAGCCACCTTCCTGTTCAATTAACTGACAAACCTCATGCAGGCCATCAATAAGCGTGATAGCAGGAGTATTTGGCGTCATCCCCTTTTCAGCCCAACTACGATAACTTAATAGATTTAAATAATAGGCTGGCGTTTGATTATCTTCAATGACTTGCCAAGCTCTTTCGCTCACACTGACAAGAGAGAGTCCAGGCGGTAGCATCATCGCTTTTTGAGAGCCTGTCACGAGAATATCAATACCCCAAGCATCCATTTCAGCCGGCGCGCCACCGATGCAGCTTACGCCATCCACGATAACGAGTGCATCTGTTTCGTCTTGAATCACTTGTGCTAATTCAGCAACAGGGTTTAAAATGCCTGTAGAAGTTTCGTTATATGTGATAAAAACCGCTTTGATATTTTGTAATGGCTGTAAAAATGCCCGTAGCTCCTCAGGTGTGCAAGCTTGTCCCCACTCTTTTTCAAGCTTATGTACATGGAAGCCGTATTGCTCGCAAATGGAAACGAAATAGTCACCGAATGCCCCGACCGTAATGACCACAACTTCCTCACCAGCGGCAACCGTATTGACTGCCGCAGCTTCTAGTGCAGCTGTCCCGCCCGATGGCAAGAGTAAAATGTCCTGTGTCGTGCCAAAGACAGGCTTTACCGCCTCAATCGTTTTTCGGTATAATTCTACAAATTCTTGACTCCGATGACTAAAAATATCCCGACTCATCGCTAGCTGAACTCTCTTTGGAATCGGTGTCGGCCCCGGATGTCTTAAAATATTTTCATACATATTATCAATCCCCTTTACTTGACAGAAATTCAAAATTTTCTAACTATAATAATAACATACTTTTTGTAGGGACTAGCTGCTTTTTGAATAAATAATGGAAGAGGTTAGTATAAAGCTATCATTTGAAAAGGAGACCAAGGATATGGAAACAGTGATGCACTACCCATTTATCTATTTTTTGTACGACCACAATCAGGTGCTTGTATATACAATTCAAACGCTCGATTCCATTACATTAGCAAATGTCGTGGAAAATGGAGAATGGGAGAGGTATGAGCTTCCGCCATCAGAGCCATTTACAACATTTCGGCATGAACAAAGTGATCCTAAAGAGGGATGGTCTTTTTGGGCTGCGGCGGAACACCTTAGCTATTTGGTAGAAACCATTAATGATTACATTCAGCTTCAAAGAAACAGGATGACGACAACTGCCCGAGTTGCACATATTGTTTGCTCAGAATCTGCAGCTGGCTCCTTACGAGTGGAACTTGCTCCGCCTAAATATGTCATTGGCTTTCCTGAGGATTTGTCTATAGGACCGCTGTGGAAGCTTGATGAAGAAAGAGGACAAGCATTCCGCCAAAAGTGGTTAATGGAAAATATTAACGATGAGATGGATGACTTTGTTGGTCCTACTAAAATAAGAGATGCCATTCGAGAGATACGTGATATCCCTAGTCACCTACCTATCTATATTTGGTGTGGGGACCATATAGAAGAACAATGTGGGCTTCGGTTTTTCCTCTATGTATTGCGTGATCAGCACAATGAAATATTTCTTATACATTCAAATGGACAGCAAGTGATCGAACGTCAGTGGAATCCAAATCTGTATGATATAAAGAGATTATCAGTAAAGGGACGTCAAAAATTTCTACAGCAATGGGAAGGTTTGGCAGAATCAACAGCAGTACTTCGTCAATGGGAGCATCAGCATATTCAAGAGGTGCCTGAAAATTTTTATGACTCTTTCATCGTGAAGAAGCTAAAAGAAATGCATCATGAGCAGGGACATGTGGATTTTATTCAAACTGGAACATTTCTTTTAGAGCTACTTGCTAGCATGGAGAAACAGCCAAACATCTTTTATTTAGAATATAGAATCCGATATTTAGTTTATAATGGCACTCTAGTATTAAAAGGAATTCCTAAATCTATGCGGCATTATTATGTGAAACTACGCCAAAAAACCTCTTTAGTCTGAAGACTTAAAGAGGTTTTAAGATGGTGAACTAGGCTACGAATGGTTTGTTCATGCGCATTAAACCGTAAATAGCAAAGAACAGCCCGCCTGTAATAACCATTAGAATTGTGAAAAGTACAGCCTTACCAGTTTCACCACACCAGCGATAGAATAGGCGATATGTGAAATACAATGTAAAGCCCACCATACCTAGTGATGCGAGTATACCGATAACTGGTATAAACGAAACGATAAACAAGCCTGCATAAATAAGCGTATTTTTTAGAGCCGTTGCACGAATCGTTTCTCGATTATCTCCACCAGCAGTCAGTAGGAAAAGACTGTATACATTAATGATAGGAATCCAAGCAATATAGGCTACATCTCCAAAACCATTTGTTTTAGATGTCATAAAATAAATTAGTGCACTAATAATGTAGGCGATTAGCCCAAGAACTAGAGATGCTAAAATTAGGATAAGAAATAAGCCTCCCATGGCTGCATCTAAATCAGAGTTATAATAATTATAGTCCATCAGAAAAACCTCCCTTCTTAAGAAAATACCTCCTAATGATACCAATCCTATTATGTTTAATCTACAAGCATTTATATGTAATTTTTAGTAGCAATCACACAAATGTACTAGAAAGAAAATGTCCATTATTTCTTTTATGATGATTTTTTGAGTAATGAAGGAAAGAAATGCAAAAAATATCCCTGGGAAAATTATTGTGCTAGTGTTGGAGAATCATTTTTTTAATTTTTCACCGTTTACTATTCGCAAACATTACTATCCTATGTTTGTAGTGGTACCTGACATGCCAGCCTATTCACAAAAAAGTCACCTTCCTATATAGAAAGGTGACCATTTTACATGTATTACATGAATTTGGCGATATGCTCGAGCTCAATACGTGAAGAATTATAGGCAGGGGCTGCTGCTTTACCAATCGCAATTAAAATAACGGGTACGATATGGTCAGCTAATTCAAAATGTTTGGCGAAGGCTTCTTTGTTAAAACCACCCATTGGTACTGTATCATAGCCCATGTCTTTTGCTAAAAGCATGATTTGCATGGAAATTAGACCAGCATCAAATGTAACGATATTTTTTAAAATCTCCTGAGGAAGCTGAGAATACAAGTTCATAGAATTAGTTATCATTAAATCCTTAGTTGCTTCATTAATATAACCAAGATCGTAATTTTTTGTAAAGATTGACTCCGCATTTTCGTACATTTTTGTATCGCCTAGCACAGCAATAACAGCTGAGGAAGTTTCCACTTGTTCTTGATTGTTAGCAATGGCACGTAACTCTTTTTTTATTACTTCATCTTGAATGACGATAAAGCGCCATGGCTGTAAGTTACTTGAAGATGGCGCAGAAGTGGCTTCTGTTAGTAATTCTTCTAGTTGTTCTTGAGGGATTTTATAATTTTCGTCGTATTTACGAACAGATTTACGGTCATGCATAACTTTATTTATATTGCTTTTTGTCACTGTCATCATTTTGACTCCTTCACTATAAGTTGCGTGTTTACTATACGATAAATGAACTCAAATTCCAAGTAAATTGCTCGAATTAGAGAGTCTTGAATGAAGGATTTCTGATGAGAGGATGATTGCCTGAATGTTATGACGCACCAAACTCGAAATTTGCAAGGAGAAACAACTGAATTTTTTCATGCTTTAGATAGAATTTATCTTTTAGAAAAAATGTAGAGGAGTGCTTTATGGAGAAGTTGATTGAACGGAGTGGGTGTTTTCTGTGCGAAGCAAAGCAGCTCCTCAATCTCCTATAGTGGAAAACAGCGTCCTTTCTTCATTAAATGGTTAAAAGAAAAAAGACTATAGTTCCACTCAAATGTTTTTGAGGTTGTCTATAGTCCGAAGGGGAACACTTGCTATCTTAGTTTAAATGCTTCCCATTCTATATGGCTAGTAGGCGCGGACGATTTGAAGTGCTTTATCATTTTTTCGGGTCCACATAGATAAATACTTGTATGAGCTGGTATGGTCATCCGGTCAAAGGAAAGCCTGTCCTCCTCTGTTGTATCAATAAAGGTGACCGTAAATTTATCATTGGATTGCGCATAGTTCAGTAAAAAATCTTTATATACCATATTATCCACACCATGAAAGGAATAATATAAATCAATTTTCTTAGTAGGTTTTGTTTGTAAATAGGCTATGAACGGCGTAATGCCAATGCCACCTGCAACCCAAAGTTGTTGATTGGCTCCTTTGGCAAAGTCAAAATGGCCAAAAGGACCATCTATGGCAACAGGGGTGTTCAATTGTATTTGTTTGTAGACCTGCTTTGTAAAATCGCCGACTGCTTTGATCGTCACCCTAATTTTTTCTCCATCCCCACCAGAAATAGTGAAAGGGTGGGGTGCTTTTTCAATGCCTTCCTGAAAGATTTTTAGAAAGATAAATTGTCCAGGTCGGTAATGAAGCTTTTTCGTAAGGGTCAGTTCTAATTCGATGACATGGATATTTAGTTTTTGAATGTTGGAAATGGAACCGTTATACCGGAAAAACATATCTTGATACATTGTCATCATATACAGGGCAGACATAAAACCAATAGTTGTTGTAAGAGCAGTGAAAATACCCAATGCTGAGGGCTGTAATAAATCATATTCGCTCGAAAAATAAGTATGGTAAATACCCAATGTATAAGGAAGAAGCAAAAAGCGGTGTAACCAGCGCCAATGCTCATATTTTAAAAATTTTGCTAGGAATGCAAGGGCGATTAGGATGATAAATCCATATTGCCCGAGCTCTCCAAGCTCTTTCGCCCATTCACGAAAAGATGTTTGCGGGAGTTCTTGATCAGGAACCATCTTTTGCAATTGCCCATGGATCATGATAGAACCAAGTGAAAACATGGCCAATACTTTATGATAAAAATTTAAGCGCCCTAGCCCATTAAACCAACGCTCTAGTAGTTTCATTCTTGTTGAGAAAAGAAACACAAGGAAGAGTCCTGTAATCGCTAAGCCTCCAATAATATGAGCAAGCTTGTTCAGTGGATGAATGGGGGCCAGGGGGATAGCAAAATACCAAAGGCACGCACTACTGCCCATTACCAATATAATAAAAAGTAGTCCTCTATAAGCTTTCATAAATAACCTCCATCCCTATTTTTAACCATATACTTTATGGCT
Source organism: Lysinibacillus sp. F12 (assembly GCF_057773605.1). NCBI lineage: Bacteria > Bacillati > Bacillota > Bacilli > Caryophanales > Bacillaceae > Lysinibacillus > Lysinibacillus sp. F12. Next base: position 21,331 of record NZ_JBYMLP010000003.1, read on the forward strand.
ATACAATTATTGGATGAAAATATTTCAGATCGTACGTTCGGAATGTATGTTCCCTTTTGGGCGTATTTATGTTACATTAAGATGGTTCGCAAAATGCGTAAGAAGGGTGGAAGTACTTTATGCAAGGGAATACCCATATGGTTGGGGGCATTACAGCAAGTCTAGCCTTTGCACAAATTTCAAATGATAATCCGCTTGTTTTGGTAGGGGCAGGCGTTATCGGTGCATTACTTCCAGATATTTGCCATGGTGGTAGCAAAATCGGCAGGAAGCTTCCTATCATTTCAAAAATAGTTAATTCGCTGTTTGGGCATCGTTCCTTTACACATAGTTTGCTGTTTTTATTTTTGATTGGGATGCTACTACATACATTTATACCTTATAAGTCCGTTACAATAGGTATTTTATTAGGGATGGCAAGCCATGTTTTATTAGATATGGGGACCAAAAAGGGTGTAAAGCTATTTTTCCCAGTCTCCATTTCGGTGCGTCTACCGCTTACTACAAAAACAGGTAGTAAAGTGGAAAAAATAGTGTTTACATTGTTAACAATGCTGTCAGTCTTTTTTAGCTATGAAATCATTGTGCAGCTTCTTGCTACAAATTAAGGAAAGAAACCCACTAAAGTGTAAGACCCCCCGGTAGGTAGCAGTTTATTTAAGGGGAGTAATGTTTGTAAGCTTTGTTTGAGTTGAAGCTTTGTGCAAGCAGAAAGTATGCGTACCAATGGGAGATTGTCCGTAATTTTTATGGAGCTTTAAAAAATATCTGAAACTAGCGATTGACCTTTGCGTAACGCAAACCTTTATAAAGTGCTGCTCAAAAAGGAACCCCTGAACGAGAAAATTCTCATGCAGGGGTTTTATTGGTATTACATATTAATGGGTCATTCTAGAAATGAGAGCCGCCCATCAGTCTGCCTGTACCTCTTCAACGGTTTGCTCAACCTCTGTACGTGTTATTTTTTCACGACCGTCTTGCATGGCTTTTAATGTTTTATGCGCTAATGCAAGTGGTAATCGACAGAATAATAATACTGTGCGTTTATTAATATCTTTCATATAAAGATCAGCTTTCGCGAGATTTTCCTCTGCATAAGTAAATAAATCCTCGCGTGTCCAGCCGTCAGGAACGAAACTTACGCCACGCTCATCCATATCCTCATGCTGATTGCGTAAAATATTGACAGCCTGGAGACCTCGACCATAGCCAATTGCTAAATCGCGATCTGTTTGAATGTCTGCACCCCACGCCCAAAGCTCAGACAGCATTGTCCCAACAAGCCCTGCTACGTAGTATGTATAATCATCTAAATCCTCGCGTGTATGCACCTGCCAATTAGCTTTAGCCCACTTCGCCATACCAAAGGCCATTTCACTTGTAGAAGCTTGGACAATTTTTCGAGATTCCTCAGGGCAGAATGCTAGCCAATCTGCTAAGCGAAGGGTTACCTCAGGTAACTGTGCCGCATAAGGCGCTACCAATTCTTGATATGCCTCATTATTAAATGTGTCCTTTAAAAGGTCACTAGTTGCCGATAATAAATCAAACTTTACATCATTGGAAAGCTGTTCATGATCCTCTATTTCATCGATGGCACGCATCGCTAAATAGGCAGCTGCTACCGATACCTTTAAATCATTTTTTAAGAAAGTGATGGGTATATAAAAAGTGCGACTTGTATCTTTTAAAACCTGCATCGCTTCTTTATAAAGTCTTTTTTGATCTTTCACTTGTATTCCTCCGTTCAAATGGTTCCACATCTATAGTATATCGTATCGTAAAAATGGGGAAAGATAAAACAGATTGTTCATGAATATGGAGATATTCTTTGAAAACGGTTACTAAAAATGATATAGTTTAATAGTAAACTATTTAAACCTATACTTTTATTGTGGTCTAAAAGGGACGGTTTATACTAGTACGACAGACAAATTTCAAGTGAGAGGAAGTATAAAGTAATGGGACGTTTAAATAATAAAATTACAATGATTACAGGTGGAGCATCTGGAATGGGGGCAGCGATGGCAAAGTTGTTTGCACAAGAAGGTGCGACAGTCATTGCAGCAGATATTAACGAGGAGAACCTAGCGAAAATCTCAGAGCTCGAAAATGTAGAGGGCATGAAATTAGATGTTTCTTCTGACGAAAACTGGGTAGAAGTGACAAAAGCGATTGTCGAAAAATATGGTCGTATCGATATTTTAATTAACAATGCTGGTATTTCTTCAGAAAAAGGTCCAGATCAAATTACACAAGCGGACTGGTCCATCATGCACAATATCAATGCTTTTGGTCCATTCCTTGGCATTAAACATGCGTCTAAATATATGAAGGAAGCAGGGAAGGGCTCAATCGTAAATACATCATCTTACACAGCCATTATTGGTGCAGGATTCAATGCATATACAGCATCTAAAGGCTCTTTACGTGCGATCGCTCGTGCAGCGGCTTCCGAGCTTGGTGCTTTCAATGTTCGTGTCAATACCGTATTCCCAGGTGTTATTGAAACACCGATGACAGCAAAATTATCGGAAGCAAAAGAAGCTATGGATATGTTAGTAAAAACTACGCCAATGGGTCGTCTTGGTCAACCAGAAGAAGTAGCGAATGCAATCTTATTTTTAGCATCCGATGAAGCTTCTTATATTACAGGTGCTGAGTTAGTTATTGATGGTGGTTATTCAGCACGTTAATTAATTGCATCGTAAAAGAAAGTGGAAATGCCTGTTTGCAAGCAGTGCATTTTCACTTTTTTTGTTTTTTTAGTAGAATGATGTTAAAGTATTATAATTCGTCAAGATTCACTTGTAGATGAGAAATAAATTGATATTTTTCGTGATTTTTTTATGAATGTTTATGAAGTTATTGCACAATTATTTCAACAGCGTTAAAGTTTAGAAAGGGCGAAAATGTCATTACAAGATTTGGGGGACTGGACGAGGCGTTATCGTTTCGGACAATGACTAGTTAGTCAGGATTTTGGCACACCAAAACTCCTTGCAAAATCCTTGACACCAATGAAGGCATGGAACTTATTTAGTTGCCTGACTACTAGCGTAATGATCATTCGTAATAGATGAGGTTACGTAATAAACACAAAGGAGAATTGTATGCCAAAGGCTATAGGTATTGATGCAGGTGGCACATTGACAAAGGTTGCTTATTTAGATGAAGACAATGAACTTATTCTAACAACCTTCCCGTCAAATGATTTGCTATCTGTGAAAAATTGGATTATTGATCATCCAGATATTGAGGATATTGGTGTTACGGGGGGACGTACAGAACAATTACTTGATGTCATTAAAACAATGAAATCGATTCATTATATAGTAGAATTTGAAGCTACATTAAAAGGTGTTCGTTTTTTGTTAAATAAGGAAGGCTACTTGTTTGAACGTAGTATGATTACTAATATCGGAACGGGTACTTCTATACATTATATGGAAGATAATACACATATACGTGTTGGTGGGACAGGCGTTGGTGGCGGAACATTAATAGGATTGTCAGCGCTTACAACAGGCATTACAGATTATAATGAAATTCGTGAAATGGCTGCTAATGGTCATCGAGAAGGTATAGATTTATTAGTCAAAGACATTTATCAAGGAATGGATACACCCATTGATGGGCATTTAACTGCGAGTAATTTTGGTAAAGTGGGCATTACACAATCCATGAAGCATCCTGCTGAGGATATTATTGCAACTGTACAGGGACTTGTTGGTGAAGTGATTACAACATTAAGTATTCAATATGCTGAGGAAAAAAATACACAGCATATCGTTTATATTGGATCGACTCTCAGCAATAATGAACATCTTGCCCGCGTAATTGCCAATTATACACGCACGAAAAAGCATACACCTGTCTTTATTAATGATCATGGCTTTTCTGGAGCTGTGGGAGCATTGTTAAATATAACGGAATATACCATTGTCTAGAGACAGATTAGAATGAACATGACTAACTTGGGTTAGGGATGTTCATTTTTTTTTTACAAAAATGCCCGAAAAAAATACCTCATATAAACGCGAGTACCTGAGCAAATTATATGTAGGAGGTGATATCTGTGGGCAATCGAAATAATAAAAACAGCAAAAAAACCATGAATGCCAGAACGCATAATCCTTTTGGCACCTACAAAAGCAAAGACCTCGATAGAAGTAATAGTAATAATAACAACCCGAATGACAACTTGAATGAGGAGTTCGCGGCAGAGTTTGATGCGAAGGCCAAAAATAAAAACAATAAAACCAATCATGATAAAAATCAACAATCCAATAAAAAGAACTAATTATTTTTTGGAGGTGTAAGCAATGGCGAAGAAAAGGAAAACAAGCTTTAAAAAGAAAAAGAAAGAGGATACACATAAAAAGAATGATCGAGAAGAATACTCAGCTGAGTTTAACCAAGTCATTCATAATAATCCTCAACAGCCCAAACAATAAACAACGCTGCTCCATTAGTAATTACTTTTGGAGCTCTTATTTTTTACTTCGTTCATCATTTTATACCGTTAATTAGGAGGGTTTTCTGTGAAAAATGTGTATGTAATGCTTGGACTTCTGTTTGCCGTGCCATTACATATTCCAGAGATAGTTTTGGCACAGCAAGAAACACCTGCCTATGCGAAGTGGGGAAAGCTAGCGGTAGAAGAAGTGAAGGGGAAGTATCCCCATGCAAAGATTGTGGACTATTTACATGAGGGAAAGGAAGTACATGGAGCGTCAACCATTGAAAAATTTAAGCTTTGGCTGAAGCAACCTGACAAAGAATTTGGAGTTCATGTACGAATTAGCTACCTTACATCGACGCAAGAAGTAGAGAAAATTGAATTACAGGAAAGCCAGTCATAAAAAAGAGGATGCCTATGCTTAGGCATCCTTAATGCTCATCCCTCTAGTTTTTTAATAAATTCACGCATTAGCCCTGGTAAATCTGGCCAAGCATGACCGCTTACTAAGTTGCCATCTGTGTGAAGATTGGCATCTATATAGGTGGCCCCAGCTACTTGAACTTCTGGTTTGCAAGCAATGTAGGCTGTAAGTTCGCGTCCTTTTAGTACTTCGGGGATGGTTGCGAATATTTGTGCTGCATGACAAACAGCGGCAATCGGTTTATTGGTTTCAAAAAAATGACTCACAATGGTCGGTACATATTCATTTAAACGGATATATTCTGGCGCCCTTCCCCCTGGAATCATTAAACCATCAAATTGTGATGGATCAATATCTGCAAAAGAAGCATGTGCCTCTAAGCCATAGGCAGGACGCTCAATATATGTGTCGACGCCCTCTACAAAATCATGTAATACTGTCTGTAATTTCTTTGCGGATGGTGCTGCGATTGTGACATCAAAACCTGCCTCAAGACAACGATAATAAGGATAAAAAATTTCTAAAGCTTCTACTGCATCTCCTGCAAGTATTAAAACCTTTCTCCCCATGATTCCATCTCCTTTTCCTTGTGATCTCCTTGCTTAATTCGACATATGCAAAAAATTCCCTGCAAAGATAGAATGACCTTTGCCAAATTAGTTGCTTTACAAAGGAAAAAATGAAGCGTATAGTTTATTTAGCTAGGTAAATAATTTTTAGGAGGAAGACCATATGAATCCGATATTCCATGCTTTATTTCAAAAAAGTCGGTACTTAACGAACTGCTTAAATGAAGTGTTGAAGCAGCATCAATTATATAGCTCCCAGTGGACCATTTTATATTGCTTACATAAAAACGGGCCTATGACCTTAACGCAAATATGGAAATATTTAAATGTAGAGGCACCAAGCATTACAAGAGCTATCACACGATTAGAGACATTGGGCTGGGTCGAACGATTAGACGGGGAAGATAAGCGTGAAAAAATTGTAACCTTAACTGCACAAGCCAATGACCGCTTACCAGCCATTACAGAAACAATTTTAGCTTTTGAGGAAGAAATGGTAGGATCACTTACTGCTGAGGAGCAGCAGCAGTTTATGATATTACTGGAAAAAATGAAAGGTTGATTAACTTGCAGCAAGGGGAGAATACACAAATATGGACAAAGCGATTTATTAGTCTCTTTTTAACAAATATATCTGTCTTTTTTGTTTTTTATGGGCTAGTAACGACTTTGCCGCTTTATGCCATCGGTGAACTACACCAAACAGATAAGGAAGCCGGCTTGTTATTGTCAGGTTTTTTACTATCAGCGATAATTGTACGTCCGTTTTCAGGGAAATTATTAGATGTGTTTGGGAAGAAAAAATTGCTAGTGCTATCCATAGCCGGCTATTTTGCTTGTACTGTCTTATATTTATTTATTCATCCATTTGGACTTTTACTGGGTCTTCGTTTTATTCAGGGGATCTTCTTTAGTATCATTACAACAGCCGCAGGATCATTAGCTGCAGATATTGTACCAGCCAAGCGAAAAGGGGCAGGTTTAGGTTATTTCACGATGTCTACAAATCTAGCGGTTGTCATTGGGCCATTTATTGGTCTATTATTAATTCAATATAGTACTTTTAACGTGTTATTTATTGTCATGAGTTTTTGTATACTAGCTGGAGGCATTTTAGCATTAACGGTTCATACTGACGATTTACCGCAGCCAGCACATAAAGGGAAATTAACGTTCACCTTCCATGATTTATTTGAGCGAAAGGCATTGCCCGTTGCAGCAATTGCTAGTTTAGTAGCTTTTTCGTATGCTAGTGTTTTATCATTTTTATCGGTCTATGCACAGCAAAAAGGTTTAATGGCGGTTGCCAGTCTTTTTTATGCCGTGTTTGCAGCAGCTATGTTAATTACACGTCCATATACAGGAAAACTTTATGATACAAAGGGGCCTCAATTTGTTATTATTCCAGGTATTATCTCTTTTGCTATCGGACTTATCATGCTAGCCTTCGTTGAAGGACCCATGTTATTTTTAAGTGCAGCTATTTTTGTAGGCTTTGGCTACGGAGCGGTGACAACGAGCTTACAAGCATTAGCGGTTCAATCAACAGCCATCCAACGAAGCGGCTACGCAACAGCAACCTATTTCACGATGTTTGACCTTGGGATTGCTCTAGGCTCTTATATTTTAGGAATGGTGGCCGTACAGGCAGGATATGCTTCTGTCTACTTATCAGGGGCCGGTTTACTAGGAGTGGTCTTTATTATTTATCTCCTACGTCTTGCCAAGATGAAGCCGAAAAAAGTAGTGAATATATAGTAAAACAGTTGGGATGACCCCAACTGTTTTTTACTTTTATATGCGGCCATAGCCAACGAAATATTTTTATCAATAGGTGTTCTTAATATTAGCAATAGAAACGCCTTCATTACTAGCATTAATCAGTTGATTATAGCCAATATAGATGCCGGCATGAGAAATTCCTGCTTTCTATGTATGAGCAAAAAACACTATATATCTTGATGCGTGCTTACTTTTTTAGCTGACTGATAAAATCCAGCTACTGTTTTACGTGGTGTTGACTTACCAGCTCCGACAAAATAACAAGGCGGAAACTTTTTAGAATGGGATTAACATGGTTCTTTTTCTGATGATTTAGGGCGATATGAAGGAAGACAGACAATGACCTACAAAGGTTTGAGAGAATCACTAATTGGATGTAACGAGGAAAAGATTTAATAAGAAGATATAAAACAAATAACCAGATACTCATAGGAGTACCTGGTTTGATTTTATTCCAATCCTAACTGAGTTTTGTTCATTAATTTTCCACCTTGGAACATTAATGAGGCATTGCCACCTAAGGATTTACCATTATAAGTGTACATAACGATATCCCCTGATTCAGAAAGAACCGCACCTTCTCCACCTAGGATATTGAATACTTGTTCTTTTGTCATTCCATTTTCTAGCTTGTTAAATTGTTCAAGAGTAATTTCGATATCAGACGTTTCAACACCGAATTGTGCTTTATTGATTAACTTACCTCCTTGGAACATCATTGTAGAACTTGACATGACGCCATCAGTTTCAAATTCATACATTACAGTGTGGTGGGGTTCACCGGCTGAACCTGTTTCAGACATAATAGTACCTTCGGCACCAATAATTTTTACAACTTCTTCATATGTCATGCCATCTTTAATTTGTTTGAATTTCTCTTCAGTCAATTTACCTTCTGCTTTTGCAGCTGGTGCTGATGCCTCTTGTTTAGAATCATTGGTTGAGTCATGCTTAGTAGCAGTCTCTCCACATCCTGCTAAACCAAGGCTTAATAAAAGTGCTGCACTAAAAATTAGTTTTTTCTTCATCATGAATTCCCCTTTAAATAAAGTATGATTAAATTGTATCAATAATGGAAAGTATTGTCATTGTGAAAAAACTACCTACCCTAATAAGAATAGCCTGATTTTCTATCCAATAAACCGGGACTAATTTATATCTATTGAGGTTTCCATTCCATGACTCTTTGTTCTGAATAGCATGATGGCAAGAAATAAAGCAATGATTACTGCACCCAATCCTACCCAAATCAAACTGAGGACAGAAATACAGCTGATGACGAGTCCGCCTAATCCAGAACCTAGCGCAAAACCAAATTGAATAAAGGACGTATTGATGCTTAAGGCAATATCTGGATTTCGAGGTACCAAAGTGACTAAAAATAACTGCTGAGCAGGGGAAATACTCCATGTTGCTAGCATAAATATCATTAAAACCAAGACCAAAACAAAGAGATTGAAACCTGCTAGAGCGAATAAAGGTAAGGTTACTCCCTGTAAGAACAGTCCGACATAAATGGTAAATTTCGAACCTTTTGCATCTGCTAATTGTCCGCCCATTCTTGATCCAATGAAGCTACAAATTCCTGCTAGAAATAAAATCCCACTAATTTCAGTGATGGAAAGGGTGGATGTAGCTTGCAAAAAAGGCGTAATATACGTGAAAAGAGTAGAGTATCCACCAATGTAAAATAAAGTGATAGCCAGAGCAGTGAGAATTTTGGGGTTTTTTAAAATAGAGAGCTGCAATCTAAGAGTAACAGCTTCTTCTTCTTTGATTGCTGGAACTCTTTTATAAACGGTCAGCAAGGGGAGAATCGTTAATAAACCAATCAAAATAAATAAAATTCTCCATCCAAACATGTCACTAAAAAAGGTGCCAATCGGAACCCCAAGCACGAGTGAGCTGCTTAGACCCATCAAAATAATGCCGATAGCACGGCCTCTTTTTTCTTTTTCAGCTAGTCGAGTGGCCACTGCCATGGCTACCACTGTAGCAATTCCTCCGCTGATCCCTTGCATAATCCGTATCCATAGTGCTGCTTCATAAGTAGGGCTTATAAACATGAGTATGTTACTGGCAATGAACACACCTATAGTTATAAGGAGTAGCTTTTTACGATCCATATTAATGGTGAGTGCGATTAGAATAGGCGCGATAATGGCCGCAGCCAGGGCAAATACAGTCACCAACAATCCAGCATCAGAAACGGTTACTCCAAAGTCCACGGCAATCATTTCAATGACTCCTGTAATAATGTATTCAACAGTTCCAATTAGAAAAACAACAAATGCTAATACATAGATAATCACAGTATTTTTCAATTCAATCCACTCCGCTTTTTAGTTTCTATTAATAATGGGAATTTGTATTTCCATTAATTGCGCACCCTGCGAGGTAGATAACGGTAAATATATTTCCCTACCAGGTTCGTTTTCCTTAATCTGATAGTTATTTTTTACAATCCATTTTGCTAAATCTACACAGGCTGTACTAGCAAAATTAGCATCCGAGCGAAACGTCATGGTGGCCATCATTGGCTCAGGTGGAAGAGTTCGTAATTGAAATGTATCTGGAAACAATGGAAGCTCCTGGCTTAAAAAATAACCGACTTCAAATTCGAATTCATCTTCTTTATCCTCTATTTCTTTCCATAAAACGACCTGAGGACTTTGAGCCAATTGGCGAATTTCTTTTGATAATATTCGATTAAATGTACGAAATAGGTCTGGAATGTCTTCTTCTTTCCCATGCGCCTTCAAAGAAAGGAACTGCTGGGCATTTTCAGCTTTGATTCTGATTTCTTGTATGGTTTCCACTTGCCCCTCACTTTCTAAAAGCTGCATACGTTCCTCAATTCGAGCAAGTTTGGCTTGTTCCATATCGATAATGCCTTGAATTTCATTTTTTTTCAGCTTAAACATTCCTTGAATATCCTTTATTGTAATATCTTCATGGAGTAAATGAATGATTTGTGGCAAAGTGAATCCTAATTCCTTATAAATAAAAATTCGGTTGATTTCAAGGAGCTGGTCTGCCGAATAGTAACGATAGCCAGTTTCGTGATCCACCTTTCTTGGCTTTAATAGGCCGATTTGATCATAGTAGCGCAATGTTTTTAAGGATACTTTGCTTAGCCTAGAAAACACACTAATTTTAAACAAAATATCACCTCCAATCTCTATCATAATGGAAGTATATAGTTTCCCGTGCAGGGGAAAGTCAAGAGTAAAGTGGTTTTTATTCAAGCAGGAGCATTTTCAGGTTTTTATCAATAAATTCAGAATCTGGCTCATGCTGTCCAATCCCTGCACAATGTCCCCACTTCGATTCAATAGGGAGGAAGCGCGCATTTGGCATATGTAGTGCATCATAATTATTGTCCTCTGGAGGAAAGAAAAGATCAGTACTTCCTGGCATGACCAATGCACGAGCTGTAATCTTGCTTAATGCAAGCTCGAAATCACCATCATACGTCGAATTGGCACTAATATTTCCAGTAATGCCGGTACGTAGCATGGAGATTAAATCATTGGCGTCAAAGCTTAAAAACACTTGATCCCAGTAATCCACGAGGTATTCCTCCAGCGTTTCATAGCCTTCTTGCTGATAGAGCTGTTCTAAATAATAAGCCTGTGAGAATCCCCAAGCTGCATAGACGCGTCCCATGGCAGCCAATCCCTCTTTAGGTTGCTCGGTGTAAAAACCATTTTTCCAGTTAGAATCAGCTTGAAGGGCAGCAATCATTCCTTCAAATACAACCTTGGCATGGGGTCTGGTCATGGCAGTCCCTCCGAATGGAGCGATTCGTTCGACCATCTCAGGGTAACTTGCTCCCCATTGAAAGGTTTGTACAGCCCCTAACGACCAGCCAACTACGAGTGCTATTTTACTAATACCAAACTTTTGAGTAACCAATTGATGCTGTAGTCGCACATTATCATAAATTGAAATGAGTGGGAAATTTGCTTGATGATAGGGCGCTGGTGTATTGCTTGGAGAAGAGGATAATCCATTGCCAAGCATATTCGGTATGATGATAAAATACTTTTCTGGGTCCAGTGCCTTACCAGTTCCGATTAACCATTCATTATCAGTATGCAAGCCTGCAAACCATGTAGGATAAACAATGGCATTATTCTTTTCCGCATTTAGTGTCCCGTATGTTTGATAGGCAAGAACAGCATTTGGCAGTATGTCACCTGATTGTAGCTGAATGTCTCCCAGTTCATAAAGTTTATAATCTTTCATGTGAAAAACTCCTTTTTGTCATTAAAGATGGGATAGATGGTCTTTCTTGTCATTACTCTACGAGAATGCTATTGTGAAGTCAAAGAAACGTTTTTGAATAAAACATTCATTTTTTTTGAATCATGGGGTGAACTATACAATGGAATTGCGTCAATTAAAGACCTTTTATACACTCGCTTCAACACTCAACTTTAGCCGCGCTGCAGAGGTGCAAAACTATGTTCCATCAACGGTTACGATGCAAATGAAGGCATTGGAAGAGGAACTAGGTGTAAAGCTGGTGGACAGATTAGGAAAAAAAGTAATCTTGACTGATGCGGGTAGACGTTTTCTAGATTATGTAGTCCGTATATTGAGTGAACTTGAAGAAGCGGAGCATGCGGTTAAGCAATCTGGCGAAATGACGGGGACGTTGGTCATTAGTGCAGATGAAACGTTGTGTACGTACCGCCTGCCTGCTATACTGCGTCTGTTTCGCTTACGATATCCAGGAATTCGGCTTATTTTTAAGCCGCTGTCACATGCGAACTTGAAACAAAGTTTGCGAGAAGGGGACGCGGACATTATTTTTATGCTAGATGAGGACAAGCACGAGATTGGGTTTTGCGGAGAAAAAATGCAGGATGAGTCCTTTTATATTTTGGTAGCGCCTGATCATCCATTAGCTTCACGTACTGAATTGGACATTGAAGATTTTAATGGGGAGACCTTTTTACTGACGGAGAAAGGGTGTTCCTATCGCACATTTTTTGAGCGAAGTCTTTCTCAAAAGGGCATGGGGGGAATTACGGAATTGGAATTTAACAGTGCGGAGGCGATTAAACAATGTGCGAAAATAGGGATGGGCATCGCCATCTTGCCTGAAATGGCTGTGACAGCAGAATTGAGTAGGGGGGAACTAGTCTCGTTGCCGTGGGATATGTCGGCCACATCGTTTGCCACCCAAATGTTTTGGCATGAAGAAAAGTGGATTTCGCCTGCCATCCAAGCTTTTTTAAACTTGGCACGAGACTTTGCTTGAAGTTTAATCACAATAAACAATTTAAACAATGACTCTCTCAATTTTCACAATCAATATTTTCTTTATCAATACATTAGGTTATAAAGATAATCCGTTTACAATGATTGTAGGTGTTCAATCAAATAGTAAATATAGACCTGTATCAAGTGTAGAGTTTGGATTTAAACCTGAAAACAGCATTTAGAGAAATAGCTAATCAAATAGTAACCACCGTGGAACGAGATGTAATGTGGCTAGAACCAAGATTATTCTGTAAGATAAACAAACACAAGGTCTTTAAGATTCGTTTCATTTAAAGGGTTTAATTTAGAAGTTAATGAGCTTTAAAATACGAAATTAAGTAAAGGGTGGTATTTATGTGTTAAGAAAAATAATTATTATTTCATTTGCATTGATTTTTCTATGTGTGGGATGTTCTAATGATACAAAGAAAATTATTTTAGAGATGGCTGATGAAAATGGAGATTTTAAAGAAAGTTTAGAAATCCTAGATAAAGATCAAGTCTCAATAATAAATAAAATTCTTACTAAAGTTAAATGGAAAGAAAAAAGTGAAGAGTCATTTGGACTATTAAAGTTTAGAATGTCTTTTGATTTTATAGACCCTGATAAGGAGTTGAAGTCTTCTTATTATTTAATCTATGTCAATTCAAAAGAACAAGTAACTCTGGTAGAAAATGATATGAAATATACTAAATTATCAAAAGAAGAATCAAAAGAATTACTTGAAATACTAGCAAATAAATAACTTAAAGGACAAAGATAGTGAAATTAAAAATCAATACATTTTTAATGAAGAACTTTATGAAGAACAAATGCTTTAGTGAAAGAATATTGATTTTTCAAAACTAAATGTTCACAACTATTGAGAGAGTCTTAAATGACTCTCTTTTATGCAATAATATTTCCCATTAAATAAAACTAAAAGATAGATTATCTATTCAATAGCATGTTGTTCCTAAAGAGAGAAACTATAGCTTGATAAAGAAATGAAAGGAGAGCAGCAAAAGTTATCAAGACCTAAATTGAAAAAAAGTAGATAAAATAAAGAGCATAACATATTAGTCATATAAAATATGTTATGCTCTCGGTTTTTAACTAAAATAACGGGCCACTGTTTCACATTAAAGAATATTTTGTTGCTCTACTATCTGGTACCAATCAGTTTTAAGAAAGTCATTCATCATATACTAACCCTCTACTAAACCCACTAAACTGTATTACTTGCTTATCATCCGCCTTTTTAATGTCGTTAGGTAGAAATTTATGAGCTTTAAACACTCTTATACCTTCTTCGACTTGGAGATATGATACTTTTCCGACATCCAAGAGACTTTGTATTAGTTTTTCAATGTATAATATAAATGTAGCCTTTTCATCATATTGTAGATTTAAAATAAAGTTGTACCGTTTATAAAAAAGATGTATCGTTTAAAATAAAGTTCTACTGTTTTTAAAAAAGTTGCACCATTTTGTCTCTTTTTGATGTAAGAATTCTAAGTGAGTTTTAATCAAACTTTTTTATAAAAAATAACTCCTTCACAAAATTAAATCCATCCATTGTGATTAATCTTTTTTCAAAATGGATGGGTTTCTTCTATTGTAAAATCAGCATTTGTAGCACGGTTTTAATTAAACTTTATTTTAAACCAGCACAAAATGGATTCTTCTTATTTACCGTAAAATACGGGTTTGTAAGGTGTTTTTAATTAAACTTTATTTCAAAGTAACAAAAAGCTTTTATAATCGCCAACAAAAAAACCGAACTATCCACCGAAAAGCTCGGAATAGTTCGGTTTTTCTATTTATCGTGTTTTGGTAATTTAGAGATTATTCGGCTTTATGAAGGAACCAATTAGTTATGTCCAGCCTCACTTCTTTTTCTTACATTCAAATTTATATCCACCTGCTTTAGTTGCAGCTCCACCATCAGTGGTTCCTTTAGCTCCTGCTTTGTCCTTTGAATCAATTTCTGGATAACCACCGTTAGCGTAACACTTATCAATTAGGGTCATTTTTTCTTTATGAGAAAAGTAAAGGGCAGAAAAGATAATACCACCAGCAACAATAATTGCACCAACTACTATTGGAACAAACCAAACAATATTTGCGTGACCTAATTCTGTGTCGATTTTTATATCGTCCAAATTGTACCCGTTCTGTATCAAGATTTCATCAATTTCTTCATCGCTTAAATTTTTCAGATAATTTTTAACGTAATTTAATTCTTGATTCTCTAAATATGGATTTAAACTTAAAGCCTCTTCTTCAAATAAAACTATTTCGTGAGTTTTCACTGAATAGTAAGTAGAATTATTTATTGCATCATCTTTTGCTGCTACTTCATTTGCTTTTGAGATAGGAGAAGCGATTGCGCTAAATAATAGTGTCAATATTAGCAATGGTACTAGTTTAAACATTTTTTTGATCATAATAACATTCCTCTCATTTGTTTGTATTTTTGTTAAATATTAGTATATTTATTACTCTACCATTAAAATTAAAAAATTCAACATTATCTTGTAAATAGATTTCTTTTTTGTCTATATTTTTATTTAAATAGATTGATAAAACACCCGTGAAGTTTGCCGAAGCTATTGATGAACCTTCGGTTCTTATATAATTTCCTTTGTTATTTTTAGCTATAACATCGACTCCTGGAGCAAAGAAATCTATTTTCCCTGTAGAAGAAAATCCAAATAACTCCTTATTTTTATCTATAGCAGCTACTGATATTACATTTTTATATTCGGCTGGATAATCGGATATATCACTCATAGTATCTCCACTAGAGGCTACTAGAATAATATTATTTTTGTGGGCTTTATCTATACATTCTTTTAGCTGTTTGTTGTTTGTATTAAAACCTAGGCTCATATTGATCACGTCAGCTTCATATTCTATTGCTTTAGATATTCCGTCACAAACGTTATTTATTGTGGTTTGTCCTTTATTATTAATTACCTGGATATCAAATATCTCTACATTAGTATTAATACCTATTTTTTCATCAATAATAATACTAGCAATTTTTGTTCCATGATCGAATTCGTCATTAGTTTTATTTTCGTTTGTAATAACGTTATAGCTTTTTGTGATAAGATTCTTTGCGAAATGTCTCTTATTTATACCACTATCAAGTATTGCTATTTTTATTTTTTTATCACCGTCTTCTTTAGAGTAATTTCCAACATTCTGAATCTTTAAATTCCAGCTATCCTTGTTTTCATTGTTAGTACAAGCGTTTAAGAAAAATAAACTAATAAAACACATGAGAATTAACCTCGATTTCATAGAAATCCCTTCCTTTATTACAATATTTTGGGTAAAATCTAATTAATTATAGCTTAAAGGGGGAGATTTATGTGAAGAATGTTAATGGGGATTATAATTATATTCAAATTGCCATAATAATTGTTTTTACTTTGTTATTGGTATTTGCAATATTAATTGCTGTAAAAAGTTATTTTAATAACAAAGAAATAGGCTTGCTTTCTTCAGGATGTTTGAAAAATGATGGAGAGTACGAATTAGTAATTACTAATAAGTTAACTCAGAGTTATGAGTTTTCTTGTAATGAGAAAGAGGAACAGTAAAGATTCAATGAGTAGCGCTAACCATTCTTGTTCGTTTTTTGTCGGAGTTGTGTGAGGGGGGAAATACAGGGGAAGTGACAACTATAAATGGCAAATAATTTATTGATGAAGCAGATCATAAGAACCTTTCATAAAGGGTGAGAGCAAGATTTGTTAAATTATACATGTTGCATTAATTTACGTGAATGATGTGCCTGTGATGTACTATGAGAAATCCCTATGTCCTAACCGTCCGTAGAAAAAGGGCAAAATCTACTCAATTGAAGATTAGCCCTTTGTTTTATTTAAATTTTTAGCGACCAAATAAGAAAATAGGTCATCTTTGTTTATACCTTGTTTAATTGAATATTCGGAGGATTTGCTTCATCCAGTTACTCCTTTCAGTCTTTTTTCTTTAGGTTAAATTCGGATTGTGCTTTATTCCAATCTTCCCGAATATCTTCATCCGAGGGATGTAGGTATAGGTTCATTGTCATTTGAATTTGAGAGTGACCTGATCGTTCTTGCACTTGTTTAATGTCCTTTGTTTTCTGATAATAGATGGTAGCGTGTGTATGGCGAAATAGGTGAGGGTGTAGGTTTATCCCTGTCTTCTTTTTTAAACGCTTAAATAAGGATTCTACGTTCCAATATTCCATCGGTTTCCCCACGTCTTTTCCTCTCAATTTTACAAAAACAAAGTTTGTGTCCAAATCTAATTCATCCAGCACTTCATACAAATAATCGTCATATAAATCCATTAAGCACTGGGATACATAAATTTCTCGCTCACCAGTCTTTAACATCGCACCGTTTTCTAATTCTCCACGATCCACTAAACGAATTCGATGTCCCTTGCCATGATCAAAAATGAAATCCTCTATGAAAAGAGCGAGAGCTCCCCCCAATACGCAATCCTGTTTCAAATAACAATTGAATTAAGAATCTATCTCGAATATTAGTAGTTGCTTCTAATACTTGCTGCACTTGTTCTTTTGTGAGTGTATCTACTTTTTTTCGTGGTTCTTTTAATTTCAGTATGTTTCTGATAGAGGGCTTGTCCTTATTTATATGGTGTAAAAAACTCTTGTAATGTGAGTGTCCCCCTGTAAACACTTGCTTCATCAGCTTTTCCATTATGTCATTTTGCACTTCTTCATTACGGTAAAGGTAATCATAAAAGTTTACTATTACTGTAATTGTAAGGTTAATTGTCTTTTCCGTTCGTTTTGCTTTCTCTTGTTGAAGGGGAATAACGTTTAAACTCTGATAAGGGCTTCTTAACCATCCCACAAAATCAACTAAATCTTCTAATCTAATGAACTTATAATCCTTATCTTTTTCCACTAAGTAGTCATAAAAAATGCTTTAAGGAGTAACAATATGTCTTTTGAGTATTAGGGCTTTTTCCTGTCTTATCTAAATACTTTATATATTTCATCACTGGCATTACAGGAAACCCCTCTTGATCCAATAATATGTATCTCCTCTTGTTATTTTCAATGAGAACTTCTTGTACCCTCATAGCACATCTCTCCGAAAAGATATTAACGCTCGGTCTAAAGACCTCACTACGCCTCCCGCTGTGGGCTATATCCTCCACCAAAAAGAACGTATGTTCCTTAATGTTTTATACATACTATACGATATTTTCAATATCTAATTAACAAATCTAATATATAAAAGAAAAGAGGATATATGCTCATATATTGAACATAATATCCTCTTATTAGTTTAGTCTATTTAACTATGTCCGCCCTACTTTTTATTTTAGGTTCTTTTGTAAAAATGCCTTAGTTCGGTCGTTTTGTGGGTTTGTAAAGAAGTTATCGGGGTGGTCAGATTCGATAATTTGTCCATCATCCATAAAGACAACCTTATTGGCTACTTCACGCGCAAAGCCCATTTCATGTGTAACGACAATCATAGTCATTTGGTCTTCAGCTAAGCTTTTCATGACCTTTAATACTTCTCCTGTCAGCTCAGGATCTAAGGCAGATGTTGGCTCGTCAAATAATAAAATTTGAGGGTTCATCATTAAAGCACGGGCAATTGCCACTCGTTGCTTTTGACCACCGGATAAATTAGCTGGATAGGCATTTGCCTTCTCGGAAAGCCCAATTTTTTTCAATAAATCTAGACAACGGCTCGAAATGGCTTCAGCTGATTCTTGTTTTAATAAGCGAGGGGCCATTTCAAGGTTTTGCTGCACTGTTAAGTGGGGGAATAGGTTAAAATGTTGAAAGACCATCCCCATTTTAGCTGTCAGGTTTTTGATTTCCTGTGGCTTGGCATACACGCCGTCCTGCACAAGATAATCACCATCTACTAAAATGCTACCACCATCAATTTCCTCTAAATGAATTAAGCTTCGGAGCATGGTACTTTTACCAGACCCAGAGGGACCGATTACCGCAATGACATCGTTCTTCTCTACAGAAAATGAAATTTGTTTAAGAACCTCGACTTGATTAAAAGATTTTTTTAAGTTGGTTACTGCCATCAATGCCATATAGATCACCTCTATTCAAATTTAAAACGTTTTTCTAGCCATTTAAAGAATACGGTCAAGATCAGCGTCATGATTAAATAAATAGCACCAGCAATAAAGAAAGGTACAATCGTAAAGTCACGATTGACGGCTGTTTGCGCAAAATGTAGTAATTCTGGAACTGCTACAGCATAGAGTAGGGCTGTGTCCTTAATTAGCGTAACAGATTCATTCGATAAAGCTGGTAAGGCTACGCGGAACATTTGTGGCAAAATGACACGTGTTGTGGTTTGCCATTTTGATAAACCGAGTACTTGTGCTGCCTCATATTGTCCTTTATCGATGGCGAGTAGTCCACCACGAAAAATTTCAGCAAAGTAGGCAGCATAATTTAAAATAAAGCCAAGGCACGCGGCTACAAAACGATCCAATACTAAATATTCACCGATTACTGGCAGCATAGGTAGACCAAAGCAAATTAATAATAATTGTAGCAATAGTGGTGTACCACGCATGATATAAATATACGTATGTGCAAGCCAAGAAAGTGGTTTAATGCGACTTTTCACTGCAAGTGTCAATAAAAAGCCAAATGGAATCGATATAAGAATGGCGATGAAAAACAGGATAACGGTCATTTTCGCGCCCTCTAGCATCGGCCATATCATAGTTTGCCAGTAATCTGTCATAGTGATGTCCCTCCAAAGAGAGTAAGAGTTTCGCAGAGGAAACTCTTACAAAAAATATCCTGTCTTTATTTTAATACTTTATCCTCACCGAACCATTTTGTAGAAATATCAGCTGCTGTACCGTCTTCATTCATTTTGTCTAATGCAGCTTGCAATTTTTCCAATAATGCTTCATTCCCTGGTTTTACACCAATACCGTACTGTTCTGGAGCAAGTGTTTCCTCTAATAATTTAAATGTATCAGGCTCTTGTGTCATGTAATATTCTGCTACAACAGCATCAATTACTACGGCATCAACACGTCCTGTCTTTAAGTCTGATAAAGCTAAAACGTTATCCGAGAATTCTGTAATTGTTTTTATCTCTTTGTGGATTGGGTTACCATTTAATGCGTCTGCAGCAGAAGAAAGAGATTGAATGCCTACTTCTGTGCCTGCTAAATCAGTTAATTTTACAATCTTAGAATCTGCTTTAGTCATAACCACTTGAGAGTTTTCGAGATAAGGCTTTGTAAATAATACTTTTTCCTTGCGCTCATCTGTAATGGTATAACCGTTCCAAATTAAATCAATACGTCCGCTGAGTAATTCAGCCTCTTTCGTTTTCCAGTCGATTGGTTGGAATTCAGCTTCTACGCCCATATGCTCAGCTGCCGCGCGTGCTAAATCAATATCAAATCCCACGATTTCATTTTTATCATCGCGAAAGCCCATCGGTGCAAATTTATCGTCAATGCCAATAATGATTTTTTCCTGATCAGCTGAAGATGGGTCTTTCTCTGTTGATTTTTCTTTTGATGTGCCACATGCTGCTAAAACAATGACAGCTGTTAGCATCATCACTAAAGTTATTATACGTTTCATCCTTATTTCCCCCTATATAAAACTATCACTTTCGTTTGCTAAACTACTAATGTGTTAAAGGATATCACCGCGTCTAATGTATGTCAATATCGTTTTGGATTAATCAGAAAATTTTATGCGTATTAGAGCTAATTTTGTATGATCTTTGTAAGAAAATTGACTTCATAAAAACAATGGATTAGGGGATATTAAGTATCTGAATAGAAGGGGAGAAAAGGGACTGTCCATAACAGTCCCTTGGCATGCATTGTTTAATGATTATTGTTTTGGATAGCTTTTCGTGCCAAGGCATCAGCAGCTTTGTTTTGAGAATCAGGCACCCATTTAATAAAAAATAAATCGAAGGTGTTGGAGAGCGATAATGCTTTTTCCAGAAAAGGTTTAAATTCCTCGTTTTTCACATATTCTTTTTCCATAGAGGCGACAACGATTTTAGAATCAGAGCGAACGGAAACAAGCGTAGAGCTAAGCTTTTGTGCTTCCTCAAGGCCACGGACTAAAGCAGTAAATTCAGCAATATGATTATTTGTTTCCCCGATATACTCACTAATTTGTATATGTTGGCCTTCACCTTTAATAAATATACCGATACCGCTTGGGCCAGGGTTACCTGCACTAGCAGCATCTATATAAACCTCTAACATAACATCCCTACTTTACTATTTGACTTCCATATAATTGTACAACAAGGATACGCTGTAAAACATCTATGTGCTAGTAGTGATGGACTTGAAAAAATTGCTGAAGTGGATAAACAAAATAGTTGCTTGTTCAAAATGAACGCTTCATAATAGTAGGAAGTGAATTTTGGACGTGAAAGGAGCGAGAGTTCACATGGATAAAGTGACGGTTATGAAGGATATAGACGAACTGCATGATACGTATTGCGCAGATTGCTTAGTCATTCAGCAATTACGTAAAGAACGTGGTAAACCAGGAGCTCATCGCTTCTGTATTGAAGCCTGTTCAATTGGAGAAAAGCTACAGTTTTTAGGTGAAGAGCTTTTAAAAGTTTACAGTAAATAAGGAATCGTTTGGAAAAAAGCTACATTTATTAGCAATTGCTGATAAATGTAGCTTCTTTTATAGGATTATTTTGTTTCGACATAGCTATTTAAATCTTGGTAATACTTTGTAAGTGAAGAAGCAGAAATATCAAAAGTTGCGGCAATTTCTTTTACCGTCATAGAAAGAGATTCAAAGAGCTCTTTTTCCTGCCCGTAACGGATTGCACCAGCAACAATGGCCGCTTCTTTGCGTGCAGTAGGTTGTCCTTCTATTAAATAGTCCTCTAATAGCTCAAGCATTGGAGCTGTTTCACGATCATTTTGCTCCAAGAATTCTTTTACTTGTGATAGGACTGTGCTTTCAAAATTAGTGAATTCTTCCCCTTTGTAGCCGTTGGAGACCAGTAGCTCCCAGAATGCAAGATGTTCTTCTTTTAAGAATGCTCCAACTTTTTTCTCAGATGCTTCAAAGTTTTTCTTAAACTCTTCAAATACTTTTAGATGATCCTCAGGGAAGAAAATCAATGTAGACACAGCTAAATAATGTGACAATTTCTTCGTTCCATCCGGTAAAATAAAGGCAAAGACATGCATGCCTTCCGGAATTGGTTTATCATTTTCACGACGAATATAAAGCTCTTCATTTGTAAGTAAATGACTTGCTTTAAAATAATTTTCCTCAACAACAGATACCGTACCAATAAATAATGCAGGGTGAGACCAGTCATCAAGTACTTTTACTGTAGAAGGTCTTACTGCTTTTTTCTTCGTTTTCTTTAAATAACTTTTCCAAATCGATGGCTCTTGATGGAAGAAAAAGTCGTCTAAAGCGATGGCTTCAATCAGCTCACGCTGTAGCACGCTCTCTAATTTAGGTTGCCATGTGCCCACATGCTCGATATAAGCACGAACATCTTTACGCTCAGGGTATTCTAAATAAAATGTTTGTAGCACACGCTCTAATTCTTCGATTTGTACTGTTTCCACTGTTACTTGCTGTTTACCTTCACAACATTTTTTATATTTTTTGCCGCTACCGCATGGGCATGGATCATTACGTTTTACCATAATTAGAACACTTCCTTTGACAATTGTTAATCGTATATTGCTAAATAATTTGCGTACTCTTAATAATAACGGTACTTTTGTATGAAGAAAAATGATTGTCTATTTTGAAATATCTAAAAAGTGTGGAGGGACGCCCTAATTCAAGTATATGTATGCACGTTTTCACTTAGAACTAAAAAAAGAAAACGATCTGTACGTTGCAAGAACAGAACCGTTTTCTAGAGCATTTATGATTGTTGGACAGCCTCAATCTCGAGTGTGAGACGTTCTAGCTCGTCTACTAAATGACCGATGTAGGCAATCGTATCTCGAAGTGGTTGATCCGTTGTAATATCTACACCTGCCATTTGTGCCAATTCCACTGGGGATTTTGTTCCACCAGCCTGCAGGACTGCTAACCATTCTTCAACGGCTGCATCACCTTCTTTTAAAATGCGCTGAGATACTTGTGTTGAAATCGTTAAGCCCGCACTATAGGTGTATGGGTAAAGGCCCATATAGTAATGAGGCTGACGCATCCACGTCAGTTCAGCACCTTCCGTAATATCCACTGCATCGCCCCAAAAATCTTCTAGTACAGAACGTTTTAACTGGTTTAAAATATTCGCGTTGACAGATTCACCAGCGTCCACCAATTCATATACTTTACGTTGGTATGCGGCTTCAAGTAAGTGCGTGACGAAGTTATGATAATACGTTTTAGAGACAATATTTGAAATGACCCATCGTTTAAAGCGCACATCTTCATTATGCGTTAATAAATAATTTGCTAGCAGCATTTCATTCATCGTAGATGGTGCTTCAATAAAGTATAGGGAAGGACGACTATTAAAATAGGATTGATGAGCATGCGTATTCGCAAAATGACCTGCATGACCAAGCTCATGAATGAGGGTGAAGACTTCATTCATACGTTCATTCCATGACATTAAAATATAAGGGTGACTACCGTAAGGACTTGAACAGAATGCCCCTGTCGATTTACCTTTATTAGGTGCATAGTCAATCCAGCGTTCCTTGAAGGCTCTGTCCATTAGGTGATTGTAGTCTTCACCCATAATCGCCAATGCTTTATCGACATATTCCTTCGCCTCGTCCATCGATAATTTTGGATCATAGGCAGCATCTAAAGCAATTTTTAAATCTGCAAATGTCATGTGCTCAATACCATTCGCTTTTTGAATTAATTTTGCATATCGACGCATATGGGGGGCAAGTTCTTTAGAAATCAAATCGATTTGGCGATTATAAAGGGAGCGATCGACATCTTGATCGAATAGTAAATAATCAAAGATGGAATCAAATCCTCGAAGATCAGCCATGGTTTTTTCTTGTTGAATATGAGTGTTGTAAACTTGTGCAGTTGTATGTTGATAATCGCTCAACTTGCTGGAAAAAGCTTTAAAGGCAGCACGGCGAACTTCTGTATTGGCTTCAAACTCCCAATCATTTTCATAAAGGACAAAGCTTAATGGATGCTTTTCACCATTTGCTTCAAATTCGCCAAAATTCATATCCACTAATTTTGTCGTATTATACGTTTCGTAAGGTGCATCAAAAGTAGAACTAAAGGCAGCAAGCGCTTTTTCAACTTCTGGATGTAACTGGTGAGGTTTTCGTTTTAATAATTCCTCTAAATAATGTTTGTAAAGAGGGCTTAATGTTGCCGCTTCTTGTAATACTGCTTCATCCAAAGCAAGTAATTCACTTCTTACGAATGATAGGGCGCTACTTATTTTACCGATAGCTGTACTAAATTTTGCAGCACGCATTTGGGCTACATCATCCGTGCGATCTGCTTGTAGGTTTAAGCTCGCATACGTACCAATTGGAACGATACTTTTTTGCAAGTTTTCGAAAGCTGTTAATACATCAATCACCTTTTGCGCATCTGTAATGGTACCTTTATACGTTTGTTCGAAGCTAATTGCTTCTTCAACAAGCTGTGCTAAAGTAGGTTCAAAATCTGCATCATTTTTTAATAAATCAGTTAAATCCCATGTTTCTTCTACTGCAACATCTTTTCTTAATGGTAAAACTTCCATTTATAAACACCCCTTTACATGTAAGTGATTTCATTATAACGAAACTATTTCGGAAAGTGAAATAATTTAATAGAATAGTAGAAATATTCTTAAAGAAAAGTATTTGGTTTTTTCATTCAATTGTATGGGGTATGTTTGAAATACTGTTAGTCGGGAACAATGTGTGTATAGCCAACATTATTTGCAACACATATTAAAGGCTAGAACAATTGATACATTGGAGGAGAACTTATTATGACACAAAACTTAAACAAACAATTAAATAAGCTAGTAGCAACATGGTCTGTGCTTTATACAAAGCTGCACAATTATCATTGGTATGTCACAGGGCATGCATTCTTTACACTACATGCAAAATTTGAAGAATTGTATAATGAAACAACGTTAAATTTAGATGAAATTGCAGAACGTATTCTTTCAAAGGATGGCAAGCCTGTGGCGACATTAAAAGAGCATCTAGAGCTTTCCTATGTAGAGGAAGCAACAGGAAATGAGACGACGGAGGAAATGGTAGCAACGACAATTTCGGATTTCCAAAAGCTCATGAAAGCTCTAAATTCTACTATGGCACTGGCAGCAGAGGAAGGGGACGATCGTACAGAGGATTTACTGAATGCGATGTACCAATCTCTTGAAAAGCATACATGGATGTTAAAAGCCTTCTTAGACAAATAAACGGATTAATAGCATTCCCATACTAGGTGGGGATGCTTTTTTTGTAGGGTTTCTTTCCCTATATGACAAAAAGAGAACTTGTATAAAAGCAGAGTAACAATTATTACAGTTTGGTAACGAAGCGACAAAAGGAGTTTGTTTCCTAATCATCAGGGTAATTATTTAGTAAGCCATACAAATAGGAGGAATTGAACATGAACATGAATATGATGAATGAACAAAATCCAAAAATTGAGGTGGCCCATACAAGGGATGAAATGCTTCATATTTTAGAAACTATGCGAACGGAAGGTTTCCATAAAGAGGATATCCATATTATTGCGAAAGATTCCCAGCAGTTGGAGGATGTGAAATGGGATGATGATGTCCACACACATGAGGCTGGTAACTGGGTGGACCAATTTAAATCTTGGTTTACAGGTGATTCAGCTGTAACAGAAGGCTTAAAACGCTTTAATCTTTCCGAAGGGCAAATAGCTTACTATGCTCATCTTGTAGAGCAGGGGAGTATCGTATTATTTGCAGAACGTGATGATGATTATGATACGCTACAATCACAACACCCGGAAACAGCTGCTGAGCAGGAAGAACGTTTAAGACAAGAGCGCATGAATGAGGCTGAGCAACTTAGAAGATTTTTATAAAGGGAAAACAGAGTGATCTACTCTGTAAGATTAAGTACATGTAATTGTACATTAATTCTTATTTAATAGTATTTTATTTATAATGTTACACATTAAATAAAAAAGCACATTACTAAAAACAAATTTTAGTGATGTGCTTTTTATTTTTATTAACTCTTATTTACAATTACTAAGAAAAATATTAAAGAAGAAAAAAGAACGTACGTTCTCGATGAAGGAGAATAATTTTATTGGTTTGAGTATTGTCCAAGCATGTTAGAAGTAAATATCAGTTACAAAAATTTACTTTTCAACACCCTATGTAGATGGAGTACTTTATGTAGAAGTTGATGGGAACGAAGGGGGGCGACTCCTGCGGGAAAAGCGGGAAAGTCGAGAATCCTGGACTGAGCGAAGCGAGGGAAGCAGCTCGACCCCGCCCGCGGAAAGCGTCCGCCCGTAGTGAAAATCAACGGCTTTACTTTATTTCATTGTAAAAGAAAAAAGACTGTAGGCAAACTCTCAAATTTTTTGAGTTTGTCTACAGTCTGAGAAGAGTGATCATTGTGGATCACTCTGCTTTTTAATGAATGACTTTTTCTGGAGCATCCTTTTTAATAAAGCGTAATACATGGAAATGCTCTAATTGGGCAAATAAATTACCAATTAAAATAAAGCTACCACCAATAACTAGTTTCATTGTCAATCCTTCACCGATGAACATCATCGCAAACATTGCTGCAAATATAGGTTCTAAGGAAAAAATAAGACCTGTATGTGTAGCAGAAGTATACTGTTGTGCAACAGTTTGGCCAACGAAACAAAACGCACTACAAATGATGCCAAGTCCTAAAATAGCCATCCAGGATGTCGTATTATTCGGTAAAGCTGGTGTTTCAAATAATAAGGTTAAGATCAGGGCATAAATACCCGCAAAGCCTAATTGGTAAATGCCGTACGAAATGGACTCCACATTCCGTGTAAATGAACTGTTTAAAAGTAAATAAATAGAATAACATAGCGCAGCGATTGCGACTAACAAATCTCCTTTATGGAAGGAGAAAGAGCCTTGCGCCGTTAACACTGTAATACCTATCATGGTACAAATAATCGCAAAGCTCACGGCTCTGGAAGGTAATTTTTTATCAATGAAGCTACTGAAAATCGGCACTAGTACAACAGTTAGGCTTAAAATAAAGCCTGCATTTGAAACGGAAGTGGATTGTAATCCAAATAAGCTTAATGCGAACACAATGAATAATAAAAATCCTTGGATAGCTGCATATTTTAAAGTCTTACCATCTACTTTTATCATCCGTTTATAAAAAATAAGCCCAGCTACTATAAATGCGATGATACAACGTAAAGCCACCACATTATAAACAGCCAATGTTTCAAGCCCCATGACCATAAAGGTATAAGATAGTCCCCAAAACATTGTGACAATAACCATCAATACATTTGCTTTTCCTTGGATACTCAATATGTTCACCTACCATCTGTGTACTAAAACAGTTTGTATACTAAAAATTACTATATATGTTGTATTGAGATTAGTAAAACGAATGTTTATAATGATTAGGATTAAAAAAATTCATGTATGTAGAGGGAATGCCGATGAGCTTAGTAAAATATGAGATTTTAACAAAGGTAGCAGAAGTCGCAAGCTTTACAAAAGCAGCAGATGCACTAGGATTAACTCAGTCTGCTGTCAGTCATGCCGTATCAAGTTTAGAAAAAGAATTTGGGTTTGCCTTAATACATCGAAGTAGAGCCGGTGTCACCCTAACGAGTGAGGGGCAAACAATGCTAAGGGCAATGCGTCAGGTTTTAGACGCACAGGAATTATTGCAACAAGAGGCAGCTCATATTCATGGAGTGACAAGAGGAAACGTCCGTATTGGCGTTATTTCAAGTATATCTTCTAATTGGATGCCAGAAATTATTAGGATTATGGACAATCAGTTTCCTGGAATACAGGTGGAATTACGCGAGGGAGATTATTACGAAATTGAACAATGGTTACTTAGTGGGGAAATTGAGGCAGGATTTTTAAATGGTCAAAAATCTGAGCAATATCAATATACAGAATTACAGCAGGATCCCTTATTATGTATCGTTTCAGATAAAAGCCCACTATTTAATAAGTCAGAGATAGATATTGTTGATTTG
Source organism: Lysinibacillus sp. F12 (assembly GCF_057773605.1). Taxonomy (NCBI): domain Bacteria; kingdom Bacillati; phylum Bacillota; class Bacilli; order Caryophanales; family Bacillaceae; genus Lysinibacillus; species Lysinibacillus sp. F12. Next base: position 49,048 of record NZ_JBYMLP010000003.1, read on the forward strand.
GAAGATATGCCTTTTATTATGACTTCCTATAAAGGGACCAATGATGTCAAAGTGTTGTTGGAACAATATCATGTGAAGCCAAATATTCGCTTTGAACTTTCAGAGGAGGTAGGTATTGTTTCTATGATTTCTCATCAACTAGGAATCAGTATTTTACCACAATTGGTCATTCAAAATTTGCCGCCTACATTAAAAGCAATTCCACTAAAGCAAGGTGCCTACCGTACAATCGGAATTGCCATGAAGCATAATGCATCACCTGTAACAAAGAAATTTGCGGAGATTTTAAGTGCATGGCTGATGGAACAAAAAAGTGCAGTCTGATGGAATCTATTGAAGCCTATCCGTGCATTACGGTAAAATAGTAGGTGTATATATTTTAGAAAATAGGTGAGTGGATGGGGACATTACAAGGTAAAACCGTACTCATTACAAGTGGGGGAACACTTGAAAAATGGGATCGTGTACGAGGGCACACGAATTTATCAAAAGGGACAATGGGCTGTTATTTAGCGGAGGCGGCACTCGCTGCTGGTGCTAATGTAGTATATATGCATGGCTATTTTGCACAGCTTCCAGTGAATCACGATCAAATGAAATTGATTAAATTTGAGGGCATTGACGATTTAGGAGAAAAAGTTCGTCATGCTGTCCAACAAGAACATGTTGATATTGTGATTATGGCTGCTGCTGGCTCCGATTGGGTCATTGATAAAGTGTATGATCAATCGGGCAACTTGATGGAGGAAGCAGGGAAAATGCCTTCCGATGAGCCACCTATTATTCATTTTAAAAAGGCGCCGAAAGTCTTAGGACAAATCAAGGGCTGGCAACCAAATGTGACGTTAGTAGGGTTTAAGCTAGAAGCAACCAATGACGAGGAGTTTTTGTTAGCACGTGCACGACTGCGAATGGAAACAGCCCATGCTCAATTAATGGTAGCCAATAGCTCTCAGTCTTTATATGGCGGGGACGAGCCCCATTGGATTGTACCTGCTGATGGACAGCCAACTAAAGTAATGGGCAAGCAAAAAACAGCCGAAGCTTTAATGCTGTATTTGCAAAATCAATAAATATGAACTGTGTAGAGAAATATTTCTACACAGTTTTTTCTTGTTTAAAAGCGGAGTATCATTTATTATTTACTTAACGGTCGGTAAAAAAGGAGGATTATAATGGGGAATAAAGAACAAACTTTTCAAAAAATCATAGATGTGGCTTATGTGATGTTTGCAACTAAAGGGTTTGAAAAAACAAGTTTAGCAATGATTGCTGCAGAGGTCGGTATATCAAAACCAGCCATTTACTATTATTTTCAATCAAAGGATCAATTAATTTCTTACTTATTTGATGCACTGTATAAAGAAATTCAACAGGATATCGCTGTGAATTATAAGGAGCTTTCTCATACGAATTTCAAGGAGAAATTACTCGAGCTAGGCTATAAGTCTATTGAAGCGCAGGGGAAGGATCCTTATTTTAATAAAATATTTAATCAATATGTACTATTAGCAGCTCGCGATGAAAACTATAAGAAACAATTAGTGGAGCTAGAAACTAGCTTTTTAACAAGCTTTGTTGAAGTCCTACGATATGGCGTGAAGCTAGGGGTGCTAGAGGATACTCCCCATATAGAAGCAAAGGCACAGATGCTAGCCCTGGTTTATGATAATATCGGTAATTTCATGTTAACAGGCAACCAATTGAACTATAGAGCTATTTGGAAGGAGGCAGTACATAGCGTTATCCAAGGGGACAAAAATGATCAATAACAATCGGCGCATTGAAGGTCTTGATTTTGCAAGAGCTCTCGCCATGCTAGGGATGTTCATTGTAAATTTTGGAGTCATAACAGGTTCTACAACGAATGGTTCAGCATGGATGATTACCTTACAAAATCTTTTCGAGGGGCGTGCTTCCGCTGTATTTGTCATGTTAGCAGGAATAGGGATAGCTTTAATGACTCGTCAGGCTAGAGAGACTAAGGACCCACTGCTTCTTCGTCAGAATCGACTTACTTTATGGAAAAGGTCGTTTTTGTTATTTACGATTGGGCTAATATTATATGTGATCGGCTGGACAGGAGATATATTACATTATTATGGCGTGTATATGTTTGTGGCCGCATGTCTGATTGCGCAATCCAAGAAAATGATGATCTTCATCATAGGTGCTATCCTCATCCTTTCACAATGGCTTCAAATTCAATTTAATTACCTTGCTGGTTGGCATCCAACATATGTCTTACTAGAGTATCTTGATTTTTGGACACCAGCAGGATTTATAAGAAATTTGATGTTTAATGGCTATCACCCACTATTCCCCTGGATTTGCTTCTTTCTGATGGGGATGTTAATCGGCACATTAGATTTAACAAATCGTACTATAAGAAAAATCTTACTAGTGACAGGTTTATTGCTAGTCATAATGACTGAGACTTTTTCAACATTATTTATTAAGATAACAACAACCATCCATTTATTAGATGTAGAGAGTGCATTGTATTTATTTGATACGGGACCGATTCCACCAAATATGATGTATGTCCTATCTAATTCGGCTTCGGCTATAGTCCTCATTGTAGGCTCCATCTATCTTGTAGAGACATGTAAAAATAAAGTCATTGAAGCTTTCATCTTAACCGGGCAAATGTCTTTAACCCATTATGTTGGCCATGTTTTTATAGGGATTGGGATACTAATTGTTTGCCAAAAGCTGGAGAATCAAACGCTTGCTTTTTCCATGCTGTATGCCTGCTGTTACTTTTTAGGATGTGTGTTTACTTCTGTTTGGTGGAGAGCTAAACATCATCGCGGTCCACTTGAATCCTTGATGAGGAAATGGAGTTCGAAATAAATTAGTAGATAGCCATCTATTTCTTACTGATTAGGCATAAAATACTTTAGGTATAGGCAGTTTTCTAATCTAAAATACACATTACAAAGTATTCAGCTAGGTTTTCTAATATTTTATATTGACAATCGTATAACAGAATTATAGAATTATTTTCAAGAAACGCAGTACTCTTATCGAGAGAGGTGGAGGGACCTGGCCCAATGAAGCCTCGGCAACCGAAAAAATAGGTGCCAAATCCAACAGATGTATCTGAGAGATAGGAGGGGCTATCAATTAGCTTGATGCATTGGCCTCTTTTGTACAACAAGAATCAGAAAGAAGGGGTGTATCGTATGGCTCAGTCGACAAAGGTAGAAGATAAGAAATTAGAGGCTATTGCAAAGGCCATTCAAAATCTTGAATTTGGTGAAGTGCATATTACGATTCAGGATGGTGTAATTGTTCAAATTAATAGGCTTGAAAAGCAGAGATTTCCACAAAAGAAATAAAGATCATTTCAGATGAACGATGTGAAAAGGCCACCAATAAGCATGGTTTCCGTTGCTTACAAGTGGCCCTTTTTTTATGAGAATTAGCTATAAAAGCTTTTTGGAATCTGACCGATATGACGGCGATGGTAGAGAAGCGGTTCCTTTTGAGAATTTGTAATATCTAGTACTTGCCCAATAAAAATAGTATGATCGCCAGCATCTATCTGTTGAAATGATTTACATTGTAAAATAGCTGCTGTATCATGTAAAATCGGTAGCCCAAATGATGAAGTAGACCATTTTGCCTGAGCAAAGCGATCTGGGACTTTACTTGCAAATAATGTACATAAATGCTCTTGATCACTCGCTAAAATATTAACAGCGAATTTTCCAGCACCCATAAAATAAGGATGGAGCTGAGATTTTTTATCCAGTGACCATAAAATAAGTAGTGGGTCAATGGAAACAGATGCAAAAGAATTGACGGTTAAGCCAATTGGATTCGTTTCATGACATGCTGTAACAACCGTTACACCTGTAGGATAGTTACCTAATGCCAATTTAAAAGCAGCTACATGATCTGTCATTCAAATCACCTCTTTATAGTGAGTAATAAATTAGTTAACGGAGTTAGTAGGGAAATTGCACTTTTTTTCATACCAGCTAGTAACTCCTTTTCTTAAGTAAATATTAAATCAATTACACATCTAGGTAAAGCTAATGGGGGAAAGAAAGGGGAATTGCCATGACTTTATATTTTGATCATCTGGTACATCAAGTAGAATCTCCGGAAAATATAAAGGTTTTCTTCAATAAACGAAATGTCCATACAGTGAACGGTGGTCAACACACGATGTGGGGGACTTACAATACGCTAAGCTACTTTGGCTTAAGCTATATTGAACAAATCGCTATTTATGATCGTGATTTATTTGAGCAAGCGGCCCAGTACCCATATTCCCTACATTATACGTTTAAACGTAATCATGAGCGCCAAGGATTTTCACGAATTGCCTTGCGCACCCAAAATATTGAAGAAGAGGGTCAACGATTGCGTGCATTGGGCTTTGATGTATATGGTCCCGATGCTTGTAGTCGAACAAGACCAGATGGCACGATAATCGAATGGAAGCTATTGCATTTTGGCAGGGCTGACCTTGCATTGGATTTCCCATTCTTAATTGAATGGGCAGATGAAGATGAGAAACGTCTTGCTCAATTAAAAGCTAGTGGCGCGATTGATGAAACGCAAGCTATTACCATGGAATCGATTCAGTTTTATGTCAGGGATGTGGAGAAGACGGTGCAGCTTTGGCAGAAGGTATTACAGCTACCCAAGTTTGTGCAGCATGAGCAGTTTGTGTCTCTACAGCTACCGAATATGCGCTTGGATTTTTATGAGGAAGCGGCAGCATCTAGCATGACGCTCGGGCATTTAAAAGAAGGGCCTATCGGTGTAACATTGAACGATCCACACAGAACCAAGGAAACATTAGTTTGTCCAGGTGCTTTTTATTGGATTAATAGATAAATTAAAAATCCACTTCAATCGTTGAAGTGGATTTTTATGTGTAAACATGTCAAAAAGCGGATTGAACTATTTTTAAATATTTCATCCACCTTCAGTTTCCTAGCTTATAATTTTACAACATTTGATGCTTGCGGGCCGCGATTGCCTTCCACAACATCAAATGAAACCTTTTGACCTTCTTCAAGTGTACGGAAGCCTTCCTCCTGGATGCCCGTAAAATGTACAAATACATCTTCTCCATCATCACATTCAATAAAGCCATAGCCCTTTTCATTATTGAACCACTTTACGATCCCCTGTTGCATAAGCATTCGCCTCCAATGCGCTTGAAAGTAAAATAAAGTTAAAGAAATCGTGCTATCAATGAGAAAATGTGAAAAAATAGCATTTTCTCTTAGAACATACATGAATTGAACAAAAATGTCAATTGATTGTCGGAATGCGAGCATATCTGGCTTTCTTTTTTTTCACAATTAAGACTATAATGGAAATGAACAACATAGAAAGTAGGATGCCAAATGACAACGAAAAATCAACCATTAACAGATTTAGAAATCGCGAGTCAAGCAGTAATCAAACCTATTACGGAAATTGCCCATGCTGCAGGTATTCCAGAGGATGCACTTGAGCAGTATGGCCGCTACAAAGCAAAGATTGACCCATTAAAAATTACAGCTCAAGGTGAGGACGCAAAGGTTGTGTTAGTGTCAGCTATTAGTCCAACCCCAGCAGGTGAAGGAAAGTCAACTGTGACTGTAGGACTAGCTGATGCCCTTCATCAATTAAATAAGAAAGTGATGGTAGCGTTACGTGAACCTTCGCTTGGTCCAGTAATGGGCGTAAAAGGTGGCGCAACTGGTGGGGGCTACGCACAGGTTGTACCAATGGAGGATATTAACTTACACTTCACTGGTGATCTTCATGCGATAACAACAGCCAACAATGCTTTATCTGCATTTATTGATAATCATATCCACCAAGGGAATGTCTTAAACATTGATCCACGACGTATTATTTGGAAACGTGTGATGGATTTGAATGATCGCTCATTACGTAAAGTGATTGTGGGATTAGGTGGACCTGTTCAGGGCATGCCGCGTGAAGATGGCTTTGATATTACGGTTGCCTCGGAAATTATGGCAGTGTTCTGTTTAGCAACAAGTATTGAGGATTTGCGCGAACGCATCGCTAGCATCGTGATTGGCTATACCTTTGAGCGTGAGCCTGTCTTTGTGCGTGATTTACAGGTAGAGGGTGCCTTAACATTATTATTAAAGGATGCCTTTAAGCCAAACTTAGTACAAACATTGGAAGGGACACCAGCAATTATACACGGTGGTCCATTTGCAAATATTGCCCACGGCTGTAACTCCATTATGGCGACACAAACTGCTCGTAAACTAGCGGATATTGTGGTGACGGAAGCGGGCTTCGGCTCTGATTTAGGTGCTGAAAAGTTCATGAATATTAAAGCACGTAAAGCAGGCTTTAAGCCAAGTGCCGTTGTGATTGTAGCAACGATTCGTGCATTAAAAATGCACGGTGGTGTTCCAAAAACATCACTTGTCGGTGAAAATGTGGAAGCACTGCTCCAAGGGATTGAAAATTTAGCTAAACACGTCGACACGGTACGTACATTTGGTGTTGAACCGATTATTGCATTAAATCGTTTCATTACAGACACAGAGGCAGAGCTGGAAGCAGTTCTAAACTGGTGCCAAGAAAACCATGTACGTATTGCCCGAACAAATGTCTGGGAAGAGGGCGGTAAAGGTGGAGTAGCCTTAGCTGAACAAGTACTAGCTGTGTTGGAAGAAGAAAACAACTTCTCACCATTATATGATGTAACAGAATCCATTGAAGAAAAAGTACGCACTATTGTACAAAAGGTATATGGTGGGAAAGATGTCCAATTCACTGACCAAGCTAAAAAACAAATGGCTCAAATCGAAAAATTTGGCTGGGATTCTTTGCCGATTTGCATGGCGAAAACGCAATACTCTTTATCCGATCAACCAAGTTTACTTGGACGTCCTGAAGGCTTTACAGTGACAATTCGTGAGGTGATACCGAAGCTAGGTGCAGGTTTCCTAGTTTGCCTGACAGGCGATATTATGACAATGCCGGGCTTACCAAAAGCTCCTGCTGCGTTACGCATGAATGTCGACAATGACGGACATGCGGTAGGATTGTTCTAATAAAATGTTGAAAGGCTGCCCTTTAAAATAGGGGCAGCTTTTTTTATTGGTTGGCTGATAGGAGCCTAAACATTTTTTATTTCACTACTATTTCTCCCACCAGTGCCACTAAAATAGGCATCTCCCCTTATAGTTGAAAATTGTCTAAACATTCATCATCACTTTTTTAGAAAATTTAAGTTTCTAGTTTAAAAACTAGGATTTCTTTTCATGCCATTACAAACTCGAGAAGCTTCCTTATATAAATGTGTTTGGTAATTTTTATTTATAATTATCTAATATTGGAAAGGAAAAGCGGAATTTTACAACGCTGTGCAATTGTCAAATGAATTTTTATTTAAAAAATACATTGAATTTTCTTTTTATTTTAAATATAATTTACTTAATTCTAATTCGGAACACTGTACCGATTATAGGAACGCGGAGGGATGGAGTCTTGAAAATCGCAACAGATATTGGCGGTACTTTTACCGACCTAGTTTATACAGATGAGAAAGGAAATCTTCATTTTGACAAGGGGCATACGACGCCAGGGCATTTTGAGGATGGTATATTAAACGTATTAGGACGACATGTAACAGAGGATTCTCTCATTGAATCATTTATTCATGGTTCTACTGTTATTATCAATACATTAACAGAGAGAAAAGGGGGCGTAGTTGGATTAATTACAACAAAAGGCTTCCGTGATGTATTAGAAATTGCACGTGGTAACCGACCAGACTTATATAATTTTAAATATACAAAGCCAGCACCTTTTGTAGAGCGTTATTTACGACAAGAAATTGATGAACGCATTGATTTTAAAGGAAATATTATGAAAGCGCTTAATAGGGATGAAGTTGGTAAGATTGTCCGTCAATTTAAGGAGTTAGGTGTAGAGGCAATTGCCATTTCCTTAATTCATGGCTATAAAAATCCCATTCACGAGCAGCAATTAAAAGAAGAAATATTGAACATTTGGCCTGAGGTGTATATTACGCTTTCAAGCGAAACCATTAAAGAATATCGTGAATATGAAAGAACCAATACAACTGTTTTAAATTCATATGTAAAGCCAATTGCTCATGCTTATTTAAAAAGCTTAAAAGAAAAATTAAGTACAATTGGTATTACCGACCATTTGAAAATTATGCAATCAAATGGTGGTACAACAAGCTTTGATAAAGCGATGGAGCTGCCAATCAATCTAGTAGAATCTGGCCCTGTAGCCGGAATGTTTGGAGCTGCAAAATTAGGTGAGCTTCTAAATGAATCCAATATTATCGCCTTTGATGTGGGGGGGACGACAGCGAAATGCTCACTTATTACAGATGGCAAAGTAAATGTTACGACAGATTACTATATTGAAAGAAATGAAAAATTTGCTGGCTATCCCATTAAAACACCAGTTGTAGATATAGTGGAAATCGGCAATGGTGGGGGCTCTATCGCTCGTGTGGACCAGTTCGGTTCCTTAAAGGTTGGTCCAGATTCTGCTGGGGCAAACCCAGGTCCAGTAGCCTATGGGTTAGGTAATACACAGCCAACAATTACAGATGCTAATGTTTATTTGGGAAGATTATCATTAGCAAACTTCGATAATCCAGTTTCTATTGACAAAGTGGAGGAGGCACTTATTGAAGCGATTGCGAAACCGTTTCATGTCTCAGCCGAGGAAGCAGCGCAAGGTATTTTAGATATTGCGAATTCTAATATGTTAAATGCGTTGAAGCTCATTTCCATTCGTAAAGGCTATGACCCAGAAGATTTTACAATGGTTGCCTTTGGTGGTGGTGGTCCACTACATGCTATTAATTTAGCAGAGGAATTAGGCATGAAAAAGGTCATTATCCCTTATGGCTCTTCTGTCTTTTCTGCATTAGGAATGATGATGACAGAATATCGCCAAGACTATATTCAAACAAGTTTAATGGACTTTGATCACGTGCATCTTGCTGACATTCAAGCGAATATTAATCAAGCTATTGAAAGTGCCTATGCAGACGCACCTTTATCGAAAGAGCATTATTATTTCGAAATTAATTATGACTTACGTTATAAAGGCCAAGAGCATGCAGTTAAATTGAACGCATCGAATATCACAATTGATGATAAAGGGCTTCTCCAATTGGCTGAAGCGTTCCATGTAAAACATAAACAAGAATTTTCATTCGATTTACCAACTACTCCAATAGAATTAGTGAATCTACATCTTACCATCTATGGAAAAGATGAGGCTGTTCAATTTAAAGAATTAGATTTCTCTCATATTGATGTGTCAACTTGTATTAAAACAAAACGCAACTTATATGTAAAAGAAAAGGGGTGGGTTGAGGTCAATGTTTATGATCAACAAAAGCTTGCTCCGGGTTATGTCATTACAGGCCCTGCTATCGTTGAAAATCCAACATCTACAGTCGTGATCAATGAAAAGCAATCCATAGAAATTGATAAATATGGAAATTTGATTGTAGAGATGGAGGGAAAATAAATCATGAAAAAAGACGTTTTTGCTGTAGAGATTATTCAGGATTCATTGCTAGCCATAGGGGATGAAATGTTTGTCGCTCTAGCGCGCTCTTCTATGAGTCCCGTAATCTATGAAGTATTAGACTATGCTTGTGGTTTAACAGATGCACAGGGGAACTTAATTAGCCAAGGAAATGGTGTTACAAGCTTTATTGGTATGCTAAGTCCAATGGTGCAGAGAGTAATTGAAAAATTCGATAATGGTCAAAGGTTGCATGAGGGCGATGTCATTATTATTAATGACCCGTATGTAGGGGGAGGCTCGCATTTATCAGATGTTGGCTTAGTGCTTCCCATCTTTTATCAAGGTGAAATTATTGCTTACTCTGCCAATAAAGCACACTGGACAGAGGTAGGGGGCATGGACCCTGGTTCATTTACAAGTAATTCTAATGAAATTTATCAGGAAGGTCTACAACTGCCTGGTGTCAAACTTTATCATAAAGGCGAATTGAACGAAGCCATTTATGAGATTATTTCTACAAATGTTCGTTTACCAGAGCTATCTATCGGCGATATGTTTGCACAAGTGGCCGCCTTAAAAACAGGCGAAAAGCGAATCACAGAGCTTTGTCAAAAGTTTGGTGCTGAATCGGTGAAATTGTCGATTCAAAAATTATTGGACAAAGGAGAAAAAATTGTAGAGCTAGAGCTGCAGCATTTGCCTAAAGGTAAGTTTTATGCAGAGGACTTTATTGAGGGAGATCCATTAAAGGGTGGACCATACCCGATTAAAGTGAAAGTAACGATTAGTGATGAAGAATTTATTTGTGATTTTAGAGGCTCCCACCCAGCGGTAAATGTGCCAGTAAACTGCTCCAAATTTGGTTTAATGGCAAGTGTGCGTGTGATGTTCCTAGCATTACTAGGTGATATAGATGTCATTAATGAGGGAGTCTTTAAACGCTTAACTATTTTAACGGATGAAAATTCCATTGTCTCGGCTAAGCGCCCACATCCTGTATCCATGAACTTTGAGGCACGTATTGGGGCAGCTGATTTAATTTGGAAAGCACTTGCGCCACATTTACCAGAAAGATTATCTGCTGGACATTTACAATCCGTTTGTACATTTATTCTAACAGGTAAAAATCCTGAAAATGATGAGTCCTTCCTTATCGTTGAACCATCTGTTGGTGGTTGGGGAGCATCAAATGATGAAGATGGTCAAAGCGGGCAATATTGTATGGGAGACGGTGAAACCTATAATTTACCTGTTGAAATTGCAGAAACGAAATATGGCATTCAAATTGATGAATATAGCTTAAACTGTGACGGTGCAGGTACAGGCCAATTTAGAGGTGGCTTAGGTGTACGCCGTGTCTATACAATTAATAATGATGGTCAAAAGGTTTCAGTCAACTTAGGGAGACACCAATTCGCTCCATTCGGTTTAAGTGGAGGAGGCGAAGGCTCTCATAACTATTTAATCGTTCATAAAAAGGATGGCTCTACGATTGGACCAGTTGGCGTACTAGCCAATTATGAATTGCAAAAAGGCGATCGTATTGAGCTTGTTACAGCAACAGGTGGTGGCTATGGAAATCCACTTGAAAGAAGTAAAGAGGCTATTGAGCGTGATGTGTTAAATGAATATATTTCGGTAGAAGTAGCGAAAAAGCATTACGGTTATCAAAACGCTTAAAGGGAGAAATATATGACTGTCAAGACATTAAAAAACTCATTAGATATACTAGAGTGTTTTGCGACGACAGAAAATGCATTAGGTGTTCGTGAAATTTCGCGCATGATGAAAATGCCGACAAGTGTCGTACAAAGAGCCATTAATACATTTACAGAAACGGGTTATTTATTACAGGATGAAGGTACAAAAAAGTATAAATTAGGCTACAAAATGTTCCTTTTTTATGATGTGCTCTCACATACAATGGACCCACACTCGACTATTTATGAATTAATGCAAAATCTTGCAAATGAAATAAACGAATCGGTATTTCTCACTTACATGGACAATGAATATGGTGTCACAACAAAAATTGCCGAAAGTAATAAAAATGTAAAGTATGCGGTGTCTTTAGGAACTAAGACACCCCTTTACATCGGTGCTTCCTGTAAAGTCATGTTCGCCTTTTTAGAAGAGGATAGACAGCTTGAATTAATAGCTTTTTTTCAAAACAAGCAATCGAAAGAGGAGCATATGGAATTTTTTGAGACATTAAGGGAAGATCTACAAAGTATACGCCAACAAAAATGGTGTATAACCGTTGGTGAATACAATGAACATGCTTTTGGCATCAGTGTACCGTTATTCAACTATAAAAAAGAAATTATCGCATCTCTTACAATTTCTGGATTAGTATATGATATAGATGATCAAAGGGAGAAATATATGCTTGACCAGTTAGTAAAAGTAGTTCAACAGATACAATCGCATATTTCAAAACTATAACAGCAATAGGGGAGCTGACAGTATGAATAATAAAGTATTACACCCACGGGCTTTGGAGCCTATGACTCTACTCATGATTGTCTTTACATCTGTAGTTGGGGCTATTATCGGGATACAACTGATTACAACTTTAGGGATTTCTGCTAATACGTCTATCGTAGGGGCAATATTTGCGATGATTCTAGGAAGAATCCCAATTGGCAAGCTCATTGCATTTAAATCTGTGCATAGACAAAATATAATCCAAACGGCCATTTCAGCCGCAACATTTAGTGCAGCGAGTAGCTTAATGCTGCCAATTGGTATTCCCTATGTTTTGGGCTATGAAAATTTAGTATTACCTTTGTTTATCGGTGTTATTTTAGCGATGTTTGTGGATGCTTTATTATTATATAAATTTTTTGATACAAAGATTTTCCCAGCAACAGGTACTTGGCCACCAGGGATTGCAACTGCTGAAGCTATTAAAGCGGGCGATAAAGGTGGTAAAAATGCCAAAGTATTAATCGGTGGTGTGTTAATTGGTATTGTGGGGTCTGTTCTTAAAATTCCAATGTCAGCTTTTGGGGTAGCGTTTATTGGCAATATTTGGGCACTAACAATGTTTGGGGTTGGGCTTCTACTAAGAGGCTATTCTGTTCAATTATTTAATGTCGACTTAAATGCTTATTATATTCCGCATGGGGTTATGATTGGTGCTGGGATTGTGGCACTTTTCCAAGTAGCCTTTGCTTTACTAAATAAAAAATCGATTAAAAAGTCAGAAGAGTTAATCTATTCAAAGGATGCAAAAGAAATTCGCCAAGCCTTTGGTATTGGGTTTATTGCTTATTTAGCCATTGCCTTATTAATCGCTGTTTTAGGCGGTATTATCACACATATGTCATTTGGGATGCTAATAGGATTCATCCTCTTTGCCACAATCGCAGCATTTGTCCATGAGCTTATCGTTGGTATTGCGGCCATGCATGCGGGGTGGTTCCCAGCGTTTGCAGTGGCATTTATTACATTGATTGTTGGTATTTTAATAGGCTTCCCTGCACCAGCTCTTGCTTTGTTAGCAGGTTATAGTGCAGCTACAGGGGTTGCATTTGCGGATATGGGCTATGATTTAAAAACTGGTTTTATTCTGCGTGGAAATGGTAGTGATCCGGCACTAGAAAAAGAAGGGCGCAAACAGCAAATGATCGCTGGTATGTTGGCGTTCTCCATTTCTGCTATTGTTGTTTTACTATCCTACAAATCATATTTTGCACAAGATTTAGTAGCTCCTGTTAACCATGTTTATGCGGCAACTATTCAATCTGGGGTTACAGGGGATGTGGCGAAACAACTAATGATTTGGGCAATTCCAGGGGCATTGATCCAATTGATTGGTGGCTCGAAACGACAAATGGGTATTCTTTTTGCTACAGGTTTATTACTGATCAATCCGATTGCTGGATGGGCAGTATTAGCAGGTATCTTACTTCGTGTAATTTTCACGTATGTAACGAAAGGTAAGAGAGAATCTGAAATGACTGTCTTTGCAGCAGGTGTTATTGCTGGGGATGCTTTATATAGCTTCTTCTCTTCTATTCTAAAAATAGGGAAATAGAAAGGGTCATGCTCGATGACAAAAGTATTAACGTATGAGGATGGGATTGCTGCTGTGTATGGAGGAGCAATCCTTGGCGGAGGCGGAGGTGGCCTCTTAGAGGAAGGACTTAAACTGGTGAAGGAAATCTTTGCAGCCGGAGAACCTCAAATAATCGATATAACAGAATTAGATGATGAGGATTTAGTAGCGTGTGTGGCAATGGTAGGCGCACCTTCAGCAGCCGAACAATATATTTCGAACGAACAGCTTTGCTGGAGTTATCGCCAGATGAATGCACATACCAATCATCGTCTAAAAGGCATCATCACAAATGAAAATGGTGCCATCACAACGATTAATGGTTGGTTGCAGTCTGTGTTATTACATGTGCCCGTCGTGGATGCTCCATGTAATGGGCGGGCACATCCAACAGGTATTATGGGATCTCTAAATCTCCATGAACAACAAGACTATCAATCTGTACAATTTTACGCAGGTGGCAAAGATGATTTTGCGGTTCAAGGGTTTGTGGAGGGGCATCTACAAAATACGGCTAAAACAGCCCGACAAGCGTCTATTTTAGCTGGAGGATTAGTAGGCGTAACGAGGAATCCCGTGACCATAGAGTATTTACAGAAACATGGTGCACCGAATGCTATTACAATGGCTATTGAGCTTGGCTATCATTTCCTCAGGGGACAAACCTTTGATGAAAAAATGTCCAATATTTTACAACTGTTGAATGGGGAGCATATTGTTTCGGGCGAGGTAAAAAATTATGTATTAACGAAGGAAAATGGCTTTGATGTAGGGAAATTATCCGTTGGGGATTACCATTTGACTTTCTGGAATGAATATATGACGTTATCGAAAGAAGGGCAGTTACAATCAAAATTTCCAGATCTTATGATGACATTCGATACGGAAAAGATGTTGCCAGTTCCAAGTGCGAGTATAAAAGAAGGAATGCAAGTAGCGGTCATCCATGTGGATCAATCTCATTTAAAATTAAGTTCAACGATGGAAAATCAAGAGTTGTTAAAAGAAATTGATGAGGTCATCAAGGGTGTGATGTAAGAGTTACTTTTAAATAGTAAAATAAATAATAAAAGCTGCCATCATCTACATGACTGTAAGATGGGCAGCTTTTATTTGTCCTTCAGCGGGAAGGTATTACATGTTATCACAATCGTTCCTACTTCCTTTATAGCTTCTTACAATTTTGGTTTACAGAATCTTCATTGTGTTTGTACGACTCATGTATGTGGTTTCATAAACTGGCAGTCATCATCGTGTACGATTTTCATTAAAGGGAGGAGCTACGTTCATACAACTTGAAGAAGGTAACAACCAATAACGAAAAACAATTACACATGGCGTCCATTTAATGATAACCTTTTGGTCGTAAAAACAACTAACTTGTTGTTCACAATTTTCGGCTGTACATAGTGCTATGCGGGTTAAACAAAGAATTTCTAAGGGAAAGTGTTCACTTTTATTTGTTTGATGATTGGTTTTCTTTACTTATGTCATCTTGCAAACATACTATTCAATTGTAAGCCCGCTGAAGTTGATATTCATACTGTCAAACACATAGCTGTTTGTACAAAGCTGAAAAATATGAGGTACAGAACAAATTGTTTGTTCTGCACGTTTATCTTATAATATTCTGAAAAATTAGTCAATTAAAAAGCTATTGATTTTTTATTTTTCGTGAGTGCTATAAATACAGTATAATCGTGTAGGAAGGGAATGAGTTTGAACTATGGATCATTTAATGAGTAAAGTACGAGAAATTTATGAACAGTTTGACGCCAGCCATGATTTTCAGCATATTGAGCGTGTCTATCAAAATGCGCTAGCGATCTTACATACAGAACCAGCAGCCGATGCCGAGGTTGTTAAAATTGCGGTGCTGTTACATGATGTGAGCGACAAAAAGTATACCGATAGTAAGGAACAGGAGGAACAGCTCATTGCAGAGCTCCCTGTTAGCGAAGAAAAAAAGCAACATATTCGAGATTGTATTGCACAAGTATCGTTTAATGGTGGAAATGAGCTAGTGGCTACATCTTTGGAAGCAAAAATCGTTCGTGATGCAGACCGTTTAGATGCGATTGGAGCAATTGGCATCGCACGAACATTTGCCTATGGTGGTGCGAAAGACCGCAAGCTTTATGATAAGGATGAAGAAGCACGCACACATATGTCAGAATCCGAATATCGTCAAAAAAATACGTCATCTGTCACTCACTTTTACGAAAAGCTATTGCTGCTAAAGGATTTAATGGTAACGGAAAAGGGCAAGCAAATGGCACTTGAACGTCATCAATTTATGGAAAGCTTTTTACAGCAATTGCAACACGAAATAGGTCAATAGCATAAAGCACCGCCCTCAATGGAAGGGAGGTGCTTTTATGTGATGTTCGGGTATTTCTTTCGTAGTATTAAAAATAGGAAGAGAATGTTCAGCCCTATAAAAATTAAAAAATAGTTTCCCCTTCAATCCACTGCGTTTGTTCATATTTTTTTCTTTAATGAATACAAATTTTCGATATATAGAAATAAATTAATTACGACAGCAAATTCCATTTAGTTGCTGATAGTGGGGTGGTTGACATAACCATTTTATTGTGATGGAAAGTTTTTTCGATGAAATCTGCAATACTTGCATATTGGGCGATTTCATAGTCAGTAAATCGTAATGAATCGTCCGAACTCTCTTCTATAATTAGGAATCATAACAATAAACTTGGAAATTTTCATCATGTTACTCCTTTATATTAACTTGGAATAGTATGTTACACTACTGTTTTAGACTTCTCAAATGGTAATTTATACTAATATACTACCGCTTTTGTACAACAAATTCATCAAAAGGGGAAAGCTGCTGAACGAGCAGGTCTAGAACAAAAGATCATCAAATTTCCGTGTGTTTACAGGAGAATGGGAACATCATTAGGACAAATTGTTGATAGTTTGTTGTTCTTTGTTTACCTGTCAATTGATGTTATGATGAATAATGGATATCAATAATCGTCTACATAAAAGTAGTGTGGGCATGAACAATACCTAACATGAAAGAGATGGAATAGTGGAATGAGTCATTTAATCGTACAAAATTTAACAAAAACTGTGGGCGATAAAACGCTTTTTGAAAATATTGAATTTACCATTTATGAGGGTGAGCGAGCTGGCTTAATCGGTATTAATGGTACAGGTAAATCGACCCTGCTGTCGATTTTAGCAGAGGATATCGAAGCGGATACTCTCACTATGGATCGCCCCAACAAATACCGTATCGCCTATTTACCACAGGAACCGTCATTTCAATCAGGAGAAACAGTTTTGCAAGCAGTCTTTGCTGGCGATTCACCGGTTTTACAACTGAATCGTCAATATGAGGAAACGGTGGCTGCACTGGCAGTAAATCCAACATCTGAAAGTTTACAAAAGACTTTATTTGGTTTGCAACAGCGTATGGATGAAGAGCAGGCATGGGATGTCAATGCGCTTGCGAAAACAGCCTTAACAAAGCTAGGCATTGAAACATTTGATAAAGAAGTGCTAACGCTTTCTGGCGGACAGCAAAAACGAGTGGCATTGTCTAAAGTATTAATTGAACCAGCAGATCTCTACTTATTAGATGAGCCGACCAACCATTTAGATGTGGAGGCAACGGAGTGGCTTCAAGAGATGGTGCTACGCTTAAAGGGTGCAGTTATTTTTATTACCCATGATCGTTATTTCTTAGATGAATTATCAACACATATTTACGAGCTAGCCGATCAAACTCTGTATAGACACACCGGAAATTATGGTGATTTTTTAGAGGCCCGTGCCATCCGTGAGGAAATGAAGGCGGCATCTGCTCAGAAGGATCGCAACCGTTATCGTTCAGAGTTGAAATGGATTCGTCGCGGTGCAAAGGCGCGCTCTACTAAACAAAAAGCGCGTATCCAACGCTTTGAAAAGTTGGAGGAGAATTTAGAGCGTAAATCAGAGGATGTTTCATTGGAAATGGGACTCGCTACAACCCGTCTTGGGCGCAAAGTACTCGAGGCTGAAAATATTTCGAAAGCATTTGGACAGCAAAAGATTCTGGATAACTTTTCATTTTTACTCCAGCAAGGTGACCGTATTGGCATAATTGGTGCGAATGGCGTAGGGAAATCTACCTTATTAAAGATGCTAGCAGGAGAGCTTACACCAGACCAAGGTGAAATTCTTGTTGGATCAACAGTGAAGCTCGCCCATTTCAAGCAAACTTTACCGAAAATGAATGAAAATGAGCGTATGATTGAATATATACGTGAGGCTTCGAATGATATTACAGATGCAGAGGGTGTACGCTATTCCGCGGCTCAAATGCTAGAGCGATTTTTATTCCCACTACATGCACACGGTACACCAATTGGTAAATTATCAGGTGGTGAGCGCAAGCGCCTTCATTTATTACGTTTATTAATGGAGCAGCCTAATGTTTTATTATTGGACGAGCCAACCAATGATTTAGATATTGAAACATTAGGTGTGCTTGAGGATTTCATTGAGCATTTCCCTGGCGTAGTCATCACGATTTCCCATGACCGTTTTTTCCTAGACCGTATTGCGAAAAAGCTATGGATCTTAGATGGAAAAGGGCAGGTTGAGGAAACACTGGATCTTTATAGTGAGTATTTGGAGAAGCGTGAGCATACTGCAACTGCTAAAGTTGATGCACCGAAAGCTGAAAAGCCGAAGTCTGAAAAACCAAAATCAGACAAGAAAAAGCTATCATTTAAAGAGCAAAAAGAATGGGAAACGATTGCAGACGATATTGAGAAAGCAGAAGCAGCTATTATGGAGACCGAAGAGGGAATCGCTAATGCTGGTTCAGATTTTACAAAACTACAGGAATTAACAGCTAAGCTTGATGAGCTAAATGCACAGTATGAGCATCTGATTGAAAGATGGTCATATTTAGATGAAATTGCTAACGGATAAGGAGCGATAGACATGAAGATTATTACAATTGAACCGACACCAAGTCCAAATTCTATGAAGATTGTTGTTGATACAGAGCTACCGTTCGGGAAAAGCTATAATTTTACAAAGGATAATAAAGATGAAGCGACTGGCGAAGCAGCAGCTATTTTAGCTATTGAGGGGATAAAGGGCGTTTATCATGTAGCTGATTTCTTTGCGGTGGAGCGTAATGCAAAATATGCTTGGGAGGGTATTTTAGCAAGTATCCGTCAAGTATTAGGTGAAGACGTTGAAACGCAAGATGAACCAATGGTAGCTAACGAGTTTTACGGGGAAGTTTATGTCCATGTACAGTTCTATAAGCAAGTACCCCTACAAGTAAAAGTGTTTGATAACCAACGTGAACATCGTATGAGCTGTGGTGATCGTTTTGTCGAGGCTTTTAACCAAATTATTGAATCAGCAGTAGATGAAAACTATATTTTCCAGCGTAAATGGATTGATTATGGTGTGCGGTATGGTGAACTAGAAGAAATCGCAGAAGCGGTCAAAAGGGAAATTGATGTCACATATTCTGCAGAACGATTAGCAGAAATTGTAGCTGCGATTAATAATGATGATGAAAAAGCAATCGTTCCATCCAATAAGCTGAAAATAACAGTGGAACAGTTCCAACAACCAGAATGGGAGAAACGCTTCCAGTTGTTAGACCAAATGGCTGATCCGGAGCTGGATGATTTACCATTGTTAGATTTAGCTTTACAGGATGAGCAAATGTCTATTCGTCGTCTAGCAACTGTATATTTAGGGATGGTCGAAGATGTTACGGTAGTTCCATATTTAGAGAGAGCCCTTCAAGATAAAAGTGCCGCCGTGCGACGTACAGCAGGTGACTGTATGAGCGACCTTGGCTTTGTAGAATTTGAAGGAGCTATGCAGCAAGCCCTACAAGATAAGAACAAATTGGTACGTTGGCGTGCAGCGATGTATTTATATGAGGTGGGTACAGAACAATCATTACCCGTATTAAAAGCGGCTGAAGATGATAAAGAATTCGAAGTAAAGCTACAAGTGAAAATGGCCATTGCCCGTATCGAGCAAGGTGAAGAAGCAAAAGGCTCGGTTTGGAAGCAAATGACCGAATCCCGCCAACAATAATTATGGAAGAAAAAAACCAGCAATTGCTGGTTTTTTTATTTTGGTGTGAGAGCTTTATGCCAAAGAAATGAAGTTGCTCAATATCCTTGATTTTCAAAGGTGTTTACTTTTTAAATTATAAAAAATAACATTAAGTAGAAAAAATGTTGTTTTTTAGCGATTTATGGCTAAACAAAAAGTTAAGGTCATGCTATGAATTATTAACATATTGTCTAGTTTCATAGAGAAGGGTCAATGTTAAAATAATATAAATTCAGAATATTCTATAAAATAGGAGGTCCTTTGCATGACAGTAACTAGTTTAAAAACAACCAAATCGTATGTGCGAGATCGGCAGGCGGTCATCGCGTTAACACAAAAGCTAGTACGAATTGAAAGCGTTTACCGCGAGAATGATCCAAAGGGTAATGAAGAGGAGGTGGCACACGTAGTTGCGGCATATTTACGGGATATTGGCATTGAGACGCATGTAGAGGAGGTTGTGCCTGGCCGGCCGAATGTTATTGGTATTATTGATTCGGGCAAGCCTGGGAAAACATTACTTTTCGAGGGTCATACAGATGTTGTAACGGAAGGAAATCGAGATGCATGGGCATATGATCCGTTTGGAGCAGAGATTGTTGAGGGGCGTATGTATGGCAGGGGAACAAATGATACGAAGGGGAATCTCGCATGTATGATTACTGCCTGTCAATCACTACTACTAGATCAGGAAGAGTTTACAGGCAAGATTATTTTATGTATTCCTTGTGATGAAGAGGGGCTCATGCTGGGCATTAAACATTTTATTAAAAACGGCTGGGCAGACGGAGTAGATGGGGCTATTATTTGTGAGCCACAGGAAAACAATGTATGCATTGCACAGCGTGGGGCAATTCGTTTACAGGTTGATATTTTCGGTAAGATGGCACATGGAGCAATCTCGTGGAGTGGCATTAATCCGAACTGGCGTATGGCACGATTGATTGTAGAGCTGGAGAAACTAGAAAAAGAGGAGCAGGCTCGGTTAGGACGTGACCCAATGCTGAATTGGCCATCTATAACACCAACGATTTTACGTGCGCCTGTTAAAGGAGATGCACAAATCAATGTCATTCCTGATCACTGCATGACGACACTTGATATTCGTACGGTTCCTGCCCAAGACCATGATGAACTACTAGGAAGAATCGAATCCATTATTGAACGATTACAAGCAGATGATCCGGATTTTAACGTGGAACTAACGATTCTTGATAATCGACCTGCTACAGCAACTGCTAAGGAAGATGCTGTTGTACAGGCCATTTACGAGGCAGTAGCAGAGGTGACAGAGAAGGAGCCAAAATATAATGGTGTTCCTGGTGCTACAGATGGTACGTTTCTTCATGTCCATGGGATTCCAATAGTGACTGTTGGTGCAGGAGATCGTGAAATTCCTCATCAAATCAATGAATATGTAGATATTGAAGAATTGGCAGAAACAACTGCCATTTATCGTTTAGCGGCATTAAAATTTTTGGCTGGTGATGTCCAATGACAACGATAAAAATGGCAGTTATACCAGGCGATGGCATTGGAAAGGAAGTCATGCAGGAAGCATTAAAGGTTATAAAATGTGTGCAAGAACGGGATTCATCCTTACAAATGACAACGACGGTTTTTCCGTGGAGCTCTGAATACTATTTAGCGCACGGCTGTATGATGCCAGAGGATGCACTTGATACACTACAAAAATATGATGCGATATTATTTGGAGCAATTGGTGATGCTCGCGTACCAGATGATGTCACGGTATGGGAGCTCATTATGCCGATTCGTAAAAATTTCCAACAGTATGTGAATTTCCGTCCCATTAAATCTTTGCCTGGGATATCCTCACCTCTAGCTGGCGAGAACGAGATTGACTTTGTCATTTTCCGCGAAAATGCTGAGGGCGAATATTCGGATAGTGGTGGTCGACTGTATCTACAGCAGCCACAAGAAATGACGATTCAAAATACAATTATGACGCGTATTGGAATTGAAAAAATTGTTCGTGCAGCCTGTGAATATGCTCAGCAGCAAGGGAAAACCAAGCTGACAAGTGCGACAAAATCTAATGCAATCATACATTCCATGAAATTTTGGGATGAGCATACAAGAAAAACAGTGACACAAATTGCACCAGAATTACAGCTTGAATCCATTTATATCGATGCATTAGTCGCTTATTTTGTCGAACGACCACAGGAATTTGAAGTTGTTGTGGCTTCCAATTTATTTGGCGATATTTTATCTGATTTAGGCTCTGCCATTGTTGGGGGGCTTGGGCTGTCGCCGTCTGCAAACTTAAATCCAGAGAAGAAATTTCCGTCTATGTTTGAGCCTGTGCATGGTTCCGCGCCAGATATAGCCGGCAAGGGTATTGCCAATCCAATAGCTCAAATATGGTCGCTTGCCTTACTTCTTGGACATCAGGGAAGAAAGGATTTAGAACATTTGATTGTCCAAGCTATTAGTAAAGTACTGGAAGAAGGCGTCGTAAAAACGGCTGATATTGGTGGACAAGCAACGACGGCACAAATGGGCGATGCGATTTGTCAGGAAATCAGTCATATGTCTGTAACAGCGGGAGGTGTATAGTATGGCAACTGAGCCAAAGGTGATTGTTGTGACAGGAGCAGGTGGCGGAATGGGACAAGCCATTATTGAAGAGCAGCTTAAGCAGGGTAATCTGGTCATAGGACTTGATTTATCCATAACGGCGCTGTCAAATTTAACCCATGACTCCCTGCAATGCTTTGAAGTTAATGTATTGCAGGAGGAGCGAGTGAATGCCATCTTCCAGGAAATTTTTAATAAGTATGGGAGAATGGATGGACTTGTCAATGCACTAGGGATTGCACAAGCTGCTACGCCCATTGAGCAAGTAACAATGGATGATTGGAATCGCTTAATGGATGTCAATGTAAAAAGCTTATTTATAACAACAAAAGCAGTTGTCCCCTTTATGAAAAAACAGCAAAAGGGTTCTATTGTGACGATTGCTTCAATTTCAGCAGTACGTCCAAGACCTGGCTTACAGGCCTATATTGCGTCAAAAGGTGCAGCGGAAAGCTTTACGAGAGGGCTAGCGGTTGAGCTAGCACCAGACCAAATTCGTGTTAATACGATTCATCCTGGACCTGCTGATACACAAATGCTTGGGCAATTTGCTGCACAAGGGACAGATGTCGAGCAAACCAAGCAAAGTGTGTTTGTGCAATCTGTCCCACTAGGGCGATTGGTGAAGCCTTCTGATATAGCAGGAGCTGTCAGTTATTTATTGTCTGATGCAGCTAGCATGGTCACTGGGACGACCTTACATGTAGATGGTGGTCGTGGATTATAGGAGGGGTACGATGAAAAATATTCCTATGTTGATTAATGGGGAATGGATTTATGGGGATGCAGAAGTATTGCTAGATGTTGAGAATCCTTCAACCGGAGAAATCATTGCGCAAATTAGTAATGCAAGTCAAGCGCATGTAGAAGAAGCGGTGCGATCAGCACGTAGAGCCTTTGAAAGTGATGAATGGCGACAATGGAAGGCTTTTGAACGAGGTCAGTTATTAATTGACTTCGCTCATTATATTCGTCAGCATGCCGAAGAATGGAGTTTACTAGAATGCCGGGACGTAGGAAAACCTTTAACACAAGCAAGGGCAGATATTGAAGCGGCGGCTCGTTATTTTGAATTTTACGGTGGAGCGGCTGATAAAGTGATGGGGGATACGATTCCAATTGAGGATGGACTATTGAATGCAGTAGTACTGGAACCCGTTGGTATTACGGTACATATCGTGCCATGGAACTATCCGGTTCAAATTACAGCACGAAGTGTCGCTGCGGCGATTGCTACAGGCAATGCAGTTATCGTGAAAAGTGCAGAAGATACACCACTTACTACACATGCCATTACGGAATGGCTTGCAGAGAAACTGCCTACAGGAATCTTTCAACATATTACGGGCCTGGGACGTGATGTGGGTCCATATTTAACCTCACATCCTGATATTAATCATATAACCTTTACGGGCTCTGTTCCTACTGGAATTGCAGTGATGAGAGCGGCAGCAGAAAATGTGGTCCCTGTAACATTAGAGCTTGGCGGAAAATCACCCAATATTGTGTTTGCGGATGCCAATATGGAGCAAGCATTAGAGGGCGTTGTAAGGGCTATTATTCAAAATGCAGGGCAAACATGCTCTGCTGGGGCTCGACTACTCATTGAAGAAAGTATAAAAGATACATTTCTCCCACAATTAGTGCAAAAATTTCAAGCGATACAGGTGGGGCCTGGTGAGGCGGACATGGATATGGGGCCATTATTAAATGAACGTCAGTATACAAAAATCACTACATTATTACAGCAAGCTAAAAAAGACGGCTATGTCATCACTGGCGGGGAGCCATTGACGATTAAAGGGTATGAAAATGGCTTCTATGTGCAGCCAACTATACTAGATGGAGTACAGCCGAATGATCCTTTAGCACAGGAAGAAATTTTTGGGCCTGTGTTGACGGTTTTAACATTTGCTTGCGTGGAGGAAGCCATTACTCTAGCCAATAGCACAGAATATGGCTTAGTTGCGGGTGTGTGGTCACAGAATATTGATACAGCTCATTATGTGGCAAGTCGTGTGCAGGCAGGACAAGTATTTATCAATAATTATGGGGCAGCTGGTGGTATACAAATGCCGTTCGGAGGCTATAAAAAAAGTGGCATTGGTCGAGAGAAGGGCTTTGTTGCTCTGCGGAACTATACGCAAATGAAAAATATTGCCATACGCTATGCACCACCTATTCAACGCTAACAGGGAGGGACGCCTATGGAACATGCAAAAGTTAAAGAAGTGCTCTTAGAGGTCAATCAATTATCCATTCGATTCCATTTGAAGAATGGCAAAGAGGCCAAGGTGGTAGATGATGTGAACTTTACCATTCATAAAGGAGAAACGGTTGCATTGGTGGGAGAATCAGGCAGTGGCAAAAGTATTACATCGTTAGCCATTATGCGTTTACTGCCAATCCCTCCTGGGGAAATTACAGCAGGAAGCATCCACTTAAACAGCAAAAATTTATTAGCCTATAAAAATAAAGAGATGAGCCATATTCGTGGCAATGAAATTAGTATGATTTTTCAAGAGCCCATGACCTCCCTAGACCCAGTATTTACTATCGGTAATCAAATGGTAGAGGGCATTCGAAGACATCAAAAGGTTTCAAAAAAAGATGCTTGGCAAAAAGCACTACAATTATTACAGGAAGTGGGGATTGCTAATGCGGAGAAGGTAATCGCTGAATATCCACACCAATTATCGGGGGGGATGCGGCAACGCGTCATGATTGCCATTGCGATGTCTAATAATCCTCAGCTATTAATTGCGGATGAACCGACTACAGCATTGGATGTAACCGTACAGGCACAAATTTTAAAGCTGATGATGAAAATGAAGGAGGAGCATCAATCAGCCATTTTATTTATTACTCATGATATGAGTGTTGTTGCAGAAACAGCGGACCGTGTCATGGTCATGTATGCAGGGCAAATAGTGGAGGAAGCTCCCGTAAGAGAGCTTTTTTTAAATCCCCAGCACCCTTATACGATAGCACTGTTAAAAACAATGCCGAGTCTTGAAACGGAGGTCACAAGGCTGCCATCGATCCCGGGCACTGTGCCCCCAGCATATGCCTTACCAGAAGGTTGTCGGTTTGCACCGCGCTGCTCGCATGCCATGGCGCAATGCCATCAGGATAGTCCGACCATACACCATATTCAAGAGACACATAAAGTGCGCTGTCATTTATTCACAGAGAAGGAGGAGCTGGCACATGACGGAGAAAGAAGTTTTACTGGAAATTAATCATTTAAAAGCTTACTTTCCTGTGAAGCGCAAGTCTATGAAAGAAGAGAAAAAAATGGTCAAAGCGGTCGATGATATTTCCATTGAAATCTACCGAGGAGAGACGCTAGGTATTGTAGGCGAATCTGGATCAGGAAAATCTACATTTGGACGAACGATTTTAAAGCTCGTTGAACCAACAGCTGGGGAAGTATTGTATAAGGGACAACCAATCCAGCATTTAAAAGGGAATAAGCTTCAATCTTATCGCAATCAAATGCAAATGATTTTTCAAGATCCCTTTGCCTCTCTAAATCCTAGAATGCGCATTGGAGCAATTATTGAGGAACCAATGAAATTACAATTAACATTGACGAAGGAACAGCGCAAAGAGCGCGTGAAAGAATTGTTACAAAAGGTTGGACTTCCTGAAGATGCGATGCATAAATTTCCACATGAATTTTCAGGAGGTCAGCGGCAGAGGATTGGGATTGCAAGGGCTCTTGCGATTCGCCCTGAATTCATTATTGCGGATGAGCCAGTATCGGCATTAGATGTGTCTGTGCAATCACAAGTCCTAAACTTAATGATGGATTTACAGGATGAATTTCAGTTAACTTATTTATTTATTTCCCACGATTTAAGTGTTGTGAAGCATATAAGTGACCGTGTGGCGGTGTTGTACTTAGGGCGGGTTGTAGAAATTGGGACGAAGAAGGAGCTATACGCTCATCCATTGCATCCTTATACACAAGCATTGCTATCTGCCATTCCAGTCGTCCATTTTGATGAGCCAAAACAAGAAATACTTTTACAAGGTGAACTACCTAGTCCAATCAATCCACCTGTTGGCTGTGTGTTTCATACACGTTGTCCATATGTTATGGAAAGATGCCAGCACGAGAGGCCTAAGCTTCAGGAGAACAATGCAAATCAGCGCGTCGCTTGCTTTTTATATGATGAATAATCTGAATATTTAATTTATTTTGAATTGAGGTGTTGGTATGTTTGGTAATATTACCGATGTTCCAGGGATCAAGGTAGGGCATCGTGAAAACGAAGAGGGGATTACAGGCTGTACGGCACTATTAATGGAAGGCGGGGCAGTGTGTGGGGTAGATGTTAGAGGGTCTGCACCAGGTACTCGTGAAACGGATGCTTTAGATCCTATTAATGAAATTGATCGTGTGCATGGTATTTGTCTGTCAGGGGGCAGTGCCTTTGGGTTAGATGCTGCCACAGGAGTCATGCGATTTTTAGAGGAGCAAGGAATTGGGGTTGATGCAGGTGTTGCCAAAATTCCAATTGTACCAAGTGCCGTCCTCTTTGATTTATTTATCGGTGATCCTCAAGCTCGACCTACAGCACAAATGGGCTATGAAGCGGCTCAAGCTGCGCAAGTAGGTTCATTTCAAAATGGCAATATTGGCGCGGGCTATGGGGCAACGGTAGGTAAATTAGCAGGACCAGACTTTGCCATGAAGGGTGGACTTGGCAGTGCATCATTTGCGGGTAAGGATGGGCTTATTGCTGGGGCTATTGTGGCTGTTAATGCAGTGGGAGATGTCAAACATCCTCATACACGGCAAATTTTAGCGGGAGCGAGAAATCCTCAAACAGGACAGTGGCTGGATTGCTGTGCCTATCTCGAACAGCATGCACAATCAGAGGCACTTGCTGGCACAAATACAACCATTGGCGTAATAGCGTTGAATGCAAAATTAACAAAGGCAGAAGCAAAAAAGATTGCCCAGCTTACACAAAATGCACTCGCCCGAACGATTTATCCTGTCCATACGATGCTTGATGGCGACACTATTTTTGTGCTAGGTACAGGAGAGCAGACATTTGCGCTAGATTATTTGGGACATTTAGCAACTAAGGTGATGGAGGAAGCTATTCTTGCTGGTATTCAAGCGGCAGATAAATTGGCAGGGGTGGAAAGCTATACAAGCATTCAAAAGATAAGCACTTAGGAGAAGGGGGAACGGCAATGAATTTGAAAAATAGTGGGGTAATACTCTTCATGTTCGTGATGGCATTCATTATAAGTGCATGTTCAAGTGATGGAGCGAAAGTATCGACGAGCTCTAATAGTTCTGATGGCCAAACTACAGCAGATGTACCGCAGGAAATTGTAGTACGTGTAAATGATGATCCGGATTTTTTAGATCCACATAAGGCAACCGCATCCATTTCGTATCAAATGATTATGAATTTATTTGAAGGATTAATGGCACCAGAAACAAATGGTTCTTTAAAAGAAGGACTTGCAGAGAGCTATGAGGTTTCAGAGGACGGTTTAACATATACATTTAAGATTCGCCAAGGAGTGAAATTCCATAATGGTGATGACTTAACGATAGAAGATATTCAATATTCATTTGACCGTTTAATGGGGAAAAACGGTGGTGAAAAAATGTCCAATAACTTTGATAACGTGGCATCAACTGAGGCACCAGATGCCAGCACATTTGTGATTAAGTTAAAGAATCCTAATTCTAACTTCCTGTATTCATTAACGGCAAGACAATCAGCAATTATTCCTAAAAGTAATGATGGGAAGCATAATGAGAATCCAATCGGAACAGGTCCTTTTGCCTTTGTGAAATACGCGCCAGGGACAAATTTAGAACTTAAGAAAAATGAGAACTACTGGCAGGAAGGCTTACCTTATTTGAATAAAGTTACGTTTACCTTCCAATCGGATGATCAAGCAGCGATTATGAGCTTGATGGCAAATGAGGTTGATTTAACAAGTGTGCCATGGCATCGTGTGAGTGAGGTTGAAGGGAGCTACCATTTAACGCATCAAAATAATAACTCATCCTTAATCATTACATTTAATGAAACAAAGGCTCCATTCGATAACGTAAAAGTGAGACAGGCTATGAACTACGCGATTAGTAAATCCGATATTATTGATTCGGTATTTGCGGGCTATGCTGTCCCACTTGGTTCAAATATGAGTCCAGCGATGGGCGATTTCCAAAAAAAGGGCTTAGAAAGCATGTATGAACGCGATATAGAAAAAGCAAAGGCGTTATTGGCAGAGGCTGGTTATCCGGATGGCTTCAAAACAAAAATTACGGTATCTTCACACAATGATATGTATTCGAATATAGCTCAAATTGCAGTTGCGAATTTACAAGAAATTGGTGTTGATGTGGAAATTGAGGTGGTGGAGTGGGGAATTTGGCTAGACCGTGTTTATTTTGGTCGTGACTATCAAATGACAACGATTGATTTAACAGGTCGTGCATCAGCCTACGAGGTTTTAAATGATTATATTTCTACAAATGATAGTGAAAACTTCTTCCTATTTAAAAATGACGAGTATGACAAAATTATGACTGATGTGCTAAAGGAAACAGATCAAACCAAACAAATTGAGTACTACCATCGAGCACAGGAAATTTTAGCTGAGCAGGCTACTGCGGTTTATATTGCTGATTACCAAATTGTTTGGGGTTCTGACAAACAAGTGACGGGGCTGAAGAGCTATCCATTCTGGTTCCATGATATGTCAGAGGTTCAATTTTCAAACTAGGAGAGGATGAGTGCCCATGATGTATATTCTACGTCGAATCATCCTGTTAATAACAACCATCCTGCTTGTATCCATTATTACATTTGGTGTTTTTCAAATATTACCTGGAGATCCGGTTCGAACAATGCTGGGGACAGAAGCGGATCCCACACAAATTGAAAATTTACGATCTGAACTCGGCTTAGATCGTCCTCTTTATGAACAATATGTGGATTGGATGAAGGGCTTATTGACAGGTCAGCTAGGTGATTCCATTCGTTTTTCAATGCCTGTAAAAGATTTATTATTTGATCGACTTCCTGTCACTATGTCGTTGGCAGGGATTACCCTACTCATTGTTTTAGTCATTTCCTTACCTTTAGGGATGTTTGCGGCAAGAAGACAAAATAAAATAAGTGATGTGTCGTTATCTACTGTGACACAAATTGGGATGGCTGTACCATCCTTTTGGCTAGGAATGATGCTTATTCTTTACGTTGGCTTACAGTTTAGCTTCTTTAAAATTAGTGGTTATATACCATGGACACAAAGTGTTGCTGGGGCGCTTAGTACGCTCCTTCTCCCAGCCTTAACCATTGCGATACCACAAATTGCTGTGAACTTCCGCTATGTGCGTACCGCTATTTTAGAGCAGGTTCAGCTCGACTATGTACGGACAATTCGTAGTAAGGGAATGTCTGAACAAAATGTCATGTATAAGCATGTATTGAAAAATTCAATGATTCCGATTTTAACCGTATTTGGCCTAATTATGGCGGAAGTTGTAGCGGGGACGATTATTGTGGAGCAAGTATTTTCTTTGCCTGGTATTGGACAGCTTCTCATAACGGCTATTAGTAACCGTGATTTTCCACTTGTACAGGGGATCGTTATGTATATTACGGTCGCTGTGGTCATGATAAATTTTATTGTCGATATTTTATATTCTGTATTAGATCCTAGAATCCGATTACATTAAGAGGTGGATACAATGAAACAGCTACAACGTTATACTAAAAAACTGAATTTATCCATTGGTCTCCTCGTCATTGTCGGCTTTTTGCTCGTCATGCTGGTCAGCTTTTTTTATACACCACATGATGTCAACGCCATGAACATACCTGAGAAATTGCGTGGACCAGATGGTGCTTATCTTTTTGGGACAGATGAATTCGGGCGTGATATTTTTAGCCGGATTATGAAGGGGACACAAACAGCTTTCGCCGTTGGGCTACTAACTGTAGGAATTGGGACATTGTTTGGTATTACCATAGGAGGAATTGCAGGCTATGTTGGTGGCTGGGTTGATGAACTATTTATGCGAACAATGGACGCTTTAATGGCGTTTCCTGGCATTATATTAGCATTGATGCTAGTAGCGGTATTTGGCCCTGGGATTGTCAATACGGCCGTAGCCTTAGGCATTATCGCCATCCCTGCTATTGCTAGAATTGCACGGAGCGGATTTGTCCAACAACGTGATTCAGAGTATGTATTGGCAGCCAAATTAATTGGTGTCAAGCCTCATAGCATTATGTTTCGTCATATTTTACCTAATATATCGTCGCAAATTATTGTCGCTGCGACTGTCACATTTGCTACTGCAATGTTAGCAGAGGCAGCACTAAGCTATTTAGGGCTTGGTGTTCAGCCACCAAACCCTAGCTGGGGCAGAATGTTAAAAGATTCACAGGCTTATTTAATCGGTGCCCCTTGGTATACGTATGCGCCTGGAGGAGCCATCACGATTCTTGTTCTTGGCTTATATATGCTTAGTAACGCTTTACGTGATTTTATGGACCCACGTTCAAAATCGTAATAAATCAGGTGCTGTTTTCTGCAAAAGTTCATAGGCCTTGACGGCAATTTCAATGTTTAGTCGATGTGGCGCTTGTAAAAAATCAGCACCGAATATACTTTCTAGTCGTTCAATGCGTTTATAGAGCGTTTGACGGACGATAAATAATTGCTCTGCCGTATCATTTTTAGCTCCATTGCAAGCTAAATAAACAGCTAATGTTTGGAACAAATCATGGCCGTTTTTTTGATCCAGTAATAATAATTCTAGCAAGTAATCTTTCACAAATTGTAATAGGGTGGTTTGCTCTTGCTGTAATAATAACCGGAAAACGCCTAAATCCTTATAATAAATGGAGCTAGTCAATTGATGATGCTGCATTTGGATAGACGATTTAGCCTCCTTATAGCCAAGATGGACACTTTCTATTGTTTGATAAACATTGCTTATCCCACAGGTAAGGGTAAGCTGTTCAAAAAATTGAGATGCCTTTCTAGCAACAATTTGTGATATGGCTTGATTGAAGGAATCTCGATTATCCTTCATATAATCTGCAGCTATATAGAAGGCTAAAATAATAATCTCATGCTGTCGTACTGAAACGGTAGGGAAGAATCCTAGCTTCTTTAAGATGGAGCGAACATACATGGCATTTTGTAATTGTATTTCCTGCCACTCTTCCTCTGGCACTGCTTTGGTTTCGTCATGTAGATTGAACACGACGACACGGTAAAATAAATTCCGACTTTCAATCGGTAAATAGCTTTGGTAGTATGGGACATCCACAGGCTGGCCTTGAATTAATGCAAGAATGAACTCATCCTCACGGCTTTGCTGACGTTCCTGAAGCATGCGATTTCTCATTAAAATTTGGGCAATGGACATCGTAGCACGTTCTAAGTTTAATAAGGTGTAATCACTCGGTTTCGGCAGTTCAGAATGCATACATAGATAGCCCCAAACTTGTCCAAGACCATTTACTGGGATAATGACAAAATGGTCCTTGTCAATTGATAAAAGATGTAAGGGCTCTTGTAGTTCTAACTGCTGACAATGTTCTTCCATCATACGTAAGTGTTTTTTAGCTTCGACTGGATAATAAAAGCTTTTTGTATCTTCGGAGACAAATAAAAATAATGCCTCGGTATCTTGATGAAGGACTTGTAAGATTTTTAAAATCCCATTGGGCATTAACGATAATTCCATAAATGTTTTAGAAAGGGTATCGAGCTGTGTAAGTGCCTGTTGGTGTTGGTTAATTATGTACGTATGTAAATCTTGTGTAATATCGATAAAGCGAACTATTTCTTCAAAGACAATGATTGGAAAATGATGCGCATTCGCCATGGCAATCAGCTCCACAGGGACATGATCAAAATAGTCTCCAATTTCAATACAAAGCCCTGCAGCTTCGTTCCGAATAAGGTTTTGTAAGTAAGCAATTTGCGTTTCACGCTCTAACTGTAAACCGACCCCAGTAGTTAAAATGAGTTCACCACCATTAATTAACGTATCAAAATCTTTAATTTCTAAAATATGTGTCCACAGAACTTGTCGTTCAAGGCCATGGTGTCCTGCTATAAGCTTCGCTGATTCAAAATGTTTGCGCTTAAGGACATCACGTACGAGTAGAGGATGTTTGGACATAATTTAGCACCTGCCCTTCGAATGTACAATGTCTAATTTTTATTATGTTTGAGAAGTCAGAAAATTTCAACACGAATGAGTGTATATAGTAAAAATTGACGAAAGGCAAAAAATACATCTAGGATACACGATTGGAGGTCATGAGATGGAAAAGGAACGAAGTGATCAGTTCACCCATACCTTACAGCACAAAGATCGTGAAAACATTTGGCACCATATGTCCATTTATAACGAGCATACTCCAGTCATTATTGAACAAGGGGAAGGAGCATGGATAAAAGACAGTTTAGGCAATCGATTTTTAGATGGCATGTCAGGCTTATGGGCAGTCAATGTGGGTTATGGACGTGAGCGACTTGCTAAGGTCGCTTACGAGCAATTAAAAAAACTATGCTATGCCCCTTTAACACAGAGCCATGAGCCTGCTATTAGATTAGCTGAAAAAATCAACAGCTTACTAGAGGACGACTATATGATGTTTTATTCGAATAGTGGTTGTGATGCAAATGAAATAGCGTTCAAGTTAATACGACAATTCCATCAACAAAACGGGGAAGGGACACGCTATAAAATGATTGCTAGTTATCGAGCCTATCATGCTAGCTCGCTTGGAGCATTAGCCGCTACAGGCCAGGCATTACGTAAATATAAATATGAACCATTAACACCAGGCTTCCTGCACGTTGCCCCACCCGATCCTTATCGTCGTCCTAAAGGTCAATCAATGGAAGTATATAATTTAGCAAGAGCGCGTGACATCGAAGAAAAAATTATTGGGGAGCAAAATGAAACGATTGCCGCTGTTATTATGGAGCCATTCATAACAGGTGGGGGTGTCTTCATTCCACAACAAACATATGTTCAAGAAGTAGAGCGCATTTGTAGAAAGTACGGGGTGTTACTTATTATCGATGAAGTTATTTGTGGTTTCGGGCGAACGGGTAAGCTGTTTGGCCATCAACATTTCGGTATTCGTCCAGATGTTATTACAATGGCTAAAGGACTTACTAGCGCCTATTTACCACTATCAATTACAGCAGTAAGAAAAGATATTTATGATAAATTTAAAGAGATCGACGGCTATAGTCATTGTCGACATATGAATATGTTCGGTGGTAACCCGGCAGCCTGTGCTGTGGCATTAGAAAATATTAAGATCATTGAAGAAGAGGGACTTGTACAGCGTTCAAAAGATTTAGGAATTCAACTACTCCATGACCTACAAGACTTATTAGAGTTACCCTTTGTTGGAGATATTCAAGGGCTAGGGTTGCTCGTTGGTATAGAGCTTGTTGAAGATAAAGCCTCACAAAGACCTGCAAAGGAAGAAAGGGTGGCAAGCATCATTGCTGAGTGTAAAGGGAATGGCTTAATTGTTGGGAAAAATGGCGGTACAGTGGAGGGCTCCAATACTATCATTACGTTAAGTCCACCGCTTTGCTGTACCGATGAAGATCTTGAATTTATGGTAGCTGTTTTAAAAAGAGTATTTGCCGCCCATGTCTAATACGAGGCGATTCCAGAGCAGGGGAATTCAGGAATCGCCTTTAATAGTGTCGCTTCTGCCCTTTTTTTACAGATTCCCAATCAATTTCAATGTTTTGTAGAACTCGCTTGAGTAAATGGTGGATGCTGTCGACTTCATCGCTAGAAAAACCATCAAGTGCTCGTTTATTAGAATACTCGCCTTCCCGTTTTAAAAATGGATAGATGTCTAAGCTTCTATTGGTTGGAAAAAGTAATTTGTTTTTTTTATTTCCTTGATCACTACGTTTTTCAATAAAGCCTTTTGTTTCTAATTTTTGGATGGCCCTAGAAGCAGTTGTGCGATCCACCTTCAATAGCTCTGCCACCTTTTCTTGAATAATGCCAGGATTTTCGCAAATTCGGATAACATATAAATATTGACCCTTCGTTAAATCCAATTCCTTAAATTCTATATTACTAATCGAGTCTAAAGCCCGTGCGATAGCACCTATTTCACGTAAGATTTCTTTCATTTTCGATCCTCCTGAGATTTTTATTGTATTTGCAATAAAAATCGTTCTATACTAATAGTATCATCTTTGGGTGAAAATTGCACCTGGAGAAGAGGATGATGGTAGTGAAACGAGGAGGAGTATTCATGAGCATAAAAAAAGTAACAACTGATGCAGACTTACAATTAGCATTTGATTTTAGACGAAAAGTTTTTATTGAAGAGCAACAAGTACCAGAGGTAGAAGAGTTTGATGAATTTGATTCACTGCAAGCACCATGTGATCATATTCTTGTGTACTATAAGGAGCAGCCAGTGGGAACGGGTAGACTGCGTGTAGTCGAGGGCTATGGTAAACTGGAGCGCATTTGTATAGTAGAAGAGTTCCGTAAATTTGGACTTGGCAAAGAAATTATTATTGGCTTAGAGCAAATTGCCCGAGACAATGGCCTCACAAAAGCTAAATTAAATGCACAATCATATGCAGAGGGTTTTTATGAAAAATTAGGCTATAAGCGTGAAGGGGAAGAGTTTATGGATTGTGGCATTCCCCATATTTTAATGAAGAAATACTGGTAGATGTGCTAGGGATTGAAAAACAGATAGAATTTCCACCTACACTTTATTGAAGTGAGTATGATGTTCAATCAAATAACGATAACGGATTCAGATGCATCAATACTTTGTCATACAATAATACCTCCTCCTGTTGACCTTGGGAGGAGGTATATTAGTGTTATGAATTTTGGATATGTGTTTCAATGATCCATAAAGCTCCGTACGTCATGGGGTTGCAAATCTACAACTAATTTTAGCAATTCGTTTATTTCTCTTTCACAACCGTACCGGCAAAGCTATCATGAGGAAGGCATTGTCCATGCTGTTGCTCAAATGCCTGGCGATTTTTTAAATAGTCAAATGAACTGATTGTATCCCGATAAGCCATACGTTTTAAAATTTGACAGTCTGATAATTCATGACCATCTGCATTTTCCAGTACTAGTCCCGTAGCTTTATAGCCAATGGTTTGTCCACCTTTACGAAGCTGTGCGTACTCTAATGCCCATAACATGACTGTCGGTGTAACGAGTGCATGAACCACCTCATTTTTCACTTTCTTCCGTAGAAAATACTCCACGCCCAATGTGACAGCCGTTGAAATAGCAGTATCCATTAAAAAAGCAGCAGCTCGTTTTTTTGTAATCGATTCCATGCAGGTCCTCCTCCCATTGATTTCTCACCAGTACATACGGAAAATAAGAATAAAAGGTTTCAAATTATTTTAGATTCATTCTAACGGTAGTTCAGGATAGGAGGGAATCGCCCCGTGCTTCATTGTCGTGATTCCTGCATAGCGATTGGCAAAAGAAAGCAGGGATATCGCATACTGTTCACAATAGGCTACCAAATGATCGGCAGATAATTGATGTTGAAGGAATTGACTTAATATCGCCCCAATAAAAGCGTCCCCAGCACCAGTCGTATCAACTGCTTGTACATTCTCAGCATGGACCTTACGTTGACATTTCTTTGTATATAATGTTGCGCCTTCTGCTCCATGAGTAATGATAATGGTCTCCAGATGCCCCTGAAATAATGTGTGCACAGCCGAAAATTCTTCCTCGATGGCTGTTAAAAATAACAGTTCTTCATTCGAAAGCTTTACAATATGGGCTTTTGGTAAAAAAGCTAGAATCGTTTCTCGACAAGCCGTCTCATCCTGCCATAAAGGCAATCGAACATTCGGATCAAAGGAAACGATGCTGCCTGCTTGATGTGCCTGCTCGATAAAAGCTAAATGGGCTGATTTCATTGGACTGTCAACAAGATTAACTGAACAAAAATGAATGATATCTTTGTTAGTTAATAGTTGTGATGGGAGATACTCTTGTTTGTACAATAAATCTGCAGCATGGCGTCGATAAAATTGAAAATCTCGCTCGCCCGTTTTAGAGAGTGCTACAAAAGCAAGGCTAGTTTCTCCCTCAGTAGTTTGTCGAATATATTGTGTGTCCACACCTGCCTGCTGCAAAGTCTTCTTCAGAAAATCACCAAACGCATCCTGACCTATTTGTGTTAGGAGGGCTGCCTGTTGACCAAGCTTGGCACATACTGCTGCGACATTTGCAGGGGCTCCACCAGCATGTTTCGTGAAATGCTCGACTTGTACTAGGTCACCATGCTGCTGTGTTGGCGTAAAATCTATTAGCAATTCACCAATTGTAAAGAGTTTGCCCATTAGGATACCTCCTGTGGTAGCCGTTTTTTCTTCGGGGTATAGATCGTGTAGAAAATCCCGCCGAAGATGAATAAAATGCCCAATGTTTGCATAAAGTTCGGCATAAAATCAAGCAGCAGCATATCGAGTAAAATGGCCACTACAGGGTCGACGAATACTAAAACGGAAACTAGAATAGTAGTAAGACTGCGAATACTATCGAAAAATAAATAATATACAAATCCAGTATGAATAAATCCTGTGCCTAGTATATAGAACCAATTGGTTGTAGTTAAACCTTCAAAGAGTGAGAAATCGATGAAGGGCAGTAGAATCAAAATGCCAACTGTTGTTTGAATATACGTTAAGGCATAGGAGCTAAGCTTTGTAATGGTCTTGCTTGTCAGCATGGTAAGAGCATAAAACACCGCTGACAATAAAGCCCAAACAAATCCTGATTGCATAAATTCAGAGAAAGATACAAAGTTTTGAAGACCCATGATAAAAATACTACCGATAAAACAAGTAATAGTTGCCACAAGTGCTTGGATGGTCATTTTTTCTTTTAAAAAGATAGCGCCTAAAATTAAGACAAAGATAGGGGCTAAATTATAAATAGAAATGGCAATCGAAATAGACATTTCCTCAAAGGCTTTAAATAAAAATACCCAATTTAGTACTAAGAAAACGCCACAAATAATAGTTTGAATTACTTCTTTCTTCTCCCATTTTTCTGTTTTATGTCCACCAGTGACGAGCCACAATCCTCCTAGAAAGAGGGTTGCACAAATACATCTAACAAAGACGAGCTCTGTTGCAGGAACTCCAGTATGAACAGTAAAAAAGCCGATGGAGCCAAAAAGTGCCATTGATACGGTTAGTTTAATGATGGCTGAAATGTTCATACAAAACCTTCTTTCTGTTTTTTAGTAAATGCGAAAAGGAAAGGGGATAATCCCTATCAGCATACTTTTTGCTATAGCATGACATTATTCGCGAATTTGCCCATTGCCATATATAAAATATTTTGTAGAGGTGAGAGCAGGTAATCCCATGGGGCCCCGCGCATGTAGCTTTTGTGTACTAATACCAATTTCTGCGCCATAGCCAAATTCAAAACCATCCGTGAAGCGGGTCGAGGCGTTATGATAAACTGCAGCCGCATCAACATTAGTTAAAAACGTTTCCGCTACCAATAGATCTTCCGTTATAATGGCTTCAGAATGATTTGTCCCATAATGATGAATATGCTCAATGGCCTCGTAAACATTTTCAACTAATTTAACGCTTATTTTTAAATCAAGGAACTCAGTCGCATAGTCTTCCTCAGTAGCTGGGAGCGCTCCAGAAAATGCCTCGCATACTCGCTCATCACCAATAATAGTAACACCTGCTTTATGGAGCGATGATAAAAGTTGCGTGCCATATGTTTTAAACCATACAGGGTGAATTAGTAAGCTTTCCGCAGCATTACAAACAGAAGGACGCTGTGTTTTGGCATTTAAACAAATTTTTTCTGCTTTTATGTAATCTGCCATTTGGTCCACATATATATGACAATTGCCTGCACCTGTTTCTAATACAGGGACAGAAGCCTCTCGGACGACCAAGTCAATAAGAGCCTTGCCGCCTCGAGGTATTAATACATCCAAGTACTCGTTTAGATGAAATAATTCTTTAGCGGTCTCACGGCTCGTATCCTCGATTAATTGGACAGCTTCTGTTGGTAGAGACGTCTTCGCCAATGCACGATGAATACTTGCTACGAGAGCATTATTTGAAAACTTAGCAGATGAGCTCCCTCGTAAAATGACGGCATTTCCTGTTTTTAGGGCAAGTGTCGCGGCATCAACCGTAACATTTGGTCTTGCCTCATAGATCATTCCAATGACACCAAGTGGGACCATGCGCTTTTCGATGTGTAGGCCATTACCTTTATCTATACGTTCGATAACTGTGCCAACTGGGTCCTTGAGAGAGACAAGTAAATGAATGGCATCAGCCATCGCTACTATGCGTTCTTCATTGAGCATGATGCGATCTAATGTAGAAGAGGGCATCCCCTGTTGCTCTCCATTGATAAGGTCTTTTGCATTTTCTTCTAAGATGTCTTGTTGGTCCATCAATAGCTGTTCAGCAATTTTAGTCAGCGCTTCATTTTTCTCACATGTAGTTTTAATATTTAACATATAGCTAGCGGCTTTGGCACATTTTCCCTTTTCTTGAATTTCACTTACCATGTTCAGACCTCCTTATTTAGTTTGAATTTTCAGCCATTTATCCCTGTGAATGACCTCAATCGGGCATTTCGATAATGTATTTGTCCGTTTGCCCATAGCGGACAAAAGTTCTTGTGATGAATACAGCACCTCACCACGTCCTAGTAAACCTTGTTCACAATACACTTCAACTACATCACCATTGTTAAAATCACCTTCAACCTGAAAAACACCAGCAGGTAACAAGCTTTTGCCATTGACCATTAGTGCTTGTTCAGCACCTCTATCTATAAAAATTTTACCAGATATTTCCGCGAGTGCAATCCACTGTTTATGATTCTTTAACACGGCTAGGTCATCATGTCCGACATAAGTTCCATCACCACGCCCTGCTAAAATATCAACAAGCTTTTGAGCGCCATAACCTGTTCCGATAAAAACTTTAACTCCAGCCTGTAAAGCTGTACGGGCAGCCAGTAGCTTCGATGCCATGCCGCCTGTTCCAACCTTTGACCCTGTGCTGTCTGCAAAGTCTAACAAGTCGTCCGTGATGGACGTTAAATAATCAATTCGCTCTGCCTGAGGGTTTTTGCTAGGGTTGGCGTTATATAAGCCATTAATATCTGTTAATATGATGAGTTGATCTGCATGAACAAGTCCACTAACAAGGGCAGACAGCATATCATTGTCGCCAAAGGTTAGCTCACTTATAGAAACGGTATCATTTTCATTAATGATGGGTAGCATCGAGCGCTCAAGCAATTCCTCGAAAGTAGCATAGGCATTTTTATAGCATTCTTTTTTAGAAAAATCAGTGCGCGTCAGTAAAATCTGAGCAGGCAATATATCATAAATACTAAATAATGCACTATACGATTGAATAAGTAAGCTTTGCCCTACAGCTGCTGCTGCCTGTTTGCCCTTTACCGTAACAGGACGAGCCGGGTAGCCAAGCTGTTTAAAGCCTGCTGCTACTGCACCTGATGACACAAGTAATACATCATGTCCTTGTTTTTTCAACTCCGCGATTGCCTGAACATGATCCATTAAACGAACTTTATCGATTTCGCCTTTTGCATTTGTTAAAGAGCTACTCCCAATCTTGACGACAATTCTCTTTTTTTCCACCACACTACCTCCAATTGTCAAAAATAAAAAACCCTTTTCATCCTAAAAAATTAGGACGAAAAGGGTTGCTTTCCGCGGTACCACCTACATTGAATATCGTGCGACATTCCACTTTCCTCATAACGCTAGAGACTGCGCCTAGTTTAGCTAGGACGATAGACGAAGTAGGTTCATTAGTCTTTTCTTGCACAATGTCTTGCAGCCGATGGACATCGTTCTCTGTTCAAGCAGATACTAATTACTGATCTTCGTTCGTTTTCTCATCATAAAGTTTTTCAACTATTGAGTAAAGAATGCACTACTTCCAAAAGCCTGTCAAGATGATGAGGGAAATTACTTGAAAGTTTTGATAAATTGAGAAAAAAAGATAGAAAGGGCATGAATTTTTTATTTAAACCACCAAATGGCGATGAAAAGAGGGAGCATTGCTAGCAACATTACAAAGAAACTCCATAGTACTTGTTTTCCCGAGGACATGTTTTTTGGCTTTATGCTCATTTGTTCATAAAGCTTGTTAATGGCACGTTGTTCTTTCGCATAAAGCATTGCTTGAAATTCCTCGTAATCTTGAATATAGCTAGATGGAGGACGTGGACTAAAGCGTAAATCTCTAATAGAGTCCGTAATATCTATGTCATTCATCCAATAAGTGATTACAGGAGCTAAGCCTGTATTCTGTGTAGCTTTCACCTCAATGTCATGGGACTTCATTTTATAGTACACCTCACCGTGCTCGTCTTCATACAGTGAAACAATATCACTAACTGCCACTAATAATCACCTCTTATTGAATTCATCTATTGTATCATGAGTTTCTTCTATTATAATGGAATAA
This sequence comes from Lysinibacillus sp. F12, assembly GCF_057773605.1. Lineage (NCBI taxonomy): Bacteria > Bacillati > Bacillota > Bacilli > Caryophanales > Bacillaceae > Lysinibacillus > Lysinibacillus sp. F12. The sequence continues at coordinate 89,927 of NZ_JBYMLP010000003.1, forward strand.
AGAAGAAAAGTGTTGTTTAAGCGAGCATTAATGGTGAAACGTATGTTCACGAAAAAAATTTAATAAAGTCATAAACTTACAGCTAAAGGCAAGTACGGCATGTAGTATAATGAAAATAGTTTGCTGAAAGTAGTGAAGGAAGGGCATTATTGGAGATTTCCATGATGCAATGAGTCATTTCGATAAAGGAGACCCATTTACCTCGTAATCTTATTTTATATGATATAGAAAAGGGATAGTTTTTTCTTTGCATTGTTACCACAGTCTTCAATTCATCATTTGAACATATTGGGTTTTAAACGCTGATTTTGGGTATAGTATTTTTAGGTACAAGCATTATTAATATTTTTATTGTTTAGTATGATTGCAGGGAAAGTTAGATCCGTCATGATTGGAACGCCTGTGATGGCTAAGCAATTAATATGGTTCAAGGTATCCTCTTTACATTTATCGGGATACAGATTGCCATTAGCATAACAGTAGGAGGAATTCACATGGCTATTTTACATATAACTTTTAGCTTAGCAACCCAGGGTTCCATGAAGCTTGCTATACGCCAACATCTTTTGCAACGTAATGAATCAGTTTTAAGTGTTCATGATGATTTCTCTTTTGGACCTCTTCACAGCTTAGAAGAGCGCATAGTATGGTTAAACACTCATATTTTGAAGGATAATGAAGAACAGCAATTATACGTAGATATGTATGAAAGCTGGAAGAAAAAAATGGCCGAACTGCCATGTGATGTGGATGTTTGGGTTTGGTATAGTCAAAATACACATGAACAGATTGGTCTACGCTATGTTATGAGTGAGTTTATTCATAAATGTAGCATGGTTTATGGGATTGACGTAACAGATGGACTGAAGCAAATTCAACCTCATCTCGATATTCGTCATACAGGAGAGCTTTCCTCAGAAATGCTGATGAAGCTTCGTCCTTACGCAAAACGATTTTCAGTTCAGGAATGTCAACAGCTTGCCAAGGAATGGGAAGACCTTAAAGAGCATTCAAGTCCACTCCGATTGTGGAAAGAGGGTATTGTACATGTCGAGGAAGATGCACTGGATACGCTCATCATTGCCAGTGTGAAGGATTTGCATGTACAATATAATGAAGAATGGCTTTTACTTATGCCTATAATCAGTACTATTAGTGTTGCCTTGGATGATTATATTAGTGATGAATTCATGATGAAACGAATAATGACTATGATTGAGCAAGGCTTCTTGCAGATAGAAGGAGATTTAACGGATTTTCATTCCTGTAGGGTGAAGTATATAGACGTATAATAAAAAGCGGTAGGCTGCATTGGGCAACCTACCGCTTTAGCTTTCCTGAGAGGGAGGAGCCATTTTCTTTTCATAAAAATCAAAGACAAATTGTTGGAATTGGCGTGCAGATGGGGACAAATAACGATTGTCAATCCAGGCCATGCCAATAATACGTTCACAAACCATATCCTCTACATGGATTTTGACGATTTTTTTCGGATTCAAATCCTCATCATCAGGAAGCAATGATACCCCGAGTCCTGCACCCACAAAACCTGCAATGGTAGAAACCTCATCACCTTCATAAGAGATTTTTGGCTTAATGCCCGCAGCATGTAACAAGCGATCAGCTGAGCGGCGGAGGGCATACCCTTTTTTCATAAGCACAAAGTTCTCATGTTCCAATTCTTTCATTTTTATGCTTTTGCGATGGGCAAGAGGATGGTCAATCGGAACCATAATAAATAACTCATCTCGCCATAGCTCCTTCCAGCTAACGGGAGGCTCTGTATCAATCGCTGCTAGTAAGCATAGGTCTAATTCGCCAGCAAGCAATTGCTTTAACTGAGAATGTGAGTAATTTTGTGTGAAATGAAAACGGATATGGGGGTGCTTCTGACGAAAAGCACGAATTAAGTCTGGTACAATACTAGTCCCAAGAGTGTGTAAAAAACCGAGTGACACATCCCCAAGCTCCGGATTATTAAGCTCTTGTAATTCTAATACTGCTTTCTCGTATTCTTTACGCATTCGTTGTACACGATATAAGAAAAGTTCACCATAGCGATTGAGCATTATGGAACGCCCCTGCCTATCAAAAAGCGGGACACCTAGTTCTTCCTCCAGCTTTGAAATTGAACGGCTTAACGCTGGCTGTGAAATTGCCAATGCCTCGGCAGCACGTGTCATATGTTCTAACTTTGCAACGGTTACAAAATATTCTAATTGTTGCCACTCCATTTTTTCACCTCTATTCTCGTAATTTTTAAGTTAACTGCATTATAACGGGAAACAAAGAGGAAGTATAGGTGGCAAAAACTTTTTAAACAGACGTTGCTTTTAATTAGAAGAATGGAAAAGTTAAGTAGCAGAAAGTGTGATAGTACAGGTGTTAAGTTGACATCATTCATGCATGGTAGACATTGATTTGATAAAAACTATAAATTGTACATTATGAATAAAGGGTGTTAAGATAGACACATAAAATACACAATTAATAATTTCCGTGAAGGGGATATCCTAAAATGAAGTTAACAAAGCCACAACCTCTAACAATTGAGGGAGGCAAAAAAGCCGTACTATTATTGCATGGATTCACAGGTAGCACAAAAGATGTGAAAAAGCTAGGAGAATTTTTATCTCAACGAGGTTATACCGTTCATGCACCGATTTATAGTGGGCACGGAGTAGAACCAGAAGCACTATTAGAAACGAAACCAGAAGACTGGTGGAACGATGTTGTAGAAGGATATAACTTCCTTCAAAGTAAAGGCTATGAAGAGATCGCAGTTGTTGGCATTTCACTTGGTGGTGTTTTCTCACTGAAGGTTGCAGAGACATTTCCAGTAAAAGCATGTGTAGCGATGTGTGCACCGATTACACGAGATAACTCAAAAGGCTTATTTACACGTTTGTACCACTATGCTCGTTTATATAAACATTTCGAAAATAAATCAAAAGATCAAATTATTTCAGAATTACATGAATTACGTATTTCTCCAAAAGATTCATTAGATGGTGTAACACGTTTAACGACTGAAACACGAGATGATTTATCAACGATTAAAGCTCCAACATTAGTACTACAAGGGTCATTGGATGATGAGCTTTATCAGGAAAGTGCACCTTTCATTTTAAATACTGTAGAAACTGATGACAAAGAAATCATTTGGTATGAAAATTCAGGTCATATAATTACGTTGGATAAAGAACGTGATAAAGTATATGAAGATGTTTATAAATTTTTAGATCATATTGAGTGGTCAGTTGCAAATTAAGGAGGGGCTGTCAGAGGACAGCTCTTTTTTTTATACTAAGTTTACTATATTCAAAAAAACTATTGTAATTATAATAAATGCTTGATAACATAATTGAATTGTAATGAAAAATCATTCGATTAAAATAATTTGCTATAGTTAAAAACTTCTAAGGAGCACATCAATTATGCAACAAAAAATACCTTTCTCAACCTATGCAGTCATCGGCACTATGTTATTCGGTCTGTATTTTGGAGCAGGGAACCTTATCTTTCCAATCCAATTAGGTCAACTAGCAGGGACCAATTTTTGGCTTGGGTTAATCGGATTTTTAGTCACGGCTATCGGTCTACCATTTTTAGGAATTTTAGCGATTGGCTTATCAGGTAGTAACGGTTTGCGCGATCTAGCGAGCCGTGTTCACCCCATCTTCGGTATTGTCTTTTCACTAGCCCTTTACTTAACAATTGGCCCGTTTTTTGCCATTCCACGTACTGCGACCGTACCATTTGTAGTGGGCTTTGAGCCTTATATTCAAGCACAGCATGTTACATTATTGCTGGCCGTGTTTAGCTTCATTTTTTTCGCCATCGTTTATTATTTTTCGTTAAATCCAGCGAAAATTATGGATTACATTGGTAAATATTTAACACCAGCCTTTTTAATTGTATTATTCATTTTAATTATTACGAGTATCGTAAAGCCAATGGGGGATTTCCAACAACCAATGGGCGATTATATAGATGCTGCCTTTATGACAGGCTTTAAAGAGGGCTATAATACGATGGATGCTTTAGCTTCCCTTGCTTTCGGGATTGTGGTCATTAATGCAATTAAAAGTGCAGGCATTTCCGATCGAAAGGAAATAGCGAAGGCGACATGGACGTCAGGTATATTTGCAATGGCCCTAATGATGCTTATTTATGGCCTGATTACGTATATGGGCGCTTCCAGTATTTCTGCGGTAGGTACCTTTGAGAATGGGGGATTAATTTTTTCCGCAGTGGCAGATCATTATTTCGGTTCGTTCGGTGCTATTTTATTAGCCGTTATCATTGTGCTCGCTTGTTTAAAGACAAGTATCGGCTTAATCACTTCATGTAGTGAATTCTTCCATGAAGTGTTTCCGAAAGTAAGCTATAAATGGTTTGTCTTTTTATTGTGTCTCGTATCCTTTGTCATTGCCAACTTCGGATTAAACAATATTATACAATTCGCCATCCCAGTGCTGATGTTCCTATATCCACTTGCGATTGTTTTAATTTTACTGGCTCTTAGCTCATCGTACTTTCACAATAAGCAAGCGGTGTATGCCATCGCAATGATTTTCACATTTTTCATTAGCGTAATTGACGGCTATAAAGCTTTAGTGGCAAGTATACCTGAAGCACAATTACGTGTATTGGATGCTGTAGAGAAGGCTTATTCATCAATCTTACCATTTTATGATATTGGGTTAGGGTGGATATTGCCAGCAATCATTGGAGCAATACTTGGAGCTCTAATTCCTTCTAAAAAAGTACTATAATAATAAAGAAGCACGCACAGAAAATGATAGCTGTGCGTGCTGTTTTACTATATTAGTAAGCTGTCCAGCCACCATCTACCGCAATAACTTGCCCGTTCACAAAGCTTGCTTCATCAGAGCCAAGGAAAATAGCTAATTGGGCAATTTCCTCAGGTTGACCAGCACGAGGATTAATCGATAAACCAAGTGATTGGCGTGCTGCACCTGTTTGACTCATATTTGTCATGGAAGAGGCGATATTCGTCATAACTGCCCCTGGTGCAATACCATTACAGCGAATATTTTTATCCGCATACATAAAGGCTGTATTTTTAGTTAATCCAACAACGGCATGTTTAGACGCAGTGTAAGCAGCTCCTGCTCGTGCACCATATAAGCCACCAGCGGAAATATTATTGACAAAGACACCATGTCCTTGGGCGAGGAAAATGTCTGTTGCCATACGCATGGAGCGCATCACGGCTGTTGTATTAACCGCAAATACTTTATCCCAACGTTCATCAGAAATTTCCCCGACTGGCTCCATACCATCCATGATACCGGCGTTATTGACTAAAATATCTAATTGACCAAAGTACCTTTTTGTTTCATCAAATAAACGTTGTAAGTCTTCTGTTGATGCGACATTTGTTTGAATGGCAAAAGCTGTACCCCCAGCCGCTTGAATGCCTTCCACCACAGCTTGGGCACCTTCTATATTTAAATCTGAAACGACAACCTTAGCACCCTCTTTTGCATAACCCTCTGCTATAGCTTTCCCCATACCTGAAGCTGCACCTGTGACTATGGCTACTTTACCTTCTAATCTCATCTCAAAGACCTCCTCATACTATTTTTTATAGATATTGAACATCTGTTCATTAAAATCATATAATAAATATGAAAGCGATTTCAATATGCAAAATATCTGGATGTGTTGAGTAATCAACACTTTTGGAAAAACTGTTTACTTAGGAGCTGAAAAAATGTCTACAACAGATTTACGAGTTATTAAAACAAAGCAAGCCTTACACTCAGCTTTATTGACACTGCTTAGTCAAAAGCCATTGGAGCAGATTTCTATTGCGGAAATATGTAGAGAGGCCAAGGTGAATAGGGGGACATTCTATTTGCATTACGAGCAAAAAGAAGGACTCTTTGAAGAATACTTTCAAGAGATTATGGAGGATTTATACCAGTCCTACGAAGAACCTTACCGTGCCGTGACAACATTGGATACACACCAACTAGATCCAGACACAATTCGTATTTTTCACCATATTGAACGCTTTAAAATGTTTTATCGAATTGTGTTTTCCAAAAACGTTCCATTAACGTATTATTACATGCTGTTTGATGGAATTTACTCATTGCTAAAGAGAGATATCACCCTGCATCACGAACATCAAATGACAGCATCGATTTCAATTGATTATTATAGCGCCTACCAAGCAAACGCGATTATCGGACTCATTATCCAATGGTACCGTGGCGACTTTAGCGACAGCGTGACCGTCTTAAATCAGCAGCTAGCTGCCATACTGAAAAATGTTCGAAATGGTGGGTAGAGCAGAAAGAGGTGAATAAAACGCAGAAAGTGATGGATCGAGCATGAAAAGAGGTGGATAAAATGCTCAAAAGGGATAGCCCCCACTCTGTCCATCACCGAAGGAACAGAGCCTAGGGGCTATAAAATACAACTAACTAGAACTCTTAGCAAGTGCGGGTTTTATTGCTACGGTCACTGTAGCGATTGTCAGAGTGACAAGTATGATGATACCTAAGGAGCTACTATTTTGTAGCAAATTATCGGCACTTCCTCCGAAAATAATAGTGTAATAGCCATCGGCACCGTAAGAAGCGGGTAGCATAGCAGCTATTTGCTTGTAACCTTCAGATAGCATGGTTTTTGGAACGAGCACTCCAGAGGTTACTAGTTGGAGGGATAGGGCACAAATATTGAAGACCATGCCGATATTTCCAAAAAGAATGACGAAAACCTGGGCTAGGCAAAGGAAAGCTAGGAACATCACAGATTGGAAGAGATAGATGGATAGAAAGCTTTCATTGCTCGAAATAGTAAATAGATGCATTAAACCGATTGTAAGGAATGGTAAAGTAAGAGCTACTCCAACATTGAGCAGCTGTCGTGCAAAGAACAATTGCCATTTTGAGAGAATACTTTGTACCTTTTGTGCGGCTTGCTGATGTTGCATAATCATCACCATTGCCCCTACAAAGGAGGATATAATGACCATAAGTGGGATAAAGTTTGCTGCAAACCCCTTCACATCATTCGTTTTAAGAATAGTAGCATCGACGGCGTGATCTTTAATTGACATCATGGTTGTATGGACAGATGCGTTTATTTGCTGGGAGGTATTTTGCTCAAAAGGAAGCTGTGCAAATTGTTGGGAAAAAACCTCGATTGCCTGATTTTGTTGTAATGGGTAGAGCATTCGGTTCATTTCTTCTGTTAATTGCTTAGCGACACTATCCATCATGTTTTTGGCCATACTAGCATTGGCCTGATTAATCGAATAGATGATTTCTGCTTTTTCTCCAGTCTGAAGTTGATTCGTAAAATTTGCGGGAATTTGCATAATCATATTAATTTGGCGTTCATTTAGGGCATGCTCTGCTTGCTTCAACGAGGAATATTTTTTTACCGTAAATGGAATGTTGTCCTCCATATCCTTTACAATTTGTTGTCCCATCCCCGTATCTTCCACAACGAAGCCTATCGATAATTCATCAGCTCGCTCATTGACACCGTCATAGGCTGTCATCCAAATTGTAAAGAAAATTAATTGGAAGGCAATCGCAGCAACAATGCCAATATATGTTTCACGAACGCTCAATAAAGTTTGTAAACCTTTCATTGTTAAACTACCCCTTTATAAAGTAAGTACTTACTTGCATTGGAAGGAAAAATTTTTTCTAGGAAACGAGTCCCCTAGAAAAAATAGCAACACTTGTCTGTAATAGTTCTTCGGTTGGTATGTCAGACACCATAGTACCAAGACGTGCACGTGACATAAAATGGCCAAAGTTAAGCGCAATAAGCGATAATGCGGCAGCTTCAAAATCAACCTCTCTTATCTTCCCTCGCTGTTGCATTTCTTGAAAGTACTGGCAGAGTTCCTTTTTGATCAAAAGAGGGATATTTGCAATTTCCTCACTGATTTCAGGAAACTGAATGGACTCCTTAAAGCCAATCATTACCAAATCTTTAATCGACATTAAGAATTCAAAATGCTTTAAAGAAAAGTTTAATAAATCCTTTTCTAATTCCCACGTAACATTTTGATGGATCTCCTGTTGTAAAAGAGGATAATACGAAAATTGTTCAACTATGGCTTTCAAGAGGCCACGCTTATTGCCAAAATGGCGGAAAAGTGTAACTTCATTGACGCCTGCTAATTCAGCAATCGTTTTCGTTGTTGCGGCAGTATAGCCCTTTTCGCTAATCAATTGTAGAGCAGCTTCGATGATTCGTTCTGCGGTTCCCTTTGTTGTCAAACATAAACTTCCTTTCATGCAAGTAATCACTTACATGCTAACACAGTGCATGCTTCTCTGCAACATAATAATCCATTTCAATGAAATAATCGTCAACAAGAATATTGACAACTATATCGACGACTGATATATTTTATTTGTATCGGCTGACGATATATTGGTGGACGATATAAAGGGGGATTGTATGACACAGGAGCATCCGCCGTTAACTGAAGGCGTATATTATATTTTATTAGCTTTATATGAGCCTAGACATGGTTATGGCATTATGCAATTAGTAGAGGAAATGAGCAGTGGGCGAGTACGCTTAGGCGCTGGTACCATTTATGGGGCCATTAAAACTTTGCTAGAACGAGGCTGGATTGAGGCGCTCGACGATGACGGTCGAAAGAAAGAATATGTAATAACAGAAACTGGAGAAAAGGTAGTTGAATACGAAATTTTAAGATTAAGGGAACTTTTTGACAATGGTATCCGTATAACGAGAGGAGCTGAATAATATGCATACATATCGATTAATGATTAATCCATATGCATTTGTCCTATTATTCTCATTCCCATTATATAGGCTTATACGTGTACGCAATCGATTGAAGAAAGAGCTAAATATATTTTCAGATTAGTGGACGTCCATTATTTTCTGGGAAATCAGAAAATAGTGAAAGAACTTCCTATAAGGGGTGAGAGGATGGAAAAAAGAATTTACCGTTTTTTTGTAGATTATGAAAAGGAAGAACGGTGGGTCAATGAAATGGCAGATCGGGGGTGGAATCTTAAAAAAGCAATTGTAGGTTTTTTTGTTTTTGAAAAAGGAACACCACAACAATATATTTATCGAAATGAATTTGTGAATAGGAAATCGAAGGATTATTTTGAGTTTCTAGAGATGATGAATATAGAATGTGTGTACAAATTCGGTGGTTGGGCATATTACCGAAAACCAAAGGCAGAGGGGCCATTTGAATTATTCTCAGATACTACCTCTAAAATTAGCTATATAAAATCGATGAATCGTATTTTTATCGTACTGTTGCTAGTCAATATAGTGGCTGGTCTTTATAATCTTTCGTTAGGAACGTGGGGGCCATCTTTAAAAGTAGTCAACACCAGTGTAGGGTGTTTAAATTTTATCGTATCCATAATGGTGTGTATCTCTATTTTAAAAAATGCAAACCGTAAAAAAAGATTGAAGGAAAATTTACATATATTCGAAGGGTAAGGAGGATGACAACATGACTTTACAGTTACAGCATGTCACGAAGAAGTATAAGGATTTTACGGCTGTAGATGGATTGGATTTTACAATTGAAAAAGGTGAAATCTTTGGTCTAATTGGCCAAAATGGTGCGGGGAAAACAACCACTTTCCGTATGATCTTAGATTTACAGGAGACAACAGCAGGTACAATTACATGGAATGGTCAGCCAGTTAATGCGATTAACCGAGATGTCCTAGGATATTTACCAGAGGAAAGAGGTATTTTCCCAACGATGAAAGTCGAGGAGCAGTTATACTTTTTTGGTGAGTTACGTGGGATGAAAAAGGCGGAGCTGAAAAAGGAAATTGATTTTTGGATTCAACGTTTTGAGCTGGAGGAAAAACGTAAAGATAAGGCTGAAACGCTATCAAAGGGAAACCAGCAAAAAGTACAGCTTATTGCCAGCTTTATCCATAAACCTGAATTTTTAATTTTAGATGAACCGTTTAGTGGATTGGACCCGGTTAATAAAGACTTATTAAAGGATGCCATTCTCCTTTTAAAGGAACAGGGTACAACCATTTTGTTCTCTAGTCACCAAATGGATAATGTTGAGGAACTTTGTGATCACTTATGCCTATTAAAAAGAGGTGTTTCGTTATTCTCTGGTAGTCTACTAGATTTAAAGAAGCAATATGGCAAAACAAAACTGGCCGTAAGAACAGATTGGTCAACCACACAGCTATTGGCGTTAGAAGGCGTCAAGGAAGTACGTGTAGAGAAGGAACAAACCGTTCTTACATTAGTGGATGAAAGCTATGCCCAAAGTATTTTTGAGCAGCTTTCCAATGGGAAGTATATCGAAAAATTCAGCTTGGATTATTTATCATTAGATGAAATCTTTAAAGATAAGGTAGGTGGCAATGTTGTCGAAGTTTAATTTATTAATGAAACAATTATATAAATCAAAAATAAAATCAAAATCCTTTATTTTAATGACATGTTTATATGTACTTGTAATGTCTGTAGCTGTTTTCTGGTCTGAAATTAAAGAGCTTTTTACAGGTGATGATGAAGCACAGCAAATTGCCATTATCAATGATACGTCCGCTGATTTAAGTGGTATCTTTGTTTCCAATGGGGACATGGCTTTTATCCAAGATGAAAAGGATATACCAGCACTTGAAAAAAAGGTAAAGGATGGCAAGCTAGATGCCATTGTGACAATTAAGGATCAAGGCGGTCAGCTACAAGCAGAAATTGCTACGTTTACACCATTGAAATTAAACGATCAATCGACATTGTCATCCTTATTGCAATATGCTGGTCAGCACTATGCGGTTCAGCAATTATCACTATCACCTGAACAGGCAGCACAAATTATGGCCGCACAAACGACGATTTCCACTAAAAACTTAAATGAGGAATCAACGGGTGGGAAAAGTGAAGAAGAAAAGCAATCAGGCTTAGTTGTTTCCTATGCAGTTGGGATTTTAATTTATTTCTTTATTTCTACATTCCTATCTATGATTACGACTGAAATTGCCTCTGAAAAAGGCTCGCGAGCAATGGAAATGCTTTTAGTAAGTGTCAAGCCAACTACTCATTTTAAAGCAAAAATTGCAGGTGTATTATTACTCGCTTTAACACAGATGGGTATTCTTGCAGCAGTATTCCTCATCTATGCTAAACTCGTAAAAGGCGGAATAGTTTGGGATATGGCGGCTGACATTGTCAAAGAGCTGTCAGTTGGTTACGTTATCTATGCCATTGTATTCTTATTGCTAACGGTTATCCTATATCTTATCATTGGCGCATTATTCGGCTCATTAGTATCGAAAGTTGAAGAAGCAGGTCAAGTATTAATGCCGGCCATGATTATTACGATAATCGGCTTCTATGTCATGCTAACAGGGATGGGTAATCCAGATACAATCATCATTAAAATATTCTCTTATATCCCGTTAACATCAGGAATGATTATGCCAATGAGGATAGGTGCTACTGATATCGGGGGTATAGTGCCATTGCTATCTCTAGGTATTTTAATCGCAACGATTATAGTCGTGTACCTATTTAGTTTATCGTTCTATAAACGCAGTGTACTGACATATAGCTCAGGCGGTGTCATTCAAAAAATAAAAACAGTATTAAAGGTAACAACTTAAGTGTTAAGCAGCTACACGATGATGTAGCTGCTTTTGGTCGTTCCATACCAATGATAGAAAACAATGTAAAGGAATTTGCGTAATCAGTCGAATTTTGTTTAGAAAGAAGCTATAATTTAAAAAAGAGCATGAAATTGGTTTTGTCTTTCTATCGTAATGAAACCTTTTTCCAAGGTAATCGTAAGTAAATTGTAGAGATAAATTGCAGGGGGTAAAACGTATGTCTGAATTCAACAATGATCTTTTAAAATCCAAGGACCCATTCGCTTCTGAAAATCCTTTATTACAGCCTAATCCACTTATGCAACAAGAGCCTGAACAAAAGCCGGTACTTGTTTCTGAGCAAGAGCTATCACAAATTGCGCAAAACCAGCTTATGCTAAAGAAAGATCCAGAGGTTCATGCACTTGCTCAACGCATTGATGTTAAAGATCAAATCGCCATGCTAGAGCTTGGTAAGGAAACAGCAAGTGGCATTTCTACTTTTTCAGATAAAATGCTGGCTACTATGAAGTCCAGCAAACTAGAAGAATCGAGTGTCCTATTAAATAATTTGAATAAAATTATGGATAAATTTGATCCTCAAGATTTTTCAGAGGAGAAAAAGGGTGGCTTCATCTCCAAGCTCTTTAATAAAGGAAAAGAGCAATTGGAAAGATTCCTATCTAAATATGACAGCATGAATAAGGAAGTAGATGTGATTTACCGTGAAATTCAAAAATATGAAGGTGAAATGAAGCGTAATACAATTGATCTTGAAAATCTATATGATCAAAATTTAAATTACTTCCAATCTTTAAGTAAATTTGTTGCTGCAATTGAAGTAAAGATAGAAGATGTTCGTTCAACATTACCAGCCCTTGAGCAAAAGGCTCAAACTGGCGATCAATTAGCAGCAATGGAATATGAAACAATGCTACGTGCAGTGGAATTATTAGAGCAACGTCGCTATGATTTAGAAATGGCGCAGCAAGTATCATTCCAATCCGCACCTCAAATACGTTTAATGCAACAAGGTAATAACCATTTAATTGCGAAAATTAACTCAGCCTTTGTGACGACAATCCCTATTTTCAAACAAGGTTTAATTCATGCAGTTACTTTAAAGCGTCAAAAGCTTATTTCCGATTCTATGAGTGAGCTAGATCGTCGTACGAATGAAATGCTCGTGCGTAATGCTGAAAACATTAGTAAAAACAGCGTGAATATTGCACGTGCTGCAGGCAGCCCAAGCATAAAAATTGAAACAATTGAAACAACATGGCAAACGATTATGACTGGTATTCAAGAAACAAAGCAAATTCAAGCTGAAACAGCCAGAAGTCGTGAAGAGGGTCGTAAACGTATTGAACGTTTGCAATTAGAATATGAAAAATTGAAAAAAATGTAATAATGGAAGCTTCTTGTAGAAAACGTTGCAAGAAGCTTTTTTATTTGTATGTGTTATATGTTCTTTGACAAAAAGTAAAATACTGATTATGATAAAATTAAATGAGAATGATTATCAAATAAAAAAGGAAGCGAACAGATGTTATACAAAGCTTTACGATTACATGAAATAATTCGTGGAGGAGTGAAATGATGACCAATAAAATAAGTTCCTCTACATTGTCGTATGAGCCTTTTGAAGATGGAACGCTTGCTCTTAGCGCAGCTGAAACTTTAATGCTTATTCCACAAAGCCGTTATTTAGAGTTATTGCAAAAAGAAAAAGTGTACAGTGCTAGACATACCGATTTAGATAAAAAGCAAAATGGAATAGAACAAGAATGCAAAATATTAAAAAAACAAAATGCAGCACTTACAGAGGACTTGCAAAAATCAAAGCAGCAAAACATAGTCCTTCAAAAAAAAGTAACGGAATATAATTGCGTGGTAGAGGAAATGCAGGTGCTACGACAACAAAATACGGAGCTACTAATTGAATTAAGTAAATATACGTCTTTGTCGAGGGAGTCACTAACAGGACCACTTAAGTCAATGATAAAAAATATGCGAGAGCAGGGGGTTGGCATAAAGGAAATTCATATACGCATCAAACGCCAAATCAATCCAGATATTAGCTATAGTACAGTGCGCAAATATATCTCCGAGCTAGAATCAGAGCAGAAGGATGGACGGTGATAGAAGTAGTTAAGAAATTTGGCATTTACAGTTGCCACTCAAAGCCCTATAATGAGTCTATTCTTTAACTAGTTTAACATTATGTGAGGTCGCTATTGATTTCACTAAGAGTAGGAGCGTTAGTGGCAATGTCAAATGAGAAAAAAGGGGTTTTGGCGGCATTTTTTGCCTATGCCTTTTGGGGTGCCTTTCCTCTCTATTGGAAACTACTTGAACATGTACCAAGTATGGAGATTTTATTATCCCGAGTGATTTGGTCGTTTGTCTTTACTGTACTGGCTGTCATCGTATTTCGAATGCGTAAAGACCTTATAGCGGACTTAAAATATTTATGGTCACATCAAAAGCATTTCTGGCAGCTTGCGGGTGCTTCCTTCGTCATTTCAATGAACTGGTACTTGTATATTTGGGCAGTTACCCATAACCATTTAATTGAAACAAGCTTAGGCTATTATATAAATCCGCTCTTGTCTGTTATTTTTGGAGTGATTTTCTTTAAAGAATCGCTAAGTCGCGCACAATGGGTAGCGACAGGAATTGCCTTTCTGGCCGTTATTATTTTAACGATTAATTATGGCTCTGTGCCATGGGTAGCACTGTTAATTGCGCTATCTTTTGCTATATACGGCGTATTGAAGAAGAAAATTACACTGGATGCTACAAGAGGATTAGCTATTGAAACATTATTGATCCTACCATTTGCCTTAGGCTATTATGTTTATCTATTTTCAACCCATCAAGCTTCGTTTTTACATGTTGACGTAAAAACAGATATTTTGATGATTTTCAGTGGTTTAGTAACAGCTGTACCACTCATCCTATTTGCAAAAGGTGCACAAAATATTCCATTATATTTATTGGGCTTTATCCAATACGTTTCACCAACCATTGTTTTGATTTTGGGTATTGTACTGTACAAAGAGCCATTTAGTCAGACAGAGCTTTTAGCATTTAGCATCATTTGGGCAGCATTATTACTATTCTCAGGTTCCAAGATTATAGAAACGAGAAAAGCCCATCATAAATCAGTAGACTTGTAGAATTTTCTACAAGTCTTTTTTCTTATTTGCACAATATTGAGCCGCACCTTTACAATTTAGTCAGCATATAGTAAGATGATGTCAATAATTAGATAACAATGATATAAAATGAGAGGTGCTTTTTGTGAGTGCGGTAGGTTCTAACTAGGTAAAAAATAAATGAAATAAATGATATGGCGACAGGGGATATATGTCATGAACAGACCCCTTATTTGGTCATGGATTTATTTCAAAACCTATGTAGATACCTACAATACTTTATCAAGCGGTGCATATATGGATGAAACTTCAGAAAATGAGGTTTTATTTGTAGTGCTATGAACACTCGCCTTTTGAAGATAGAGCTGTGGGGATTCCTCACAGCTTTTTTTATTTTGTTTAACACTTCATTGCTATCTAATATTGGGTAGGTATCTTCATGAATGATAAAAATCAGAATGAGGAGCATAAATAAATGAATTTTACTACTCTTGAGAAGTTACAATACCAAGAATTAAAAGATATCGTTAAATCCTATTGTGTAAGTGGGTTGGGGAAACAGTTATTAGATAAATTAATGCCCAGCTCAAACTTAGCAATTGTAAAAACTCGCTTGAATGAAACAACTGAGGCCCGTGTAATCGTAGATGCGGAGGGTCATGTACCATTTTTAGGTGTATCCAATATTGAGCATATCATGACCAAACTGGCAAAAGGGATGATCTTGGACCCCAGTGAGCTCATCAGCATGTCGGACTTTTTAAGAGGCTGTCGTAACATTAAAAAATTCATGTTAGATAAAGAATTTTTTGCGCCAGTTCTTTCATCTTACGCGAATTCAATGGCCGAATTTAAAAATGTGGAGGAAGAAATAAACTTTGCTATAAAAGCTAATCGTGTCGATTCAGCTGCTAGTCGAGAATTAAAGCGGATTCGTCATCATATCGAAACGACAGAGGAAAAAATAAAAGAACGCTTAACAAAATTCCTCAACAACAGTGCCAACAAAACGTATATACAGGAGTTCTTTATTAGTCAAAAGGATGATCGCTATACGATTCCAATTAAGGCTTCCTATAAAAATCATGTACAGGGGACGATAGTGGAAATCTCCTCAAAAGGGGCAACCGTTTTTATGGAGCCAAGTATTGTGGCTAAATTAAATGGAGAATTAGCTACTTTAAAGGCTGAAGAAGCGGTGGAGGAGTATCAGATATTAGCATCTTTATCAGGGCTTTTAATGGATCATCTTCACGCCCTCCATATAAATATGGAGTTGATTAGCCAATATGATATGGTCTTTGCTAAAGCAAAATTTAGTAAACAAATTGGTGGCATGGAGCCACGCTTAAATGATTATGGCTACATTCAAGTAATCAATGGCAGACATCCTTTATTACCAGGAAACGCTGTACCACTTCAATTTACGATAGGGAAAGATTACAGGAGCTTAATTATTACTGGACCAAATGCTGGTGGCAAGACGGTCGTGTTGAAAACAATTGGCTTATTAACATTGGCGACAATGTCAGGCTTTCATATTGTGGCAGATGAGGGTACTGAATTGGCTATATTCGATCATATCTTTGTTGATATAGGTGACAATCAAAGTATGGAAAATGCGTTAAGTACGTTTTCATCCCATATGAAAAATCTCTCCGACATTATGAGAGCATCCAACAATCATACACTATTAATATTGGATGAGATCGGCAGTGGTACTGAGCCGAATGAGGGTGCAGCACTGGCTATTGCGATTTTAGAAGAGTTCTATCAAATGGGCTGTATCACAGTAGCGACAACACATTACGGAGAAATTAAACGATTTTCAGAGATGCACCCAGACTTTATGAATGCGGCTATGCGATTTAATAGTGAAACATTAGAGCCTTTGTATCAGTTAATGATTGGCACGTCTGGAGAGAGTAATGCACTTTGGATTTCTAAAAAAATGAATGTCCGTGCAGAGGTTTTACAACGAGCGCAAGATTATATGAATCATAAGGATTATCAGCTGACTCGTGTGCAGGATAGTAAAATTCGAAAGCCGAAAGTAGAGAAAGCTGGCAGGGCAGCCATCATTGAATTTGCCAAGGGGGACCGAGTGAAATTATTGGATCATGATGATGTCGGGCTTGTTTATCAAGAAATGAATCAGTTCTATAATGTCACTGTGTACTATAAGGGTGAGATGCTAGAAGTTCATGTGAAACGACTTGCATTAGAGCTACCGGCAACCGAACTATACCCTGAAGGATATGATCTTGAGACTTTATTTGTCGACTATCAAGAACGTAAGCTTCAGCATGATATAGAGCGTGGTTCCAAAAAAGCATTGCGCAAAATTCATAAGCAAATAAAAGAAGATCATCAGCAGTAAGAACAAGGGATTGCACGAAGTAGTGCAATCCCTTTACTAGTAGGAATTAGAATCAATTTGTGCCCTAATTGTCATATAGACTTCTTCAATTTTGCGTTTATAAGGTAAATCAACTAAATCCAGTGAATCAGTGTAAGCCATTTTCGCAATGTCGTAGGCGGTTGTAAGTTCCCCGAAATGTGCATAGCAAAGGGCCTTATAGGAAAAGCATTCATTTAAGCCTAAAATATCATATGGATGGCTGACAAAATTAGGTGCTTTTTGAAAATGCTCAAATACAGCTCTAGCCTCCTCATAACGACCGAGTAAATATAGGGACTTTCCTTTTTCCGCATAATAATAGTTTGAATCCAAAATATCTAAATCCACATGCTTCAACTTATTAAAGCTCTCAATTTCGATTAATGCCTGCTCATAATTAAACATGTAATTATTATTATAATGTGCTCGTAAAATAAAGATGAAAGCA
This sequence comes from Lysinibacillus sp. F12, assembly GCF_057773605.1. Classification (NCBI taxonomy): domain Bacteria; kingdom Bacillati; phylum Bacillota; class Bacilli; order Caryophanales; family Bacillaceae; genus Lysinibacillus; species Lysinibacillus sp. F12. Next base: position 107,564 of record NZ_JBYMLP010000003.1, read on the forward strand.
TCTACTAGTGCGCGCTCAGCAAAAGCCCGATATTGCTCCAGCTTCATAAACATATGCTCTGCTTGTTCAAAGTCATGGTCAATCATCGCGCAATACGCTCCTATACGATACATATCATCAATTTTATAAAACAGCTGATTTTTATGAGCATTCGTAATCGTCTCGTTTATTAATTTTTTCCCTTCTTCATGTTCTCCGATGGCAAGCTGTAAAATGCTTGTATAATACGCCATTAATAAAGCGTCACGAGAATCAAGCTGATAATCCTCTTGTTTGATAATTTCTTGTGCCTGTAAAATACAGGCATAGGCGAGGTCATATTGACGTTTTCCCGCTAATATGGACATTTGCAGGATGAATGTTTTGAACCAATGGCTAAGTAAATTAATTTCTTTAAAGATAGTGCGCGCTTGTAGGAGGGATGTTTCCCATGAAGTTAATCCTGCTTCATACTGTGTGACAGCGTATATATACAATAAACGGCCTGCTTCATAACTATGAGGAAGTCCCTCGACTGATGGCTTGATTAAATCAACAATTTCTTGATAGCGAACTATGTCTCCCCATTTTACCTCTGCAAATAAAATTTCCACCTGCTCTAAAAGTGAACGAATGGATGAGGGTGCTACTTCTTCGAGTAATTCACTAGCCTTGACACCTAACCGTTCAGCAATATAGTCCAGGCTTTCCATAGAGGGCTTGGCCTTTTCATTTTCTATTTGACTTAGCATTCCTTTTGTTAGACGATCACCGGCAAGCGCCTCTAATGTTAATTTTTTTTCTTTCCTTAATTTGCGAATTCGTGCGCCTAGAGAGTTCACTGCCTCGCCTCCTTTTGTTTAATTATATTAAACTTTTTCTTGCGTGAAAAGAGGAAGCTATGGTATATTTTGTTTAATAAAATTAAACTTTTTAATTCAACTAAAAAATGGAGGGGTTTTTAAGATGAATGAAACGGAGAAATTAAGAAAGGCGACCTATCATTTATGGACTTTTACAGCGAGTAAAATGATTGCCATGTTAGGGGCAAATGTCATGGCGTTTGGTTTTAGCCTGTATATATTAGCCATGACAGGGTCAGCCATGAGCTTTGCGACCAATATGATTTGTTCAGTGTTACCTCGTGCTCTCGTAGCACCCTTGGCAGGTTATGTAGCGGATAATTTTTCAAAAAAACGAACGATTTTATTAGCACAGGCAGGAACCATTTTGACCGTAGGGGGATTACTGATTTATACAGAAACGGTAGGGATGTCGGTTTATGCTATTTACATAGCTACAGTCTTTAATACAATATGTTCCGCATTTTCTGGGGTCACGTTTTCATCTGCAATTGCTACACTTGTAAATCCAGAACGTTTACAGCGCGCGATGTCATTTAATCAATTATCAATGTCGGTGGCTGCCATTGGGGGACCAGTCATTGGCGGCATGATGTATGGATTTTTCAATATTGATATATTTTTAATGGTAAATATCGTAGCGTATATCATGGCGTTTTGCTTAGAGGCAACAATGGATTTTAAACTCTATAGTACTAGAGGGGAAGATGTGAAGAAGGAGAAGGTGTGGGAAGGGCTTAAAGGTGGCTTCCATTATATTAAACAACGAAAAGTTATAAAAACAATCATGTGGGTGGCATTATGGATTAATCTATTTTTTTCTGCGATTGCCGTTGGAGGAACATATATTATTATTGAATTGCTGAAAGTAAAATCAACACATTTTGGTTTTATAGAGGCATCAGGAGCAGCAGGTATGCTGATAGCCTCTCTTTATTTTGCAACAAGACCAGAAGTCAAAGCGCCATTACGTTTCTCAAAAATAAGCTTATTACTGTTAGCAGGTAGTCTCGCCTTAGCAATCATTCCGTTAGTCACGAATTTTTCCTATATCGCGATTGTAAGTTTCTACCTAATCATTTACTTTATTTTTGCCATTTTTGAAATGGGGATAAATATGCCAATAGGGGTGTATATGCAAAAAATCATCTCAGAAGAATTCCGCGGACGCGTTTTCGGTCTAATGGAAACAATGGCAATGTCTATGATGCCAATAGGTATGGTTGTTTATGGCGTATTATATGATGCAATACCGGCCACAATCATTTTACCTGTTACGAGTGTCATTATCATTACCATTTCACTTGTGATGCTACGCACTTCCATTTTAAAAGAAGCACATCCAGAGTATTATGAAAAAGAAGGCATAACAAAAAGTGTCCCTCATTCAACAACATAAATGCATGTCTGACTATAGACAAAAGGTATCGTGACGTAAATGCTCGATACCTTTTGTCATTTTTTACTATAGGAGAATTATTAAGTACCTGCCATAGTTGAGATCAAAGGCTTTACTTTATTAATGGGCTTAACGATCCTCAATGACGATATAGGTAGCTTGAATCGGGCCATGTACACCAACGATTAAAATCATTTCGATATCTGCTGAGTTACTAGGACCTGTAATGAAATTAATACAGGAAGGAATTTTCTCTCCGTTGTTGATTTTTTCACGAATCCACCGTGCTGCTTGTGTCATACGAGGCACCATTGTACTTTTTGGGATTAAAATGATCGATTTTTCTGGTAAGAAGCTAATACTTCTTCCTTGATCTCTACTGCTAAAAAGTACAGCCGTCCCAGATTCAGCAAGTGTCATCTCGCTAATAGTAATGCCTATATTGGCTTTTTCAGCATGTAGGATATTTTCCTGTGGTTGCTGTGAATTCCATTCATAGTACTGAATATTAGACTGCGGCCATTTTTCTGTCATTAATTCAGATAGTCCGAATTCTTGAAATCGCTCGTCCCTAGAACTAATGATGGATTGTCCGCCATATTGGTCCACAACAGATTGCAAATCTTGAGAAAGCTTGGCACAATTGGAAATCACAATATTCGTATGAATATTGGCGCATTGTTTCATGAAAATCTCTAGTAATTCGTCTCTCGTGGCATCTTTTAATGTACGATTTTGTGGTTGATACTGCCACGTGGGGCGTGGAAGCGTTGTAATAGGGGAACGCCCTAACTGCTGTGCAATGTTTGCTAAAAAATTCTCTCGATGCTGCATGGTACCAGTCATGATTCCTCATCTCCTTTTGTGCGGTGCTTCATCCAATTTCGGAAACTGTTTTTATTCGGTGCAGGGAAATCCCGTGCTTCAGTCCATGCTTTTAAAGGACCTGGACCTTTAGTAATCGTATGGTCATTCGTGAAGGGAGCCATTGCAGGAGCGGCCATTTTTGTAGCCATCTTATACAAGGTAGGGGAGGATGCTCCTAAGCCAAATGCCTTCATTAGTAGCTTTTCGGAAACGGGTGCTTTGCCTTCATTTTCAACAATGACCTGACGATGTCTATGAATAAGCTGATGTAAAGGTATTTTTACAGGGCAAGCATCCGTACAGGCACCACATAGCGTTGAGGCATAGGGGAGCTCTTTAAAATCATCATAGCCTCCTAATAACGGAGAGAGTACTACACCAACCGGACCCGAGTAGATAGAGCCATACGTATGCCCACCGACATGACGATAAACAGGGCAAGCATTGACACAGGCGGCACAGCGAATGCATTGTAAGATAGGCTGAAATTCGCCACCAAGAATGGCTGAGCGACCATTATCCACTATGACTAAATGGAATTCCTCAGGCCCATCTGTCTCACCCTCTTCTTTAATTCCTGTAAGCGTGGTAATATAGCTTGTCAGCTTTTGCCCTACAGCACTACGTGTTAATAAGCTAACAAGAACCTCCATTTCTTCAAAGGTAGGAACAATTCTTTCCATTCCCATTACAGTGACTTGAGTTTTTGGCAGAGCCGTAACTAAATCAGCATTGCCTTCATTGGTGACTAGCGTAATCGATCCACTTTCAGCAATGGCAAAATTACAGCCTGTTATACCGATATCGGCAGTTAAATATTCATCGCGTAGTTTTTCACGCACATAAAGAGCAAGCTCCTCGGGCTTTTCCGATTGAGTGTAGCTCTGTTTTGCTTTAAACACATCTCGAATTTGCTCTTTGTTTTTATGCAGAGCAGGAGCCACAATATGAGATGGGGGCTCGTGATCGGCAACTTGCAAAATGTATTCACCTAAGTCCGTTTCGATCACTTCACAGCCTAGTTCCTCTAATGCAGCATTAAGGTTTATTTCCTCGGTTACCATCGATTTTGACTTCACAATTTTAGCAGCATTTTTCTGTTTCGCAATATCTTGAATATAGGCTGTTGCTTCTTGTGCAGTTTGAGCAAAGAAAACATGTCCACCTCTTTTGGCAACATTGTCACTTAATTGGTATAGATAATAATCAAGATTTTCTAAAACATGTTTCCGTATTTCCTCTCCATGTGAACGCCATTCCTCCCAATCTCCAAGTTCCTGAGTTTGTTGTAGACGACGTGTTTGAAAGCGGTCCTGAGCTCTGGAAACAGCGCTACGCATAAATTGATTTTCAAGCTCTTTTGTGACACGGTCCTGAAAGCGATTATTACTAGTTTTCATGGCCATGAATGTTCCTCCTTTTATCGGCAATTTAAAACCTCTGCAATGTGCATTACTTTAATTGGCTTTCCTTGGCGATGAATACGACCACCCATATTGATTAAACAGCCAGCATCTGCTCCGATTAAATAATCCGCCCCTGTCTCCTCTACATGGTGGACCTTTTCTTGAACCATTTCGCCAGATATATTGCCCATTTTGACAGAGAATGTGCCACCAAACCCACAGCACCTATCTTTTCCTGGGAGCTCCACATACTGTAAACCATCGACGTTTTGTAATAACTTTATAGGAGCCTCATTCACTCCAAGGAGGCGAGTCATATGGCAGGAAGTATGGTAAGTAGCTTTGCCCTCTAAATGGGCTCCAACATCCTCTATCTTTAATACATGGACAATAAATTCAGTAAACTCATACGTTTTGGCTGCCAATGCCTTTGCTTTTGATGCCCATAGAGGGTCTCCCTTAAAAATCTCTGGATATTCCTTAAACATATAAACACAAGAACCAGAGGGGGAGACGACGTAATCAGCATGCTCGAAGGCAGAAATCATTCTTTTCATCGCATTTTTGGATTCTTTCACATAGCCACTATTATAGGCGGGCTGTCCACAGCAAATTTGTTGCTCAGGAAAATCAATTTCACAGCCAAGTCTTTCTAACACTTCCACAACAGATTTCCCTATATCTCCCTGAAACATATCCACTAGGCAAGTAGCAAAGAGAGTTACTTTCATATGCATCGCTCCTTTTTATAAACAACAGGTCATCAGATGACTTTTGGTTATATGTATCATACTACAAACTTTTCAAAGAAAGAAGATGTTTTGATGGAATTTTCAGAAAAAATAAAACAACCTAGTCGAGAGCTAGGCTGTTTTAAAGCAGGTTGGATTCCGTTGTTTCAAAATATTGTAATAGAACCTTTTCAACATTGCTTAAATGAGAGGTCATCGCCTGTTTGGCCAATTCTTCATTTTGCTGTTGAATAGCAAGGAAGATTTTCATATGTTCCTCATATAGTTGCTCGCTTGTTGTTTTTTTAGAGTACAACCAAATGCGGCGTGTTTCTTTCATTGTATCAATCATCAGCCCAGAAATTTGATCTAGAATGGTAGCAAGTAGGGGGTTTTGGGAGGCAGTTGCAATTGCCACATGAAATTGATAATCCACTTTTTCACCAAGTTCACCATCCCCATGGGCTTGCTTCATATTATCTAAGATTTGAACCATTACTTGAATATCCTGTTCTGTACGGTTGTTTGCGGCACTCGCAGCTGCGCCTACCTCAATGATTTTGCGAACTTCTAATAAACGGGCAATATCAAGTTTATTCGATAACATGGCTGTAGATAATGGAAAATCGAGTCTGTTTGGAGGCACACTCTTTACAAAAGTCCCTGAGCCTTGTTTGATTTCAATCAATCCCATTGCCTTTAAGGCAGAAAGCGCCTCTCGCACAGCGGAACGGCTAACTTGCAATTGTTCAGCAAGCTGTTCAACCGAGTCCAGTCGATCACCCGGCTTTAAAACACCACCTCTTATTTTTTCATGCAAAATTTCGGACACTTCTTCATAGATTTTTTTAGGTTTTATTTTTTTTAATTCCAAGGAGCTACACCTCTTTTTTCAATCAAATGCGCGTTTGTTATGAATATTATACATGAAGATCAGATAATTACTCCTGAATAGTGTATAAAAAACGGTGCATTGGCTAAAAAAATGAGATAGGTAAGCTTATTTAAAAATGTAGAATAATGGCGAATTTTGTTGACAGAAAATCAACAGCGGCGCATAATGCAGAAGTAGCTTATTAAGCTTTTTATATGTTTGGGAGGACTTTTCAGAAATCTCATCATTTTGCCATGAAACGTTCACAATCAGGAAGGGCGCAATTTATCAGTTTTTTTGGTACGATGGTTGCAGTAACTGTAAGGAGCGATCGAAAAATATGGGAACAGATATTAACGTATTTTTAGCTTTTGGTGCAGGGTTTCTAAGTTTTATTTCACCATGTACCCTCCCATTGTATCCAGCATTTTTATCGTACATAACTGGTATGACATTAGATGAGCTAAAATCAGAAAAAGGGATGCTACAAAAGCGTGCCATTTTCCACACACTATTCTTTTTACTAGGATTTTCAATTATTTTTATTATTATCGGACTAAGTGCCTCCTATGCGGCAGAGTTTTTCCTGAATTATCAAACTTTACTACGTCAGGTTGGTGCCATTTTAATCGTAGTATTTGGTTTAATGATTGTTGGATTGCTACAAATTGATTTCCTTATGAAGGATCGGAAGTTTCAATTTAAAAATCGACCATCTGGCTATTTGGGATCTGTTTTAATTGGTATTGCCTTTGCGGCAGGATGGACACCATGTACAGGACCAATTTTAGCTTCTATTATAATGTTGGCTAGTACAAACCCAGGCGCGGGCTTTAGCTATATGTTCGCCTATTATTTAGGGTTCGCAATCCCATTCTTTGTGTTATCGTTCTTTATTTCACGAATGACTTGGATTCGCACACATAGCCAAAAAATCGTGAAAATCGGTGGTTATATCATGATTGCCGTGGGTATCTTGTTATTCTTTGATGGATTAACGTATATTACTCGTATATTACAGCCTATTTTCGGTGGATTTACAGGCTTTTAATTTGTTAAACTAAAGAGGCATACCGTACTTTAACGTGGAGGGAGATGAACATGTGCCTACAGTTTTAGTAGTGGATGATACGCTATTTATGCGTGTTGCAATCAGTAATATGTTTTCAGAATGGGGTTATGACGTAGTAGGTAAGGCAGCAAATGGTAAAGAAGCTGTGGCTATGTATCGAGAGTTACAACCAGATTTAGTAACAATGGATGTAACGATGCCCGTTATGACTGGTATTGCGGCGGTAAAAAAAATTATCCCAGAATTTCCAAATGCAAAAATAATTATGGTAACAGCATTAGGCCAACAAAAGTTAATTGTAGAAGCGATTGAAAGTGGGGCGAAAGATTTTATTACCAAGCCCTTTGAGCCAGAAAGATTAAGAGCCGTCGCTGACCAATTACTTGGTCAAAATTGCTAATTTGACATTAGAGGAGGATCTTTTATGTTGAGCAATATCCCTTCTCACTATTATGTTATTGGGTCGACCATTATGGCCATTCTAATGGGTAGCTTTGTCATGGTTATACGTATGAGAGCTTCCAAAATGCCAACAAATGAGAAGAAAATTATTATTCCGCCCATCGCGATGTCTTCTGGTGCACTCATGTTTTTATTTGAACAATTCCGAGTACCACCGATGCAAATATTAGAAGCAGCCGCTGTAGGAATGGTGTTCTCGACAATTTTAATTGCCACTTCCAAATTTGAAGTGAAAGGTCGAGATATTTATTTAAAACGTTCAAAAGCATTCGTTTTTATATTATTTGGTTTATTAATATTCCGAGTAGTGGCTAAAATGGTTCTAAGCAGCTCCATCGATGTTGGTGAATTAGCAGGCATGTTCTGGATCCTAGCCTTCGCCATGTTAGTACCTTGGCGAATTGCCATGTTAATCCAGTTTAAAAAAATCAAAAAAACGATTCCCCAGCTACACTAGTGCTCAAACTAGTGTAGTTTTTTTATGCTTTAGATTCGGGAGGTGGGGCGAATTTGTTATGCATCGTGGAGGGTGAAACGCTCGAATTGACGGATAGGATTGCAGAAGTGGCGGATAGAACGCTCGAATTGACGGATAGGTTGCAAAAGTGGTGGATAGAACGCTCGAATTGACGGATAGGTTGCAAAAGTGGCGGATAGAACGCCCAAAGTGACGGATAGAACTGCAAAAGAGGTGGATAGAACGCCCAAAGTGACGGATAGAACTGCAAAAGTGGTGGATAGAACGCCCAAAGTGACGGATAGAACTGCAAAAGAGGTGGATAGAACGCTCAAAGTGACGGATAGAACTGCAAAAGTGGTGGATAGAACGCCCAAAGTGACGGATAGAACGCTCGAATAGACGGATAGAACGCCAAATGAGGATGGTCCGCTCAAAGCAGTACCCCTAAAAAACGCAGCACAAGCTTGTGTGCTGCGTAGTTTTCTTTATTCAAATAAATGTTCGTAGGGGGCGATGTCAATTTGCATTTGCTCTAATTTTTTGCGTAAAAATTTGTGATCGCGTTTAGGTGTTGCTTGGATGTAGCCACGAATAATGAGGTCATTGTTAATGGCAGGTGCTTTTTCCTCTAAAGCAAGCTCGCCAATTTTCCCTGCAATCTTCTCCTTTGCTACTTGTCTAAAGAGCTCAGGGACAGGGCTTACAAGCTCATAGAGTAACTCTTTTTCAGCTTGTCCCCATAAATGGATTGTTTTATCTAAATAAAATTCCTGCCAATCTAAATCAGACTTTCCATCCTGCTTTGGGAGTGCTTTTAAAAACTTGCGGAACATGAAAAAGCCGCCAATCGCCATCAATGAAATGAGGACAACCACCCAAAATAAAATAAACCATAAAAACCAACCTTGTAACAAATCGTTCACCTCTTTGCCTTCTCTGACTCTATTATAAAAGCTTCTGAAAAAAAATTCATCCTATAATGTCCCTTTTTTAGCAATTCGTCTTTATATAGTGTATGAAGGGAGGTGACGATGGATGGCGAACGTGAATTTTTTACAAGCTACACTGCGTCTGAAATATGTGGAAGGCTACAATGAGCAAAACGAGCCAACATACACTACTAAATCGTATCGTAATATCGCTAAGACACATAGCGTAGAAGATTTAGTAGCTGTCGCCCAAGCGATGGCCAGTCTCTCATCACAAGCATTAGCCGGTATTGAAAAGCAAGAGACAAGCGAATTATCTTAAGGGGGGATGACAAAATGACACAAGTTTTAGAGTTACAATTTGTTACAGCGGATGGTAAAACATCCATGCTTACGATTGATGCTCCAAAGCCAACAGTAACAGCAGCTGACATTCAACAAGTCATGAAAACTATTATGGCTAAAAATGTATTTTCTGGACAAGCTGGAGCATTGACAGCTATCAAAGGTGCACGCATTGTAGAACGAAAGGTAATAGAATTCGATGTAGCAACAGAATAATGAAAAAATGGTCTTTGCTAAGAGAACTGCAAAGGCCATTTTTACCTAGTGAGAGGGGGCATAGCAATGGAACAGTGGTTAAACATGATATCGGATATTGGTTTTCCGATTTTAGTGTCCTTTTATTTATTACACCGTGTCGAGGTAAAGCTAGATGCGATTCATGAGGCACTTGTTTCCTTAAAATGAAATTAATTTCACAAATATGTACGAAAGCTGTCACCTAGAGGTTCTTGTCAACGCTTACAGCCTAAGTTAGGATGAGGATAGTGTAGGTTAGGGAGAGTGTTAACATGAAACATAAACGAATGGGGCTAGTATTGCTTTTAGCCTGTGTGACTGTGCTAGGTGCCTGCGGGAATTCTAAATTTAAAGCAGATTATAGTTTAGAGATACCTGATTTTGAACATGTCAATCAGCGTGGAGAGACGGTTTCACTTGAAAGTTTAAAAGGCAAGCCATGGATCGGTATGTATATTTTCACGAATTGTGTATCGATTTGCCCACCAATGTCCTTGAATATGGCACAAGTCCAAGAAAAGCTTCAGAAAAAAGGGGTAGAGGATTATAATATCGTCGCCTTTTCTGTAGATCCAGATGTTGATACGCCAGAAGTATTAGCCAACTATATTAGTAAATATAATGTGCCAGATGATTCTAAGTGGAATCTTCTTACAGGGTATTCACAAAAGTATATTGAACAGTTTGCGGTTAAAAATACGAAAATTTTAGTGAAAAATGATCCTAATAGTGATCAAGTTATCCATGGTAATCAATTTTTCCTAGTTGATAAAGAGGGAACAATCGTTAAAATGTATAATGGCTTCGCTGAAAATATTGAAGATGTACCAATTGATACAATAGCTTCTGATATTGAAACATATATTGATGAAAATTTATAAATAGAAAACCGTCTCAAATTTTTGAGACGGTTTTTTTATGTCCTTTAAAATCTGGAAAAATAATCTTTTTCTGGTTGGGAATCGTTTATAGTGTAGAAGGAGGGAATGTATATGTCTAATATAGAAAAATTGGAGCAGCTGATGGCTATACATACGGAGAGTTTGTTTCGTATTGCTTATTACTATACGAAGGATTTACAAATAGCAGAGGATATTGTGCAGGATGTTTTTATTAAATTTTATCATCAAAAACATTATGAGGAACGAGGAGAACTGAAGGCATACCTTGCTCGCATGACGATCAATAAATGCAAGGATTATTTAAAAAGCTGGGCCTATCGAAAAATTAAATTTCAACATAAATTTTTAAAGCAAAAATCCAATTTTGAGGATGCACTTATTCTTCAAGATGAACATGCTTTATTAGATGAAGCTATTTTACGCTTACCCATCAAACCGCGAGAAGCGATAGTTTATTACTACTTAGAAGAAATGACGATTAAAGAAATTGCTGAACTACTGACAATTCCTGAGGGTACGGTAAAGTCTCGTTTGAAGAAGGGGAAGGAGCTACTAAGAGTAGATTTACAACATATTGAATGGGAGGTACTTTACCATGGATAAACATACCATGCAGGTGTTACAGGATGTCACAGCACATAAAGAGGTGATTATTCAAAAGGTTCGACAACATGTTCAGCAAGAGTCGTATCCATCCAAGTCAAAATGGACATATCGTGCATTCACCGTTATGATCACATGTTCTATTTTATTTTTCATTGCTTGGCAAGCAACACAGCCAATGGATCAGGTGACGACAGAGGTAAAAGATGAAGGAAAAAAACTTCTATTCACAGATTTATTTCATACAGAAGTAGAAGGAAAAGATACAACGTACAGTCAGTTTTTTCCGATATCACTTTATTTAAGTCAGGCAAAAAATATTAAATATTATGCACCACTTCAAGGCTTCGAGGCTATGCAATCAGTAGGTACTTTGTTGGGAAATGCAGTCCATCTCACTAAATCCGAAAATCTACCATTTAAACCGAATATTCAGGAAGTATATGCGGTAACATCAAAAATGGATGATGGTAGTCAGCAAACGCAATTCCAATTTAGTTTTAAAGAAAAATCTTACACTGGCGTGGATTTACAATATATTAATTTTACAGTGACAAATGTCGATCGAAATCCCTTAGCAGACTATGTAAAATCTCAAAATATTGAAGATACTGCAGATATTAAGATTTCAAATGTAGCATTAAATTTCATGAATCCTGTGTTATTTCGGGAGATGACACCAAATCAAGGTTTTCCTTATATTTACTATAATTACGACGCAGCTGATAAGAGAATCTATCAAATGACTACAAGAGCCAACGAATACTATTCGTACTACAACGGCTATGTCTATCACATTGGTTACCAACTAAATGGAGATCCACAAGAAATGCAGGAAGAAATGGCAACTATCGTCAAGGAATTTATTCTTGGTAAATAGCTGGTAAAAAGTAAGATTTTCTACTTATAATAATAAAAAAGAGGGGATGGGGATCGACTATGACGATTGCGGAAACGTATTTACAGGTTGTTCAAAAGAGATTTAAAAGTGTGAAAGAGTTAGGCGATAAGGCACTGGATCAATTGGAGGGGGCAGAACTGCACTGGGCGTATAATGAAGAATCCAATAGTATCGCGGTCATTGTTAAACATGTTAGTGGTAATATGATTTCGCGCTGGACTGATTTTTTAACGACAGATGGTGAGAAAACTACACGAAATCGGGATGATGAGTTTATCAATAGTCTTTATACAAAAGAAGCAATTCTCGCGGTCTGGGAAGAGGGCTGGCAAGTATTTTTAGATGCTTTGGCAAGTATTACAGAATCCGATTTGCAGGGACATGTCACAATCAGAGGGGAAAAGCTAGCGGTAATCGATGCGATAGAAAGACAAATGGCTCATTATTCACAGCATATTGGTCAAATTATATATATCGCGAAGCAAGTAAAGGGATCTGACTGGCAAACGTTAAGTATAGCGAGAGGACAGTCGCAAACGTTTAACAAGGCTATGCTTGAAAACATCCACGAAAAATAAGAGAGATCGTAGCAATCTTTTAGTTGCTACGATCTTTTTTTATGATACATAAAGCTTGTACATTGCCGTCTCCGAATCAATGGCTTGAGCTAGTTCATATGCTTCCTGCTGATTTTTATGATGAGAGATGATCTCATAGAAAAAGCGAATAAGAAACATAAGATTTGCGTTACCATCGATATAATCATCTGGTGCTAAATAGGAGTGACAGCCACTTTCTAAAAATGCTGTTGCGAGCTGTTTCCACCCTAATGTACAGCCTGCGGCAATAACCTTTACACCCTGTAGGCGGCTATAAGTTTGTATATCCAATGGACCAAAGTACAAACTCTTTGGTTCATCGTCTTCATACACATCCTCCCCTAACTCAGGCAGACAAAAGCGTCCTTCATCTCCGTGAAAATTCAAAATGAGATAATCCATTTTGCCATGAAGATCAATGCCCGATAAGACATCAATCAAATCATTTGGTCTACCAATCAAATGAAGCGTTACCCTTGCACCAAAGGATTCAAGTGCGGCTCGGATGGCCATTGATTCGAAATCACAATCAGGTCCTACTACTAAATTAACATATAATTCTGGCTTGCTCATTTCCCGTTCCACCTCCATCCTTTAGTATAGATGAAACTTATTGGATGGGTAAACCGTATATTACAATAATTACTATATATGTAAAGAGTAAAGGAGTATAAGCAATGAATCGGGTTGGACATTTACTTACACTAATTCTTGGCATTACGCTTAGCCTCATCACCCTCCTGCTGTTTTTGAACAATGAAAGGCAAAGAGACGAACTAGTAACCCTTCCGCATAGTCATTTTCAAACGATTGAGCAGGCATGGTATATGTCTGGAAATGATGGCAAGGAGCAATATTTATATCCATTAAAGCAAGTGTTCTACCTTAATCGTTATGAGGTGAAAGATACAGAACACCTGCAACAAGCTTTACAGACCAAAAAAGTCCCGACCAGTCGACCAACCGAACCTACCCCAACGAGTGATTTATATATTCGTTTCGATAATGGAAAGGAAATGGCTGTTAAGGTGATGGTGGACGACGAACAATTATTCTTCATGGATCAGAAAACGATGCAGTATTATAAACTACAAACTAAAGAAGTGGTAGATTATTTTCTTTTATTGAATGAAGAAAGCCGAACGCCATGGTTATTATTTATTATGTATACAATTTTATTTTTTAGTCTAGCATATATGCTGGCAAAGCAATTAATAGGAGGTACATCGAAAACTGATCAGAAAAACTTGATGAAAGAAAAGGAGAAGAGACTCGCTTCTGATTTTATTCTTCCTGTCCTCCTACCATTAACGATCACATTTACGATGCAAATATATGGGGCTCAGCATAGCTTATTATTACTAAGTGTCCTGATGCTTACTTCAGGTATTCGTGAATATGTGGAAAAAAGGGGGCTTTTCATGAAAATGGTATTACTTCTCCCACTTTTTTGGTTATATCTACATGGCTTTCAATGGATTAATTCCTATTTAAACTAGCGTAATAGTGGATATTATTGTCAATAGTTTTCAGGTGGAGTTTTCATTATTGTTAAATTTTAGCGATATTTTGTGAGAAAAGGTACATATTTTATAGGATAATAGATTTAGGTAGGATATACTCAATGGTGATTACAGTAGAATTGAGGGAATCATATGAGATTAACTGTGGAACGTAAACTACAAATTGCTTTTGGTATCGTGCTAGCCTTCTTATTAATGATTACAGCCATTGCGATGTATTTCTTAACTAATAATAATAGGACACTAGCTGAAATCGAAGACAATACGGAATTAATCCATCTATATCAAGATATCTCGTTCCAAACTGTGCGTGCAAACGCAGCTATTCGAGGATATATATTATATGGTAAGGAAGAAATGTTAAACAATCATCATGAAATTCGGAATACCTTACATACATCCATTAATCGCCTTCAAGAAATAGGCGCTCGCAATCAAGATTTTGAACAATTTTTACAACAGCTTGATGATTGGGAAAAGGCGATAGATGGACAGATTATTCCGCTTTATAAACGTGGCGAAATAGAACAGGCTCAGCAAGTAGCCTTGCCGATTTTAGGGGAGGGCTCTTTGAAACTTGTAGTCTTTGGAAAGACAATGGCCACTGCACAGCAGGAAGACATGCTAGCACATATAGAGGCGACCAAGCAAAAAGGGGAAAGAAGTGGTATTGAAATATTGATATTGGCGGCAATTTCTCTCCTCATTAGCATCATTATTGCCACTGTATTTGGTAGAAGGATTGCTAAAAATATCCAACAAACGGTCAGTGAAATGGATACATTCTCAGAGGGGAATTTAAACACCCATCTTCAATTCAAAACAAATGATGAATTTGCTCACCTAGCCCAGTCATTCAATACAATGTCAGAAAAGCTTCGTCAGATGATGAAGCAAGTAGGAAATTCCTCTGAACAAGTGGCAGCGACCTCTGAGCAGCTAACGGCAAGTAGTATGGAGGTCACACAGGCAACGGAGGTTGTCACAGAGTCGATTCAAGATATTGCACATGGAATTGAAGAGCAGGATACTTTAACAGGTGATGTACGGAATTTATCGGCCCATATTTTGAAGAAAATGAATGATATTTCCACTAGCATTCAAAATGTTAATGATGCAACCGTCGAAACGAAAAATATGGCGAGTTTAGGTCGTTCTTCTGTCCACGATGCAACGGTACAAATGGATGAAATTTCAGCCAATACGAGTGAATTAAATACGCGTGTCCAGGATTTAGATGATAATTCAGCAGCTATTGTAGCAGCTGTAAATGTCATTAAAAGTATTGCGACGCAGACCAATTTACTTGCTATCAATGCCTCTATTGAAGCGGCACGAAGCGGTGAACATGGGAAAGGGTTTGCCGTTGTCGCTGAGGAAGTACGCAAGCTGGCAGATGAGTCTAATTTTGCAGCAGTGGAAATTGAAAAAGTAGTAGCTCAAATTACTGACAGTACAAGAATAATTGAAGAAGATATGGTCAATAGCAATGATTCGGTGCATGTAGGTCGGGATAAGGTTAATGTGGCAAGAGATAATTTTATACAAATTGATGATGCTATTAATGATGTTCAAGCACAGACGGAGTTAGTTACCGCAGCTATTCGTACCATCCATCAAGATATTGAACAGCTTGTCCAAGAAATTGACTACATAGGTGAGGTATCTATGAAATCAAGCCGTCATGTGCAAAGCGTTGCCGCTTCTTCCCAAGAGCAAAATGCGGCAATGGAGGAAGTAGCGGCGGCTTCCACACATTTAGCGAAAATGGCGATAGATTTACAGGAATCGATACAAACATTTAAATATTAAGCTCAGGATAAAAGAGGGGTCTACTGGTTAAATAAATCATTGGACAACCTCTTTTTATTACCTTTTTATCAGTTCAGCAGTTCCAATTTCTATAAAGTCTAGACCAATAGAAGCCATTTCAGCGTGTAGCTATTGATTAGTAAGTTGTGGGCTAATAGGAAGTTATTCCTGACAATTACAGGGATTTAGAGTATCTGTAAAGACTGAATAATAAAAAAATCATAATTATGTTTGAAAAATAATATTTCATCCGATAAAAGCTATGGGAGAGATGTAAAACAGATACAGAGTGGGAACGGTTGTAGCAAATATCAGGCTGACAAGTGATATTTTTCACTTCAAGAAACAAAAGGAGAATAATATATGAAGAAAATATTTAGCAGTTTTAAGGGCAAGCTTTATACGCTATTTGCGCTAGTATTACTAATTCCTGTTATATCTGTAGGTAGTTTATCTTATTTATCAGCTAAGGATTCCATTGAAGAGGAAATCTTATTTAGCGCCAATGAAAGTGTAGGAATTCTAAATAAGCTAATTGATCAAACGATTACTGATAAGATGAATGACATTCAAGTGTTTAGTAGTGAAATAGATGCACAGCAATTTAAGCAATCTCAAACGTCTATTGAATCAAAGTTTAAACAATATGGACAGCTTAATCCAGACGTTTTAAGTATTTATGTTGGAACAAATGATGGTTCGTTTTCTCAAGTACCCAGATTGAATGATGCGGATTATAATCCATTAGATCGAGATTGGTATAAACAAGCGACGGCTTTAAAAGGTGAAACTTTAATTACTAACCCGTATAAGGATGCGGGAACAGGTGATATGGTTGTCACGGTGGCTAAACAGATTAAGGACCAGTCAGGGGTTGTCGCTATTGATATTAAATTAACAAACCTTCAAAAAATTGCAGATTCCATTCGAATTGGGAAAAATGGTTATCCCTCTATTTTTGGGGAAGACAATCTGGTCATTTCCCATCCTACCCTCGAAGCGGGTGGCAAGATAAAAGAAAGTTTCCTCGATAAAATGTACGAAAGTCCCTCTGGCACCTATGAATACGTCTTTAACGGCGATGATCGTATTTTATTCTATACGACGAATGAAGTAACCAATTGGAAAATCACAGGTACCATCTTTTCCAAGGAAATTGATGAATCGGCTTCATCGATTTTAACTCACACCATTATAGTGCTACTTGCAGCTGTCGTTATTAGTTCTATAATCTTCTACTTCGTGATGAAGGCTGTCATTAAACCAATTAAAGCATTAAAAGATAGCGCCGTTACGATTAGTAAAGGTGATCTGACAGAAACTGTTACGATAACTTCGAATGATGAAATTGGGCAATTAGGAATGGCCTTTAATGATATGCAGGAAAGTTTACGGACGCTTATTCAAAAAATTGAACAAAATGCAGAGGAAGTGGCATCGTCTGCTGAAGAGCTAACAGCTAATGCGAATCAAACAAGTATAGCAACCGAAAAAGTCGCAATTTCGATTCAAGATGTTGCATCAAGTGCAGATGGTCAAACTGTTAGTGCCAATAAAAATGCAGAATCATTACATGAGCTTTCAACAGCTATTCTTCATATTGCTGAAATTTCATCTGCTGTGACGGACCTTTCACAGCATGCGACATTACAGGCAGATGAGGGCGGACAAGCTGTTCAAAATACAAAGGATCAAATGCAGTCTATTCATTTATCTGTTGCTGATTCTAATGCTAAAATTCAAACCTTACATGAACGTTCACAGCAAATTACATCCATTTTAGACGTCATTACAAGCATTGCGGATCAAACTAATTTACTGGCTTTAAATGCCGCTATTGAAGCAGCAAGAGCAGGCGAGCATGGAAAAGGATTTGCAGTTGTAGCAGATGAAGTCCGTAAGCTTGCCGAGCAATCACAGGATTCGGCTAAACAAATTTTTGAATTGATTCGCGGAATTCAACAAGAAACAGAGCAATCTGTAAGTATTATGGCTAAGGTAACGGAGGATGTTCAAAGTGGTTTACATATTTCTGATGAAGCCATTACGAAATTCCAAGTCATTATGACAAGTATGAATGAAATTACGCCAAAAATGGAAGAGGTTTCTTCTGCCTCAGAGCAAATGTCTGCTGGTGTGCAAGAGGTAGCAGCAGTGACGGAAGATTTAGCCTTCTCAGCCAAAGGGAATGCAGCCGCTTCTGAAGATGTTGCAGCCTCAACTGAGGAACAGTTAGCATCAATGGAAGAAATCAATGCCTCGGCACAAGCACTTGCGCATATGGCCGATGAATTAAAACAACTGATTAGTCAGTTCAAATATTAAAAAAACGCCCCTCCATTCATTGCAATGGAGGGGCATTCCTATTTTATCGATCTTCTTCCCAACAATCAGTATTTTTTAATGTCGGAATTGATTTGGCATAAAAGACAGGGTTTTTACCTGCTTTGCGTTGGCCTGTAAAATCATCTAATACAAGGAAGGCAATTTTACCAAGAATCATGATGATAGCAATATTGATGAAAGCCATGAGCCCCATAAATAAATCTGCTAAATTCCATACAAGTTGAACTTGTGCTACAGAGCCGAACATAACCATGACTAGTACTAGAACGCGATACATAACCATCCAACCCTTATGGGCATTTATAAATTCGATATTAGATTCACCATAGTAATAGTTACCGATAATCGAACTGAAAGCAAAGAAGATAATGGAAATGGCAATAAAATAAGGAGCCCAATCCCCAACGTGTACAGCTAGGGAATTTTGCGTCAAAATAATACCATTACTTTCACCTTTATCATATAAGCCAGCTAAAATAATGATAAAGGCTGTTGCTGTACAAATCATAATCGTATCGAAAAAGACACCTAAGCTTTGTACAAGTCCTTGCTTAGCAGGATGTGAGGTATTAGCAGTCGCCGCAGCATTTGGCACACTACCCATCCCAGCTTCATTTGAAAATAAACCACGACGTACCCCTTGCATAATAGCGACTCCAATTGCTCCACCAGCAGCTTCTTGTAGACCAAATGCATGTGTGAAAATTAATTTAAAGACATTCGGTATTTCTGATAAATTTGTCACCACAACAAAAAGCGCTACAAGTAAATAGAAGACGGCCATAACAGGTACAAGGACTTGCGTTACCTTTACAATTCTTTGTACACCACCAAAAATAATTAATGCTGTTAGTGCTACAAGTAAGCCTCCAATGAGCTTTGGACTTATATCAAATGCTTCCCCAACCGAAGTAGCAATTGTGTTAGACTGCACTGCATTAAATATAAATCCAAAACTTAGTGTTAATAGAATACTAAAAATGATACCTAGTTTTCTTTGACCTAACGCTTTTTCCATGTAATAGGCAGGTCCACCTCGGAAAGTATCGCCATCCTTTACTTTATAGACCTGTGCTAAAGTACTTTCAATGAAGGCTGTTGCCATTCCTAAAATAGCAATAATCCACATCCAAAATACTGCACCTGGTCCACCGACACCAATGGCTAAGGCAACACCTGTAATGTTCCCAGTGCCTACACGTGAAGCGGCACTAATCGTAAAGGCTTGGAATGGCGAAACCCCTGAATCTCCCTCCCTTTTTTCGACAATCAGACGAAACATTTCAGGAAAAAGACGAATTTGTACAAATTTTGTACCAAATGAAAAATATAGTCCAGCAGCTAATAATAAGATAATCAGGATATATGTCCATAAAATATTATTTCCACTATCAACAATATTTGAAATCCATTCCATAAGTTATTCCTCCTTTCACAGTACGCTTTAGTCTACACTGTTTTTTTATGAAAAATCAACCTTTCTAATATAATAAATTATAATAAAGTTTTGAGTTTTCCTATAAGAGTGGTAAATTCCGAAAATTCTCTCATTTTTATTCGGCTAATATGTATAATAAATAGAATAAAAGGAGGGAGTTTTGATGATGAAAACAATTGGCTTGATTGGCGGTATGAGCTGGGAATCCTCTGCTGAATATTATAGGTTAGTAAATGAACAGGTCAAACTACAGCTAGGGGGCCTTCATTCTGCTACATGTATTTTGTATAGTGTTGATTTCCAGCAAATTGAGCATTTTCAAGCGAGGGGACAATGGGACAAAGCTGGCATTGTGCTTGCGCAAGCTGCACTGTCACTTGAACGAGCAGGTGCAGATTTTATCGTTATATGTACCAATACGATGCATAAGGTCGTAGAGGTTATGGAGGAGGCCATCACTATCCCCATATTACATATTGCTGATGCCACGGCTCAACAAATAAAAAAGGCTGGACTACAAAAAGTAGCTCTCCTCGGCACTATGTACACAATGGAACAGGAATTTTATAGGTCGAGAGTAGAGGGCTATGGAATAGCGGTTATTGTGCCAGAACGTCATTCACGTATGGAAGTTAACCGGATCATTTATGAGGAATTATGTTTGGGGAGTATCATCCCAAATTCCAAGTCCTATTACATTCAAGTAATTAATGAGCTTGTGGAGGCAGGAGCGCAAGGAGTAATTCTTGGCTGTACCGAAATTGGCCTGCTCATTCAGCAGCAGGATATCCGTGTTCCAGTCTTTGATACAACGATGATTCATGCCCAGGCGGCGGTGTCAATGGCAATTCAGGAGGAAACGTAATATGCAGGGAAAGGTAAGGCAATTCGGCATTGAAGTGGGTGTGTTACCAGCTGGGCAGAAAAACTGTATTACTGATGTTGAAGGGGTACGAGTAGGACATGTCACATTGGATGAGTCGATAGATCATGAAGGAGCTTACGCCTGTACAGGTGTCACAGCTATTTTACCGCACGGGGGGAATTTATTTCAGCACAAAGTTACAGCAGCTAGCCATGTGTTAAATGGTTTTGGCAAAACAACTGGGCTTGTGCAGGTGAATGAGCTAGGTGTGATTGAATCACCAATTATGCTCACAAATACTTTTGGTGTACCAGCCGTTATGCAGGGAGCACTACGTTATATGCTCTACATGAATGAGGATATAGGTCAAACGACTGGCACCATCAATATTGTTGTAGGTGAATGCAATGATAGCTATTTAAATTCCATCCGAGCATGTCCCGTAACACCTGAGCATGCCGTAGAAGCCATTCGTAATGCCTCTCCGAATACAGCACAGGAAGGGGCAATTGGCGCTGGAAAAGGAATGATGTGTTTTGGCTATAAAGGGGGAATTGGCTCCTCTTCTCGAATTGTCAAAGTTGATAAAGAAGAAATTAGCTATACGGTGGGCTGCATGGTGCTCAGTAATTTTGGGCACAGCTCAGAATTTTTAGCTGAACGTTATGCTGCTTCCTCCATCCAATGTGCATCGACCCTAGCGCCAACAGATGGTTCGATTATTATAGTCCTTGCCACCGATGCTCCACTAAGTAGTCGTCAGTTGAAGAGAGTCATTAAACGCTGTGGGATAGGTTTAGGTCGAACAGGCAGTCATTACTCACATGGCAGTGGAGACATTGTGATAGGCTTTACAACTGCACACAACATCCCACATATTTCTGAACAGCTTGTAGAAACAAGAACTCAACTCCGTGAGGATCATCCCGTGATGAATCAGTTATTTGCGGCTGCGGCAGAGGTAACTGAGGAAGCCATTCTCAATTCACTAGCTCAGGCACAAACCACAATTGGTCGCAACGGACATCAAGTAGAAGCCTACTCATTTCAAAAAGCATAGCGAAAAGGTTATTGAGACATAGACAGTGTTTCAATAACCTTTTTTTGCGTAAGTACACTAGATTCAACATTTTTTTAGCATGTGAGGGCCATGAGATGAATAAAATCCTTAAATAGAGGATAAAAGATATTTTTCGACGACATTTTGCTGGATTAGGAATCTTTTTAAGAGAATACCCACTAATTTGTAATAATTGTATTTTTATCTAGTCAATGCTAGAGAGATATGATAACATTCATTTTAAAAAACTGAATAATCTAATAATTAAGGAGGTGTTCTAGTATTGTAAACCTCTTTCAACCAATTGGAACGACTTCAAATGAAAATTCACCTGAGAGGCCATCTGTTATCGAAAGCCAAGAGCCTCTTATCGAGATTACAGGTTTTCATAGAAGAATTTTTGTTGAACCTATTTACTATCAGCAAAAGATTCCTAATAGTTTACGAAGCATTTATGTACGTGAAGGTTTGTTTGAACGCTTGCAGCATGCTTTGACCCTATTACCGGAGGATTTTAGCCTGCTAATCTATGATGGCTATCGCCCATTCCAAGTTCAACAGTATTTATTTAGTTATTTTTTAAAGCAATTGGCCCACATTCTGCCACATGCTACAGAACAAGAATTACTGCAGGCAACTAAAAAGTATGTCGCCTTACCAAGCGCAGAGGCTGCTCATTTAGCACCCCATTTAACAGGAGGTGCTATTGATATAACGCTTGCTGATAGACAAGGGAAAGCTTTGAATCTCGGTACAGCCTTTGATGAAATGAATGAAAAATCAGCTACACGCTATTTTGAACATAACTCAAATGAAAATCCAGAGGCTTGTCAACATCGACGTTTATTATACAACTGTATGACACAAGTAGGCTTTAGTAATTATGCAGAGGAATGGTGGCATTACGATTTTCATAACGTGGCGTGGGCAAGACGAGTTCAAGCTAAAACGGCCTGTTACGGAGCCATTCAGGTAACGATTCAAAATCATGAAATAAAGGAGATTCGATTCAATGAAGGTTTATATTAGCGCCGATATAGAAGGCATTACGGGTACAACTACCTGGAGTGAAACAGAGTTAAATGCACCTGACTATCAATTTTTTCAAAAACAAATGACACAAGAAGTAGAGGCTGCCATTGAAGGGGCGATAGCGGGGGGAGCAACAGAAATACTATTGAAGGATGCACACGATTCAGCACGCAATCTCGATATTTCTAATTTACCTATCAACTGTAAGGTAATCCGTGGCTGGACTTACGATCCGATGTGTATGGTTGCGGGTCTCGATCAAAGCTTTGACCGTGCGATTTTTATTGGCTATCACAGTAAAGGGGGAAGTGCGCGTAATCCGCTTGCCCATACACTTTGCACGTATGCAGATGTCAAAATAAATGGTGAGTATGCGAGTGAATTTTTAATTAATACGTATGCAGCGGCACTACATGGTGTTCCTGTTTCGTTTGTCAGTGGGGATGTTGGCTTGACTGAAGAAATTCAGACCGTCAATGAAAACATTGTGACCTTCGCGACAAAAGAAGGAATCGGGAATGCAACTATTAGTGTCAGCCCGAAGCTAACGCTTATGGAAACCAAAAGACTGGTAGAGTCCTCGATGAAGGTGCCACGTGAGCATATTCAGGTACCATTGCCAGAGCGCTTTATGATAGAAATCATATATCGAGATCATACACGGGCTTATCGTAATTCCTTTTATCCAAATGCCACATTTAAACCACATAATTCTGTAGAATTCAACACGGATGATTTTTATGAAGTACTACGTATTTTGCAATTTTTAACTTGACTGTGAGGATGGGCTTTAACTAAGGAACGTGTGAGCCAATAGGACACGCTGTTGTCATGTTGAATAAGTAGTTTTGGTTGGCATCTATAGAGAGAGGGTCAATAGAGACTGACCTAGCGAATGTTTGAAAAATCCTATTGAGGGTCATGTCATCAGTCCTTCCAATAGGATTTTCATTATAAAAAGAGGACTAGGGGGATGCATGTGAGAAAATATGGGTGGCTTTTCGTTTGTCTGGTCGTATTGTTTTGTGTAGCCTGTAATGATGAATCATCGAGTGAAAAAGCATCAGAATATCGCGTGGTGTATTCAGGGGAAATTAAAACATTAAATTATTTAAAAACGTCTGAAACGAATGAATTTGCGGTGGCGGCGAATATGGTGGATGGTCTCATTGAATATGATAAGTACGGGGTAGTCCAGCCAGGATTAGCGAAGGAATGGTCGGCAAATGAAGATGCCACTGTATGGACCTTTAAATTGCGTGATGACGCCAAATGGGTGACACATGAAGGGAAAGAATATGCGAATGTACTTGCACAGGATTTTGTGGACGGTTTACAATATGTTCTTGATGCCAAAAATGAATCCTCGACAGCCTGGATTGCGACAGTTGTAAAAAATGGAGAGGCATTCTATAACGGTGACATAACGGATTTCAAGCAGGTAGGCATAAAGGCGTTGGATGAACATACAGTAGAATATACTTTAGAAGCATCAACACCTTATTTTCTTTCTATGTTAAACTACGTTTGTTTCTTCCCAGTGAATGGTAAGTTCATTGCAGAAAAAGGGGTGGACTTTGGAACAACACGGGAAAATTTCCTTTATAATGGCGCTTATATTTTAGATAAATTTGAGCCACAAAATGAGCGTGTTCTAGTAAAAAATAATACGTATTGGGATAAAGACAAAGTACTGATTGACCGTATCCGCTACAAATATAATAAAGAAGCAGCAACGGTAGCACCTGAACTGTTTTTACGTGGAGAAATTGATTCCGCAAGTATTCCTACTTCCATTATTGATGAATGGTTTAAGGATGATAAGAAAAAATCTCAAGTTCGTCAAACACAAAATAACTTCTATACCTACTTCTACGCTCTCAACTTTAACCCACAATTTGACGCAGAATATGAACCAGATAACTGGAAGGTCGCCGTCAACAACAAAAATTTCCGAAAATCAATATTTCATGCCCTGGACCGTGTTTCCGCCATGCTAACGATGGAGCCTTATAATCCAGCCGATTTGCTGAGCAACACGATTACCCCAAAAAACTTTGTAGATGTTGAAGGGGTAGATTACACACAATTAACGCCGCTTGCAGCTATTTCCAATGAAGATTCCTTTCATAAAGAACTAGCACTTGAGTTCAAAGAAAAAGCCAAAGCGGCATTAGCGGGAAAAGCTACATTCCCTGTAAAAGTGTTATTGCCATATAATGCTGGTAGTCCAGACTGGGCTAATCGTTCCCAAGTAGTGGAGCAGCAAATTGAAAAATTACTCGGGACAGATTATGTCGACATTATTGTTGAGGCAGGTCCAGCGACAGGCTTTTTATCTGAGGTGCGTCGTCCTGGTAAATTTGCGCTTTTAGAAGCGAACTGGGGTCCAGATTATGCGGATCCATCCACGTATACGGATCCATTTACAGTGGATGGTACTTATAATAAACCTGAATTAGCTGAGGGGTATACAGAAGCCAATGGAAAAACGACGTATCAAAACCTTGTGGATGAAGCAAAAGTAACGATTGATGTGGCAAAACGTTATGAGCTATTTGCAAAGGCAGAGGCCTTTTTAATTGAAGAAGCTTTTGTAATTCCCTATTCCGTTGGTGGTAGTGGCTATGTTGCATCTAAATTAAATCCTTTTGAGGCACAGTATTCACCATTTGGTGTGACTGCTGAGAAATTTAAAGGCCAGCAAGTTTTGGAAAAACCAATGAGTAATGAAGACTTTAAGAAAGCGCTTGCTCAGTGGGAACAAGAGCGTGCTGACGCTTTGGCTAATGCTAAAAAGTAGTAGGGGATCGTAGATGAAAAAGGAGATACCGAAAGGAACAGTCGGCATCTCCTTTAGTCTTTTTGACATAGGAGGATGGCGCGATGTTGCACTATATAGGAAAACGACTCTTACAATCTGTGTTCACCCTTTTTATTATTATTACTATTGTTTTTTCGTTATTACGATTAATGCCAGAGGAAGGATATTTAGGTGCGGCAGCCGATAAAATGTCTCCTGCTCAGCAAGAAATCTATTTAACGAATCTAGGATTACGGGATCCATTGCTTATCCAGCTAGGAAACTTTTACACGAAATTATTACAAGGGGATCTCGGGAAATCGGTGACCTATCGAACGGATGTACCTGTTACAACGATTATTGGGGACAAAATTATATATTCACTACTTTTTGGTTTAGGAGCTGTTGCCCTTTCACTCTTAATTGGTGTGCCGCTAGGTATTATGATGGCTTATCGTAAGGGGCGTTGGCTCGATCGACTTGGGACAGGCTATATTGTTTTTGTCGTAGCTGTACCTGCAGCTGTTTATTATTTAGTGATACAAATGTATATTACAGATCTTTTTCAATTGCCGATGCTCTTTGATGAATATAGACCGATTACATGGATTCTTCCATTAACCTCCATGGCGTTGGCTCCTACAGCCTCCTATGCGATGTGGATGAGACGTTATATGGTGGATGAATTGAACAAGGACTATATTAAACTTGCGAGAGCTAAGGGAGTAAAGGAACGAACATTAATGTTCAAGCATGTTTTACGAAATGCCTTTATCCCAATGGCGCAATATTTACCTGCCACTATTTTGTTCACCATTACGGGCTCTATTTATATAGAATCTTTGTATTCCATCCCAGGGATGGGGGGCTTACTCGTTGATGCGATTCAACGACAGGATAATACGATTGTCCAAGGCTTAGTGCTGGTGTTCTCCTCCCTTGGTATCATCGGACTTATTTTAGGGGATATTGCCATGGCGCTTGTTGATCCTCGGATTAAACTAGGCAAGGGAGGCGGAGTACGCTAATGGGCATGTATACGAATGAAATTCATAATATTTCTAATAAATCACGGGAAACATTGTTTGAATTTGTGGAAGTCGATGCGCGACAAGCAGAAGAAACAGGTCATTCTAATTACTCATATTGGCGTTCCACATGGCAATCCTTTTTGAAAAATCGACTAGCTGTGTTTTTATTAGTTGGCGTGCTTATAATTGTTGGGTTTACGATCCTACAGCCGTATTTACCAGCACAAAAATCACCAACGGAAATTTACCTAGATGAGCAAACTGGGATG
The DNA here is from genome assembly GCF_057773605.1 of Lysinibacillus sp. F12. Lineage (NCBI taxonomy): Bacteria > Bacillati > Bacillota > Bacilli > Caryophanales > Bacillaceae > Lysinibacillus > Lysinibacillus sp. F12. The sequence continues at coordinate 134,372 of NZ_JBYMLP010000003.1, forward strand.
CAGGCACGTAATATTTCCCCTAATGCTGAGTTTTGGTTTGGTACAAACTCAATTGGGCAGGATTTATGGTCACGAATTTGGGCGGGGACAAGGACATCCTTATTTATCGGCTGTGTAGTCGCTTTAGTAGAAGCCGTGGTTGGGATTACAGTTGGAACACTATGGGGCTTTTCGCGAAAGCTAGAGGTGCCTATTACACAACTGTATAACGTTGTTGATAATATCCCAACAACCATTGTCCTGATTTTAATGTCTTATATTTTACGACCAAGTATATCAACGATTATTATCGCCATGTGTATAACGGGGTGGGTGGAAATGGCTAGATTTATTCGCAATCAAATTGTTATTTTACGCGACCGTGAATACAACTTAGCCTCTAAATGCTTAGGGACACCGGATTACCGTATCATTTTTAAAAATCTACTACCCTATTTAATTTCTGTCATTATGTTACGGTTGAGTCTAGCTATTCCCTTTGCCATAGGGGCAGAGGTATTTTTAACGTATATTGGCTTAGGGCTGCCAATTAGTGAACCGTCCTTAGGTAATTTAATCAATGAAGGGCGTGTGCTCATGATGTCGCCAGACTTACGATATCAGCTAATTTTTCCGAGTATTGTATTAAGTGTCATTACTATTGCGTTTTATATTATTGGTAATTCCTTTGCAGATGCAGCAGATCCGAAAAACCATGTATAAGGAGATGAAATTAGTGACATCTAAAAAATCACGCCTATTAGTTATCCAAAATTTAGTCATTCAATTCACATTACGTGGTCGTGTATTAACAGCAATTCGAGATATTTCTCTGGATATTTATAAAGGGGAAAGCTTAGCTATTGTTGGTGAATCTGGTTCTGGCAAATCCGTGCTCATGAAGTCCATTATGGGCTTGCTCGACAAAAACGGCAGCATTAAAAAGGGCAGAATCATTTATCGAGCACAGGATCTAGGCCAATTTACGACAGAGCAAGAATGGCTTCGGATACGAGGAAAGGAAATAGCGATGGTGACGCAGGACCCGATGACATCTTTAAATCCGTTAAAAACGATCGGGAAGCAAATTGAGGAATGTGTAGTGTTACATCAAGGCTTGAAGGGGAAGGAGGCTTATGAAGAAACATTAAAATTACTCACAGATGTTGGAATCCATGATGTGAAAAAACGCTATAAGCAATATCCACATGAATTTTCTGGTGGGATGCGTCAACGTATTGTCATTGCGATTGCGATCGCCTGTAAGCCAAATATTTTACTATGTGATGAACCAACAACCGCTTTAGATGTAACCATTCAAGCACAAATTTTGCAGCTATTAAAAAATCTCCAACAGAAGTATGGCTTAACGATTGTCTATATTACGCATGATTTAGGCGTCGTCGCCAAGGTGGCAGACCGTATCGCGGTGATGTATGCGGGTGATGTGATTGAGGTGGGGGAAACCCATGAAATTTTCTTTAATAGTAAGCACCCTTATACATGGGCCCTTATTTCCTCCTTACCGCAGCTCGGCTCCAAGGGAGAAGCGTTGTATTCGATCAAAGGGACGCCGCCCAATCTTTTTCAGGAAATAAAGGGTGATGCCTTTGCGCCGCGCAACGAATATGCGCTGAAAATTGATTTTATCGAGCGCCCACCTTTTTTTCAGGTTAGTGATACGCATTATGCACGAACATGGTTATTAGATCCACTTGCCCCAAAGGTAGAACCTCCTGCTGCCTTACAAGCCTTTTTTGCAGAGGGGAGGCAGTATGCTAGTGAGTGATAAAGAAGTGTTACTAGAAGTGAAAAATTTAACCGTCAATTTTGGCAAGGGGAAAGATACATTTACGGTCATTGATGATGTTAGTTTTCATATTTTTAAAGGCGAAACATTTGGTTTAGTAGGTGAATCAGGTTCAGGGAAAACAACGATTGGGCGGTCTATTATGCGCATCAACGAGGTTACAGAGGGACAAATTTTATATCATGGCAAAACTATTCATGGGAAAATTCCGAAAGATTGGGATTTGGAAATTACCCAGAAAATCCAAATGATTTTTCAGGACCCGATGGCGTCGCTCAATGAACGTGCAAAAGTTGATTATATCGTGTCGGAAGGATTATATCCTTTCAAAAAATATAAAGATGAGGCAGAACGTCAGGAAAAGGTTCGCAAGGCACTATTAAACGTAGGTCTACTTCCAGAATTTTCGAATCGATTTCCTCACGAATTTTCTGGTGGTCAACGCCAACGTATTGGCATTGCTCGTGCATTAGTGATGGAACCAGAATTTATTATCGCTGATGAGCCAATATCTGCCTTAGACGTATCTATTCGGGCACAGGTATTGAATTTATTAGCAAATCTTCAACGGCAAAATCATTTAACCTTTTTATTTATTGCTCATGATCTATCCGTTGTCCGTTTTATCACGGATCGTACGGCCGTCATTTATAAAGGAAAAATTGTCGAGCTAGCCGAAACTGAGCGGCTTTTCATCCATCCACTTCATCCGTATACGAGAGCTTTACTATCAGCTGTACCGGAGCCAAACCCTTATAGGGAACGAGAGAAAGTGGTAGAGATTTATGATCCAACACAACATCGTTATGATGACAGTCCTCCTTCATTTGTGGAAATTGAGGATGGCCATTTTATTTTAGCTAATGAAGAAGAATTAACAGTTTATCGTACTTTATTGAAACGGGAGGTAAATGAATGATTCGTCCAAAGGCTTTGAAAAAAGGTGACACAATTGGTCTACTAAGTGCTTCAGGTGCTACTCCACCGGAAAGATTACAGCCGGCTATAGCGAGTATTGAAAAGCTTGGGTTGAAGGTGGTCGTTGGAGAGACGTGTCACGCGCGACATGGTTATTTAGCGGGCACTGATCATCAGCGGGCGGCGGATGTTCATCGAATGTTTCAGGATCCAACGATTGACGGCATATTTTGTGTTCGTGGTGGCTATGGGGCAACGAAAATTTTACCACTTTTAGATTTTGAGGTAATGAGGGCGAATCCTAAAGTCTTTGCAGGCTATAGTGATGTGACGGCTTTACATATAGCCTTCAACCAGCTAAGTGGCTTTGTTACGTACCATACACCCATGCCTTCGACTGAGTTTATTAGGCAGGAAATGGACGATTATACTTGGCAATCCTTTTGTCAGCACATAATGGCAGAAGAGATGGAGGAGTATGACTTAAAAAATCCTGTAGATCAACCAATGTCTAAACTCGTAGCTGGAAGTGCTACAGGAACACTTATTGGGGGCAATTTAACATTAGTGACAGCATCACTTGGGACACCCTATGAAATTGATACAAAAGGGAAAATTCTATTTTTAGAAGATATTGATGAAAGTGAACAACGAGTTGACCGAATGTTAACGCAATTAAAGCTAGCGGGGAAATTAGATGACGTAGCAGGTATCTTATTAGGAGCATGGACCAATTGCGGACCTGAAAATCCACAAAAGCCAGAACAAAGTTTATCGCTACAAACGATTTTTGAGGAAATTCTAGTGCCTTTTAACAAACCCATTATTTCAGGAATAGCGTGTGGACACTGTTTACCAACGCTGTCACTGCCTTTAGGAAGAACTATTACGATGGATGCAGACAATCATCAGATTCGTGTTGTTAGGTAGGTGTCATATGGAGAAAATAATCCAAGACCTCCTCCATGAAACTCCCTACAAAGTGCACCTCTTTGTAAAAAATCCAAAGAATGAGCAATTCCTATTTAGCCATCAAATAGGGGAGGCATTTTCGAGTGCTAGTATTATTAAAGTGCCGATTCTTCTAGCTGCTTTAGCGTATTTTGAGAAATACAGCATATCCCTTCATTCGTCCTTACCCATATCTCCTGCTGATTGGGTAGATTTTAGTGTAATAAGCGAGCAACGTCTGACGCAAAGCACCGTTTATGAGCTACTAGTATGGATGATTATAACAAGTGACAATACAGCAACAAACGTCCTAATTGATGTAGTAGGAATGGAATTTTTAAATGATTATTTCCGTCAAATAGGCTTACAGGAAACGTTGCTACAGCGAAAAATGATGGATGTCGAGCGCCTTGCAATGGGTTTAGACAACTTTACGTCTGCATGGGACATGGCTCACCTTTTTACACGTATTTATCAACAGGATTTACTAGCACCACCTTACAATAGGCTTGTCATCGATATTTTAAATAGACAACGCGCACATGAAGGCTTAAAGCGCTACCTCGTAGATGATGTAAAGCTAGCCCATAAAACAGGAGGGCTTGACACAGTCGATCATGATGTAGGTATTGTCTACAGTAACTCAATTGATTATCTGATTGGTGTTTTCATAACAAACGTAACGGAAAATGAGTTGGCTCGCCAACTTATTGGTCGTTTTTCAAAAGTGGTTTATGACCATATGATGGAGCAGAGGGAGGAACAGCAATGAAGTCTATCATTAAAGCTATGATTGCCAATTTGCATGTCAAGCCTGATGAAACTTCTGAATTAATAGATGAAGTTTTTTATGGCATGACAGTAGATATTCTGACAGACTGTCATGAGGATTGGGTATATGTCCAAACTGCCTATCGTTATAAAGGATATTGTCAGAAGGCTGATTTGCTGCTGGATGAAGATAAGGTATCGTTATGGCATAGAGAAGCACAGCATATCATTATTCAAAGTTTTGCAGATGTTTTACAGCAGCCTCGTATCCAAAGCACAAAGCTGATGACTCTTGTGAAAGGTTCTAGTATAGGCGTTGTTACGCAAGAGGACGTACCAGAAGAATGGTCTGCTGTACAATTAGTGTCGGGAAAAATAGGCTATGTTCGCACTAAGTGGCTACAGGCAAAGCGATCTCAAACGCAAATAACCGAGCATTCTTTTCGAGAAAACGTGATCGAAACAGCGTTAGGCTATCTAGCTACACCTTATCGCTGGGGTGGCAAATCACCATTAGGAATCGATTGCTCCGGCTTATGTTCAATTGCTTATATGTTAAATGGGGTTACTATTTTTAGGGATGCTAAAATGGTGGAGGGCTTTCCTATTGTGAAAATAGAGAAAGAAAGTAGACAAAAAGGTGATTTGCTCTATTTTCCAGGTCATATAGCTTTATACATGGGCGATAATTTGTATGTTCATTCTTCCCTTGGTGGGAACGAAGTGACCATCAATAGCCTAGATAAACAGCATGCACTCTATCGTCACGATTTAGCGACAACCCTAACAGAAGTAGGTACTTTATTTCCGGAGAAGCCCAAGCTATAGGCTTCTCTTTTTAACTGCCATTAAGCAGCTAGCCAATGGCCAGTATGCTATATTAGAAAAAAATTGAAGGGTAGAAGGGGAGTAGTTGGATTAAGGTTTACACGTCGTCAATCATCGCTAGATATAATTGGACAGATATGAGTTTAAAAGGAAGATGGATGTCCATGTAGAAGGACGGGTTCCAAGAGCGAAAGTAAGAAATCTGTATGTTAAGGAGGAGGGTTCAAGAAATAAAGACAGATGTCCATGGGTTAACGAATGAAGTCCATAACTTAAAGAGAGGGGTTTATACACTTCAGAAGGATACTCAATAGCTAAAGCATCATAGGGGCGTTACATAATAGAATCCGTTATTCACCGACAAATCAATATAGAATGTCTTGCTTTATTAGGTCAAAGCCTATAAAGCTTTTTTTGATGGTCATTATTTCGGAGGGTTTGCCAAAATAAATAAAGGACAAACGCCAAAATATTGATGACAAATAATGCGACTAGCTGCCATAAACCAATTAAAAAAGTGACCATGTATAGATCAAAGGCCGCTTCACCGACAGGCATATGTGGGAAGGGTGTTAATTGACTATAATGCCACACGAAATAACAGGCTAGTGCAGTACCTTGTCCCACATAAATAAAGATCCAATGGATATAAAATGATATTTTTAGTCGCCAGCAACAAAGGAACAGATTCAATACAATTATCAACATTGGGAACAGGACTATTTGAAAAAAGCTTTCAGCTATTTGAGTCATAAATAATAAGTTGTAGCTAAGTTGAATGATTGGCAAAAGTACTAGGTTGATGATGATGAGGCTGAGTAGTTGTGTACGAGTCACTATAGTCCTATCCTTTCCTTGCCGCATTTTTACATAAGGACGTTTGAGAAAAAGATTGGTTTCGCAAAAAAACTCCATGCCCATTTTCTGAGCATGGAGATTATCGTCTAATAGTGATAAATATTTAATTGCATACCAGCTTCGAGTCGATCTGACCTTAGCTGATTCCATTGCTTAATAGAGGTCACGTTGACATTATAGACCTCTGCGATATCTACTATAGAGTCACCATCCGTGACTGTGATCGTTTTTTTATCCTTTACCGGGCTGTCATATTGCTGTAGGTCATATTGAGCGATAAGTGAATTCAATTTTTCATTATATTTTGAATCAGTGGCATAGGAGCCTGTTAAAAACTTCGTCGCATCAGTATAGGATTTGGTGTTACTTTTGAAAACACCTGCATAATATTCCTTGTTCCACGAAACTCCATTTCGCATTAGCTTTACATAGTCCTGCATAGAAGCCTCATAGGAAGGGTATTTACGGAAATCAGCCATAATGGTAGACAGATTACCTGATCCATCATCCTCAGACGTTTCGAGTTTCACGGAATTATTTTGATAGCTGCCTTTCATGCCAAACAGATTATAATTGGGGGCAGAGCCAAGACCACTTTGTCCGCTCTCGCTTTCGAGAATGGCTTGTGCAATCATCACAGAGGCATATAAGTCATTATTGGCACCGAGATTTCGTGCAGTTTCAGCGATTTTGCCGATAAATTCTTCTGCACTTGGGCGATCATCAATGACGACAGGCTCTTCTCTTTCTGTCGTATGAAACAATTGGGTCACCATAAAAAATGAAATACAAATAACCACGACAGCAATCAGAAGTCCTTTAAAAAAATTAACTACGTATTTCATGATAGGCTTGATGTTGGTAGTGACCACATCTCCCTCCCTTCTATTAAAAGTTTAGCTATCTCTTATTATGACAAAGAGTGAAAGAGAAATAAAGAAGTGTGTAAATAAATAGCTTATATCATTAATAGAACGTTGCGAACGTTAAATAGTTCCATGTCATTCCGCTGAATTGTCTATCTTAAAAGTTTGAGACATATATTGTTTAAATCTCTCAAAATATTGTTCGGAAGCCTCCCAGCGTCTAGTATTTAAAAAAGCTATCTCGTGGCGACCAAAATGGTTAGGTGGTTGGTAGTGTCGAGAAACATAGGATGGATTTTCTAATGAATAAAAATAATACGCTTCATCAGGCGTCTTAATTTCAATACGAGCATGAATAAAATCACCATCTTCATCCGTATAGGCCTGACGAAAACTATAATATTTAGAACCGTCCCAGAAACCATCGTCATCCTCGTCAAGCCCTTGAATTTCTGGATGTTGTAAAATTCGTTCTACATATTGTACCTCGATTTTAGGCACATAAAGGGTAGCGACATTTACACAAGTTAATAACATAATCCAGTGATCCTGAATATCCACTAAATTGTCCTGAGGTAAATCCGTAATGTCCCACCATTCATCTCCTTCATCGAATGATTTTCTCAATAGGGAGACGGTTTGATCTTCATTGAGCCAAATAAAATAATGATACTGGGAGGTTTTCATATAAATGCTATCATTCGTCTTGTCTCCGTCATCATCGATATGCGCTCGCTGAACAGTGAAATGCACACCATGTTCCTCAAGGTCAAAATAAGGCTTGTCTCCAGTCATCAAAATACACTTTGTTAGCTTTAGTATATTTTCCACATCGATGTGATGGTCCGTAAAATTTACATGAGTTGCCTTCTTGATGTGGGGGATTTCCTGTAAATTAGTCAGTGCGGAGCGTCCTTCTTTAAGGATACTCACCAATGTGACGAATGAAAATTCAATCTCTTCTTCATCGTCATCCATATCATAAAAAACCTCGTCAATTAACACATCTTGTATACGGATAGGGAGTTCCTGAAAAACGCCATCTCCGTGCCAAATGTTGACGATACATTGCAGTGACTTCTGTCCATGAACGTTAAAGCGATACTCATCGTCTTGAACTAATACGTTTGCCTGAAGATGACCATTGACAATCGTTTCCCCATGATTATAGGAGCCACACAAAATATCCTCTACTGTCAGATGTCCGTGAACATAGATTTCCTGACCACCTACAGCTATATTTTTAGCTGTCAAATTGCCCATTACCATCAGTCCTATTGCACCATCCGTTTCTGCATTGTATAAATGATCTACCGTCAAATGACCATCAATAACAATAATGATCACATTGTCTTGCTGTGGGAAAGGAATGTCCCAATCCAAATCAAGAAAAGGAAGCTTCAAATCTCCCTCATAGTACGCAACAAGGTCGTTCTCACTAAAATCCGTGTAATGGCTTGCCCACCAAGAGTTTTCGGGAAACTTATCAGCCAGTTTGTTAATAGGTATAAATTGAAAGACATTCTTCATAGTTCACTACCTCCCAATTGCCGTTTTTTTTATCTTCTCATAAGACGGAATTAACAGTCAATTTAGTAGATTTATGTGTAATTAGGGATAAAATGCTATGATAAATAGTAAAGAGGTTTTACTACCATTGAGGAGTTGGGAGTGTAGTAAATCAACTAGCCTTCGTACAAATGTTTGGAAGGGCTATTATTTGTGAAATATATAGACGAAATACAAATTTACTATTTTATTCGCGAAATATAAGGAGCTGGCAAATGATAATATTTGATAATGTTTCAAAAATGTATAGTAACGACCATGTGGCTGTCAAAGCCCTCAACGTGGAGATTAAAAAAGGTGAATTCTTCGTTATTATCGGTCCAAGTGGATGTGGTAAAACTACTTTATTGAAGATGATCAACCGATTAATTCCATTGACTGAAGGAACTATTTGGATCAATGGAAAAAGAGTAAGTGATTATAATATTCACGAGTTACGCTGGAGTATCGGCTATGTGTTACAACAAATTGCTCTTTTTCCGCATATGACCATTGAAGAAAATATTGCGATTGTCCCAGAATTAAAAAAATGGAGTAAAACTAAAATTCAAAAGCGTGTGGATGAACTATTGGAATTGGTAGGCCTTGAGCCTGAAAAATATCGTCAGCGCAAGCCAAAGGAGTTATCTGGAGGGGAACAGCAAAGAGTGGGCGTAATTCGTGCATTAGCAGCGGATCCAGAAATTATTTTGATGGACGAACCTTTCAGTGCTTTAGATCCCATCAGTCGTACAAAGTTACAGGATGACCTATTAGATATGCAGCGAAAAATTCAAAAAACCATCGTCTTTGTCTCGCATGATATGCAGGAGGCGCTGAAGCTAGGGGATCGACTATGTGTCATGAAAGATGGAGAAATTGTTCAAATTGGATCTCCTCAGGAAATGGTAGAAAATCCAGTGAATGATTTTGTCCAACAATTTATAGGGGTAAATTCAGTTCACAATAGGTTTGATATTCGGACGGTTATGCAACCAATCGTAAGTGTTAGTGAGCTAGGAGATACGATTACTATCAATGAGTCGATCACAACGATTCTTGAAAAACTGACAGAGCATAACGTTCTTGGCGTGGAAGAAAATGGGGAGATTATGGGTATGGTGACTCGAACAGCTATACTGCAATATGTCGCAAATGATTTCAAGGAAAGAGGTCGAGCACATGACTAATTTCGTGGACATGTTTGAGGAACGAAAGGAACAGCTTCTGGCAGCATTACTCGAGCATATACAAATCTCCTTTATAGCCCTATTTTTTGCCATCATTATTGCCATTCCGCTAGGTATCTATTTAACCAATAAAAAGAAAATAGCAGAAACTATAATTGGTATTAGTGCCGTGCTACAAACGATTCCATCTCTAGCGTTACTTGGGTTATTAATTCCTCTGTTCGGAATTGGCAAAGTTCCAGCCATCATTGCCTTAGTGGTCTATGCACTTTTACCGATTCTACGGAATACTTATACAGGCATCAAGGAAGTGGACCCTTCATTGAAGGAGGCCGCATTGGCAATGGGGATGAACACACCTAAACGTTTATTGAAGGTCGAATTGCCTCTTGCTCTGCCTGTCATCATGGCTGGTATTCGAACCGCTATGGTGTTAATTGTTGGTACAGCCACATTAGCTGCTTTAATTGGAGCCGGTGGTTTAGGGGATATTATTTTACTAGGCATTGATCGTAATAATACCGCACTCATTATTTTAGGGGCTGTGCCTGCAGCAATATTAGCATTAATCTTCGATATTTTACTGAAAAGGCTTGAGTCGCTGTCATTTAGAAAAACAGTAATAGCTGTCAGTCTTGTGAGTATGGTTGCATGGATGATGGTCTTCATGCCGCTTCTAAATGGTAAAGACCAAGATGAAATTGTCATCGCTGGAAAGCTAGGAGCGGAGCCTGAAATTCTCATTAATATGTATAAGTTATTAATAGAGCAGGATACAGACTTAACAGTGCAATTAAAACCAGGACTGGGTAAAACCTCATTTGTATTTAATGCGTTGAAATCTGGCAGCATTGATATATACCCAGAATTTACAGGCACAGCCATCTCAGAATTTTTAAAACAAGAAGCCATCAATAATAATGAGGCAGATGTCTATCGGCAGGCGAAAGATGGAATGCTAAAGCAATTTGATATGGTGATGCTGAGCCCAATGAACTATAACAATACGTATGCGTTAGCAGTATCGGAGGACTTGGCAGAAAGATATCAGCTACAAACTATTTCGGACCTTAAATCGATAGAACAAGCTGTTAAAGCAGGGTTTACATTGGAATTTAATGATCGTGAGGATGGATATGTCGGGATTCAAAAACGCTATGATATTGCGTTTCCCTCCCTTGCAACAATGGAGCCTAAGCTTCGCTACCAAGCGATTGAATCGGGAGATATCAACCTACTCGATGCTTATTCAACGGATAGTGAAATTCGTCAATACAAGCTCCGTGTATTAGAGGATGACCAAGCGCTGTTTCCGCCTTATCAAGGAGCCCCATTATTACGAAAAGAGACGCTGAACCAATATCCAGAGATTGAACAATCCTTAGATAAACTCGCTGATCAAATTACAGACGATGATATGCGGGAAATGAATTATCAAGTGAATGTAGAAGGAAAACTAGCGGCAGAAGTAGCTAATCAGTATCTAGTCAATGCCGGCTTACTGAAATAAACCATCATGACCCTCTAGTAGAAATGTGCTAGAGGGTTTTATTAATATCAATAATAATTTAATGATAAACATTAATTTATTATTGATAGAGATAAAAGGAACAGTATAATAAAATAGAAGAAAGGGGATGCTAAAAATGGAGAAAACAATTCAAAGCAAAGAATTTCAATTGTTGACAAAGGGGCTTCGGATCATCTTTACGGTCATCATGGCTCTCATGATTTTAGGCATGGCGTGCATGGCAGTTATTTTTGTAGGAGCAATGATTGTGTCAGAGGATGCTGTGAATCATTGGTTAGTCAAGACAAGTGTGACAGCTTCCATTCATTTTGAGGGATTGGAAATGCTGTTGTCCAAGCAGACAGTTCAAGATATGTACTACAGGAAAATGGATATCGTGAAATTATTAGTAACTGCTACCATATACATAACTATTCTGTTTTTAATCGTTGTTCAAGTAAGAAATATTTTAAGTAATATAGCAAAAGGGATTATATTTTCACTAGATAATAGTATAAAAATAGAAAGAATTGCGTATTGTGTGATAATCTTGAGCTTGACTGTAAGTGCATTCCGTACATATATCGTCTATCTAATGATGCAACCGTTTAAGCTTGAATCCTTATTGGAAAAGACAGATTTTATTACAGGGATCAGCTATCATTACACAGGCATTAATTGGACATTATTACTATGTGGTTTGGTGATTTGGACCATTGCGCGTATTTTCCGTTATGGTACATTTCTCCAAGATGAATATGATGCAACAGCTTAGGAAGTGAAAATATGACTATAATTATTCGTTTAGATCGGATGCTAGCGGATCGTAAAATGCAACTGAGTGAGCTTGCAGAAAGGGTTGATGTGTCAATTGTCAATCTTTCTAATTTAAAAACAGGTAAGGTAAGAGCTGTTCGTTTCTCTACTTTAAATGCTATCTGTAAGGCTCTGGGCTGTCAGCCGGGAGATATATTAGAATATGTCGAGGATGAAGATTAATCATTGTAGCATTTAAACATAGCAGCAAGAAAGGATTTTCATAAAAATGATGGTTTTCAGTTTTTTATTTATCGCCATTGTAGCAGAAGTTTTTGCAAGCTCTATGCTCAAGCGTACGGAAGGCTTCTCTCGTATTTGGCCATCTCTCGGAGTAGTGGTCGGCTATGGCACGGCCTTTTATTGTTTAGCCTTAACCCTAAAAACAATACCCATTGGCACAGCCTATGCAATATGGGCAGGATTAGGCACAGCACTAACAGCCATCGTGGGTGTTGTACTGTATAAGGAATTATTTAATCGTAAGAAGGTACTAGGGATTCTTTGTATTATTTTAGGTGTCGTGGTACTTAATCTTGCGGGTAGTCATTAGGAGGCTAACGAGATGAAAGGCTATTTATTTTTAACACTCTCGATTATCAGTGAGGTTTTTGCAACAACTATGCTGAAGCTTTCAGATGGATTTACAGTTCTAGGCCCATCTGTGGCGGTGGCACTTGGCTATGGAATATCATTCTACAGCCTATCCCTATGCTTGAAAACTTTGCCACTAAGCCTGGCCTATGCCATTTGGTCAGGTGTCGGCACCGCCTTGACGGTTATTGTAGGTATTGTCATTTGGGACGATATGTTTAACCTCTACTCTGCGCTTGGGATTGCACTCATAATAGGCGGAGTTATTTTGCTAAATGAAGGAAATCGAAATGATAGAGGGGCGGATAGCAAAGTGGAAGTGACGGATAGCATGCCAGAATAGACGGATAGCAGTAGGAAAGTGACGGATAGCATGTGGAAATAGACGGATAGAGTCAGAAAAATGGCGGATAGCAATGCAGGAATTGCAAATGACCGTTTAGGGGAGGAGGATGGGCTAGTGAAGGCGATTATTTTTGATTTTGATGGGACGATTATTGATACAGAAACAGCTTGGTACACAGTTTTTAAGGATGCTTATGCATCTTATGGTGTGGCATTATCGTTAGAGACGTATGCAAAATGCCTTGGTACAAATCTTCAGGATTTTAATCCTTATACCTATCTAGTTACACATCATCAAATGGATTTAGATGAGGAGGCATTTCGAACATCCATTCAAGGAAGGCATGCGGAACTGATGGAGTTGGAAGTGATAAGGCCTGGTATTTTAAATCTTTTGCAGCAAGCAAAGGAAGCGGGTTTAAAAATTGGTCTTGCAAGTAGTTCAAGCCGTTCATGGATTGATCGATTTGTAGATGCATTGGGTATACGAGAGTTTTTTGATTGTTATTGTACCGCTGATACGGTGACAAATGTTAAGCCTGATCCTGAGCTGTATGTGCAGGCACTTGAACAATTAGGTGTAAGTGCTAATGAAGCGATAGCTATGGAGGATTCACCGAATGGAGCACGTGCAGCTTTGGCAGCGGGTCTTCACACGGTAGTGGTTCCCAATACCATCACCAAGCAATTACCGTTTTCTACAGGTCATCATACAATAGATGATTTGGAACAATATGATTTAGAACAGCTACTGGCAAGCCTTGTCAAATAATGATTTGCTTCGAACCTCTAACCACTCATTTCGTTTGGTAGAGGTTTTTTTAGTTTCTTTGTGAAAAAGTCGTCATATTATGTATCGCTACATATTATAACGAGAGGGCAACTTACGGAGACTAGGATACTTATTCAGACTAGGGAGGGGGCTACAATTTGAATAGTGAGAAAAGAAGAAATCATTTTTTATGCGAAGCTTTGTGCGATTTGAAGGATCTTCAGGATATTATGATGGATTTTCATTCTAAATATTTCGGTCAGCTGCTTGTAAAAATAGTTGGGAGTGATACGATTCCGTTTTTTTTAATTACCAATAGTGGCGCACATTTAAGACTAATGGATACGGTAAAGGACTTTGAAACGGAGTTTTTCCGAATAGAGGACGTCGATAAAGATCGATATCGTGGCACGGTGTCTTTGCTACGTGCCTTTGATTATGAGGGGAACGATACCAATTCCCTTGCGGATGTAGTGAGGCTAGAAAAGACAAGTACAGAAAAATCCATTGAGCTTAGTAGTATTTCTGCGATTCAGCTATTAAAGCCAGATATGCTAAAAGGGAAATTTATCATTGAACCTAAATGGTAGCATCCTATTAAACGACTAGAGCTAGAGCATCTGTCTATATGAAAAGGATTAAGAGTGAATGTAATAGAGATAGAATCTAATGAAAGGAAGTTTAGCTATGACGATTATTGGTATGCTGCATCATCGACTTGATCCGACGACAGTTCTCAAGTCATATGCATATGCGGCAGTTGCAAAGGCAGAAGGGGCACAGTTTTTTTACTTTACACCTAAAAGTGTTGATTTTGAAAAACGTAGCATTCGCGCTAAGGTATATGAGAATGGGCAATGGCAGGAAAAAACAATGCCCTTTCCAGATGTTATTTATAATGCGGGAAGTCCAGAGAAGTTATCTGTGTCTAAAGAGATTATTGAGCGCTTAAAAGAAGAAATTCCCTTTACGACCTATTCGATAGGGAATAAATGGAATGTTATGAAACGATTAAAAGAAGCCAAGGAATTTGAACAGTATTTGATTCCTTCTGAAATTGTCAAGAATGCTGATGTATTTCATAACTTCATCCATTATTATAAAAGAGTTGTGTTTAAGCCAATTGATGGACGTAAAGGAAAGGGTATTTATTTTATTACGAAGGCCGGACCCAAGAATTTTGAGGTGAGAAAAGATAGTACGAATACAATCTATTCGAAGCCACAATTAGATGCCTTATTAAAAGAGCAACTTGCGTCTGGTACTTTTATTATGCAGCCTTATATTCAATCCATTACAAAGGCAGGCCAGGTATATGATTTCCGTCTGCATGTACAAAAAAATGGTGAAGGTAAATGGGTGGTGACGACTGTCTACCCTCGGATTGCTCCAAATGGCTCTATCATCCCAAATATAAATAATGGTGGATTCACCAATTATTTAGACCCATTTTTAGAGCAAGAGTTCAAGGAAGAAGCTTACAATATTCGACGAATGCTTGAGCATTTCTCTTTAGCACTGGCGCATCATCTAGATGACATACAAATGGAAAAGTTCGGGGAAGTCATTGATGAAATAGGCATTGACGTCGGTTTAGATCAACAACAAAAAATTTGGATGTATGAGGTAAATTGGCGCCCAGGCTGTCCTCCTGCTTTTTATTTAGAATTAGACGTCGTCATTAATTCTATCCGCTATGCGATGTATCTCGCAAAAAACCATAAACCTGTAAAAAAGAAAATGGTTCAACAGAAAAACAATCAAACGGACGTCAAAAAAGATATTGTTCAACCAAAAAGCAATCAAGTGGAGGCTAAAAAGGACTTACCTATTATTGCCATTACAGGAAGTGCAGGAAAAACAACAACCAAGGCATTTGTCGGTTCGATTTTATCAAAAAAATGGAATGTGTTTGAATCGAAGGATTATTGGAATACGACAGAGCATACAAAAAAGCATAAGGAAGAAATCAATGACTCTCATCAGGCTGTCGTATTAGAATACGGCATGGCGTACCCAGGTATTATTACGAATCACTGTAGCATTATACAGCCGAATATTAGTATTGTGACGAATATTGGTTTGGCCCATGTAGGTAACTTTGATGGGGATGTAAGAGGGGTTGCGAAGGCAAAGTCGGAACTGATTCATGGGATGGACCAACAAGGGCTACTGATATTGAATAAGGATGATGATAATTCAAGATATTTAGAGACACAGCAATTTAAAGGGAAAATGTTAACGGTGGGCATAAAAAGTGATGCAGATTACCGAGCATATGACCTTCAGTATAAGGATATCGGCATGTCCTTTAAAATGAAGCTACATGGTCAAGAAATAGAATTGTATATTCCTATTTTAGGGGAGCATCATGTTTATAATGCCCTTAATGCTGTAGCTGTAGCTGATTATTTAGGGTTTAGTCCATTGGATATCCAGGCAGGGCTCAACTTTAAAAAGCCACCAAGACGATTAACGATTTATAACTTGCGTGATGATATAACGGTCATAGATGATACGGTTCACTCCCATCCACAAGGAGTCCGAGCTGCCATTGATGTATTGACCAATATTGCCAAAAAAAGAAAAGTAGCGATTATTGGACAAATGCGGGAGCTTGGGGTGTTGAGGGAAGAAGAATATCGGAAGGTTGGCGAGTATATTTATAAGGTAGGTATTGATGAATTCATCACTTATGGATTTAGGACTGATGAAATGAGTAATGCCGCAATTGAGATGGGGATGGACCCATCCAAGGTCCACCACTTTATTAATAAAGATGCCTTGCATGCACTGCTAGATAAACTCATACAACCTCATGATACGATTCTCGTAAAGGGAGCTAGTAAAACGAATATGTTTGAGACGGTGAAATATTTGGACCAAACATTGAAAGAAGAATAATCATTACATCACGATAACGGAATGCATATAAAAACCCGAGTAACTGTCCACTGGCAAGCGGCAATTATTCGGGGTTTTTTTTCATACTCTTAAAATAAATTTGATTTCTTTGGCGGCATTTGTTGCATGATTCCGAGCTTCCGATAAGGTTGACCCTTGTGCTATGACATAGGCATAGCGGTGACCCATTGATAAAGGAGGGGTTAAGAATGTACCTTTCCTTGGTTTAACATAAACCTCGACCACTCCCGTTGAATTTGTCGCTCTTGTTCTACCAATTACTTTTTCTAAAATTCCTTTGCTTTCTACAATGACATATTTTGTGTAAACAAATTTTTTATGTCTAGGCTGAAAGTTAGGCTCTTCGCCAAGCAGAAGCTTCAATGTTTCTTCTACTAAACTAAATCCGAGTGCCGCTTGAAGCATGTTGTTCATGGCACCTCCAGAAATCCTTGGGTTAATCTCAATGAGTTTCCAGCCGTTTTTTGTCAATCGGAGTTCCAAATGGAGAGCGCCATTTTCTATATCAAATGCTTTGACAATGGACTGAAGAACTTCCTCAATGCCTGCCTGAATATCTAAAGGGGCTTTCACTAATACGCCATAGCCTGTTATGATAAACCGTTTCCCTTGGGTAATTTCCTGTTCAATAATGCCAATTATATGTGATTGCCGTTGATATACGACCGCCTCTACTAAATATTGAGGGCCTTCCAAATATTCTTCAATCATAATCGTTTCATAGGGATTTTTACTACGCAATGCTTTGAGGTGGTTTTGAAGCTGGTCGACATCCGTTGCTAATAGTACATCTTTGGAACCTGTTGACTTTGGTGATTTCACGATTAATGGAAATGTTAAATTTTTTGCAATAGGCTCATTAGGTTTCATGAGCGAAAATTTTGGTGAGTATGGTTGGTCTTTCAAATGATTTCTAGTCTTTTCTTTATCCTCCATGATTTCAATTGCGGAAGAGGATGTGTAGTTATGACAAAATTCATCACATAACATGGAAGCAATATGAACAAATGGATCAACAAAACTAACGATACTTTTTATCTCTAATCCGGTTTTCCCTAGTTTATCAATTTCCTCTTTCATTCTTTCGATATTCAAAGTATCAATGAGAATCATTCTATGAATATCGGGGTAAGATCGGCGCTGCTGAAGTTGTTTTTCATTATTGGTGAAAAGTATTGTGAAATAGCCTAATCTTTCTGCTGCTCTTGTTGCTTCACGACTAGACCCGGATTTGTTTGTACCGATAAATACAATCGCTTTCAGGTATATCACTCCTTCTATTGGTACTTAGATACTTAATCACCTTTATATATATGCAAAGAAATAGTTTTCTTCTAGTTGTGTATCTTGTCTACATCCAAGCAACTTTTAAGAGGTTACATATACTAGAAAAGAAAGGAGGGAGAAAAAATATGAAGCCTCTTTCGGTGAAAAATTTAGCAGTGATTACGGCGGGCTATATAGTGCAAGGGTCTGAGGACATACTGATACAGCATGGTGCTTATCGATTAAAACAAGTGAAAAAGCCCAATACGGCCCTTTTTACAAGTAAACGTATTGTTAATTGGAAAAGTCTTGAGCCACTTTCTCCTCTTGTAATAGTGACCGACAGAGCATATCGGCCCACAGAGATTCCAACCAAGATTATTATCATACAGGTTGCGAATGTAGATGAGGCCTATTGGAAGTTTGTTCACTTTTATCGCAATCAATTTCATATCCCCATTGTTGCTATTACTGGTACTTCAGGCAAAACAACGACGAAAGAGATGATTAAACATATTCTTTCTGCTGATCGACAAGTGACAGCAACGACATTAAGTAGTAATTCAAGAACGGCATCATTGCAATATTTACTGAATATTGAAGATGACACAGAGGCGGCTGTATTTGAAACAGCTGTTGGCTCACCTGGAGATGTCACGAATGCAGGGAAGTATTTCAAGCCGACCATTGGGATTATTACGAATATCGGTGCCCATCATTTGAATTATTGTAAGACGCTTGAAGGCTATATTCAGGCAAAGGGAGAAATGCTAGATATCATTCAACCTAAAGGAACCCTCATCATAAACGCCGAAGATATGAATACTAAAAAACTAGATATATCTAAGTTTAATGGGCGCTTAGTGAAGGTGGGTATCCATGATTCTTGTCATTTTCGTGCAAGTCATATCCAATATTATCAAAAGGGTATGAACTTTAAGCTGCACCATAATAGAAAAACTTATGATATTTTTGTACCGGGATTTGGTCAACATCAAGTGTACAACGCCCTTGCTGCCATTGCAGCGGCCTATGAAATAGGGGTACCTATTCCAGTTGCAGCCAATCAACTCCAATCTTTCCGTCAATTGAAAAAACAACTACAGCTCTTTGAAGGCATTAATCATTCTATGCTTTTAGATGATACCTGGAGTATTACGACAACTTCCTTAGAGGCGGCTTTAAAAGTGTTGAATGAGCTAGGAGATGGAAAGAAAAAAATTGCTGTTATTGGCACGATTACCGATTTGGGCTCATGGGGCTATATTATACATGAGCAAGCGGGTGAATTAATCCAACGTATTGGTGTGGATGTGCTAATTACTATTGGCGAGCATGCACGGATTATGGCTGATCATGCGGTGAAATTAGGCTTTAACGCTCCAGTTTATACCTATAAAAATAGCACGCTTGTTTATCCATTGTTGCAGAAGATTATAGATGAAAATACGATTGTCCTCATAAAGGGTGATATGTATAGTGAACAGGTTTCGAAATTAGCAACTGAGCTTAAATATAAACCTCCGCCTCCCACAGTTTAGCTCACTTCTTCATGGTTAGGATATTAACTGTGTCACATAGAATACCACTCTAATAAGGTATAGTAATTGATCAGAAAAGTAGCACTCGTGATCAAGAGAATGAATAGGTATGTACAAGATTGATAAAGAAAGGAGGCGTAGTACACTTGCAATCCATTAGTGTGCAAAAAATTAGAGGCGTCTTGCAGGGGAAAATTATCCATGGATCAGATCAATGGTCTGTAAAGCATGCAATTTACTATAATCGACATGATTTAACTCAAAGTCATACACTTATGTTTGTGAGTCGAAGTGATAAAATCAACTGGCAAGAGATTGATAGGAAGGGACCATCCCTTGTCATATCTGATAAACCAGCTACTGAGTTAAAAAATGCGTTAGATAATACAACGGTTTTACACGTCAAAAGCGTGGCGCAGGCCTATTGGACATTTATCGAATATTATCGTGGTCTTTTTCATATTCCGGTTGTGGCATTGACTGGAACCTGTGGTAAAACGACAACAAAAGAGATGCTAAAACATATCGCTAGTAAGCATTGGCAAGTGCAAGCATCTGTAAGTAGTAAAAATGAGCCAAGGCAATCATTACCCTATTTGACGGGCGTGGATGATAAAACACAGGCAGCCATTTTTGAACTAGGCTTGGGGAATACAGGGAACATAAAACACCAATGCATGATTTATCAGCCGACGATCGGCATTATTACGAATATTGGTGTTCACCATCTAGATGGCTGTCTCAATCTTGAAGGTTATATTAAAGCGAAAGCAGAGATTGTAGAGGGTATTCGAGCAGATGGTACACTAATCATTAATGCAGATGATGCTAACATCGAAAAAATATCTTACCAAAAATTTAAAGGGAAAATTATTAAATTTGGTTTACAAGATTCGGCTGATTACAAAGCTTCTGCTATCCAATTTGCTCATACAGGCATGAAATTTGTGCTGGAAGTAGCAGACACTAAATACAATGTATTTGTGCCGGGTTACGGTGAGCATCAAGTATATAATGCGTTAGCCGCCATTGCTGCCTGTAGCGAAATGGGACTTTCTATACGCCAAGCTATTGCAGGTTTAAGATCCTTTAAACAAATGGCGAGGCATTTAGAATTTACGACAGGTCTAGGTGACAGTACCATTATTGATGATACGTGGACCAATAATCCAACTTCTGTCGAGGCAGCCCTGAAAGTGTTAGATACAGTAGGAAAAGAGAAAAAAGTTATTCTTGTGCTAGGGGATATAAAGCGATTAGGAAATTTTGAAGAAAAATATCATCGGGAAATTGGCTCCAAAGTAGCTGAAAGACAGATAGATACATTAATTACGATTGGCAAAAGGGCAGAGGCAATTGCCGACCAAGCGAAAAAAGATGGAACTAAAGCAGAGGTTCATACGTTTAAAGATGTAATAGGTGTTTTAGAAATATTGAAACCAAAGCTTGACGCGGACACCATTGTTCTCATAAAAGGACCGATGTCAAGTAAATCTATGATTGAATTTGCCAACAATCTTAAAAATTTATCTTAAATAAAAAGGGTGTCTCTAATAGTTGAGACACCCTACCATTTAAAGCTTTGTTATTTTAACACACGTCGAGCTGTAACATAGTTCTTTTGCGCCCAAGTGGAGCTTAAATTTTGTTTAACAACATTGTTAGTAGTCATACTAATAAATTGATTATTTCCTAAATAGATGCCTGTTTGCGTGATAGTTGCTCCTCCATCATTCGTTGAGAAGAACAATAAATCACCTTTTTGAAGCTGAGATTTGAGCACTTTTGTACCGACTAAAGCTTGTTTACTCGCTAGTTTATCCTTTAAATCAATGCCATTCTTGTTATATACATAGTACGTAAATCCCGCACTTGTGAAAGTTAGTGCACTCTCATTATACGTATAACCAAATTTTGCTTTGCTAGTTAAACCTGAAGCTGTAGCAATAATCTTATCGGCAGACGTATTCGCTGAAGGTGCACTTACAGAGGGGGTGTTAGAGAAAACCCGCTTAGCTGTAATATAGTGTTCTTTATAGTAATCAACTAATAAAACTCTCGTCATCACACCATCGGAATTTGGGATGATAATACGGTGATCACCGGCATAAATCCCAACAATAGAAGGATTTTTTGAGCCTGCTACACTATTAAAGAATACTAAATCACCCTTTTTCAAGTTTGCACGAGCTACCGTTGATCCTTGGTTCATTAAATCAGTTAACGTTTTTGCACCAAGTGTCACACCGCTTTTACGATAGACGAAATCGACAAATGCTGGGGCTGTAAAGCGTAGGCTCGATTCATTTGTTGAAGAACTAATCGTTGCTTTATTTTTATACGTTAGCGCATTCTCTACAATTTTATCGCCTTTTGTTGCAGGGTTGGCAGATAGAAGGGTAGGTAAAACGCGTCGTGCTGATACATAGTTTTCAGTATAATAAGGTTTACTATTTAAATCTGAGATCACAATATTTTGCTTGGAATCAGCCATGTGAATCATTTTATTGTCACCTATATACATACCTACATGGTCGGGGTCAGTTCCTGTTTTTTTACTCTTAAAGAATAGTAAATCTCCCTTTTGTAATTGGTTACGTGCTACATACGTACCTTGTTGAATCATATAGTTTTCATTATACGTCCCAAGATCTACACCATTTTTCTCGAAGATATACATTAAAAATGAAGCACAAGAAAATTTATAAGGATATGTAGGCTTGTAAACCGTATTGCTATATGTCGCTTGACCCATTAAGCTTTTACCAGTTTGAATCAATTGATTGGCTTTAGCGGCAACTGCCTGAGCGTTGTTTTGTGCATTTGTTGTAGCTGCCTCTACTTGAATTGGCTGCGTCGCTGTTTGGACTAATCCGAATGAGCTAAATCCAATGGTTAATGCAAGTGTTGTAGATAAAAATCGTTTATTCATGTTGTAAATAACCTCCTGAAGCGTTTAGTAGGATTTCTCCTGTATCGTCTTGCCTTGGAAATAATCGTAGCATGAAAATATAGGGCTTCTTGGCGGTAAATGTTGCCAGGGAGGTGTGGGGGAGTGCCTCAACGCCTGCTATAAATGGCTTTATCGAAGGAATTTACAGTTATATTACAAATGTTTCAGTAAACTGTAATATGGGAGGATTTCATCTAAAAAAACTGCCCAAAATAGGGTAGTTTAGGCAATTGCCTGTATGATTTCTACTCGATTACCAAAGGGATCTCGGAATTCAAAACGCTCATAATAGGGGATAGGTACAGAGTCTTCTATTTCGATTTGAAGTTCGGCTAGTTTCTTCTTCCAGTAATCAATATCTTCAACTTGATACGCAATATGAGCCTTGGTCGACAATCGATCAAAGCCATCCTCTGTTCCTACATGTATCTCTTGGTGACCAAGCTGTAACCAAAACCCGCCTCTGCCTTTAAGAGAATCGGGTTTTTCTATTTCTTTCAGACCTAAGACACCGCAATAAAAATCTTTCCCTTGATTCTCTGACCCTTTTGGAATAGTAATTTGCACATGATGTAAAGCAATAATCATAGTTAGACCTCCTGTTTCAAATACTTATAGCTAATTATAGATTAATTTCAAAATAGTTGAAATGAAAGGTCGTGTCTACTCTCAGACTGTAGACAAACGCAAAAAATTTGAGAGTTTGCCAACAGTCTTTTTTCTTTTACAATGAAATAAAGTAAAGCCGTTGATTTCCACTACGGGCGGACGCTTTCTGCGGGCGGGGTCGAGCTGCTTCTCTCGCTTCGCTCAGTCCAGGATCTCGACTTTCCCGCTTTTCCCGCAGGAGTCGCCGCCCTTCGTTCCCATCAACTTCTACATAAAGTCTTACTTATTGCAAGTGAAACCATGAAGAATTCTATAGAAATAGCTGAATGAGTGAATAAACTATAGTTTTTTGAATCTATTAAGATCGTACAAACCTTATGGTATAATAATAAAAACGGAATAATAGGATAGAGGTACAAACCAAATTGGGTTTGTTTAAAAGGGAAGATCGGTGGAAATCCGACGCTGTCCCGCAACTGTAAATGGGAGCACATTTCAAGAGACCACTGTTACGCCTTGTAATGGGAAGGTGAAAGGTGTGAAGAACATAAGCCAGGAGACCTGCCTTTATCTAGTACAGCCAAGAAACCTACGCGGATAGGGGGTGTTGAGTGTGACTAGAGAAATTCTCCTGCATGCTCATAGTACGATGATTGCTAAAAAGATAGCTTCTATGAAGAATAGAAAGCTTATTTCCATATGGCAAACATCGTATTATGTCGTGTATTTGTCATAAAAGACATCTTTCTAATGAGGGAAAGATGTCTTTTTTATGTAAATTATTAAAGGAGTGGTCCACATGAATCCACAAGTTGTTGAGTATTATGAAAGTTTATTTAAATTAGAAATTATGCAAGAGCCAAAGCCTTTAAAGGAGCTTGTTGAACAATATGTTGGGCATGATACAGCACATGAGCAATCTATTTTAGCAGCGTACGCGAATGTGATGAAGGAATTAATTGGATAATCAACGTTTGAGGGCTACTTCTTGATGGGGTAGCCTTTTTGATTGTGCATTTGTTGACAACATTTTTGTGGAAGGCGTAAAATTCAATGGCTTATTAATTTTGCAAGCTATGAAAGCAGCGAGAGCAGTGAATTCGCTTACGTGAATATTTTCCCAGAGGTCATTCGAATACTGGCACGTGGGGTAATGGATGGGCAGGCAGTTATGACAAGCAAAATTGCTTTAGAAAATATCGTAGAAAGGCTTTAAAGCATTAATGAAAAATCGAAGTCCGTGTAAAATTCTTGTGAATTTGAGTTTATAAATCTTTCCTAAATCGTAGCTAAACTTGTGTCCACATTTGTTTGGCTATGATTGTTTCATCTTTAAATAGCATAATACCACTAGGAATACATTTGTTTGTCATAAAACCGCCTTTAGGACTTCATTCATATTTCACTTTTACTTTATATAATAAATTTGATATTTATCTTCATTCAGCAACTGTTTGTACTGAAAGTAGTATCAAATACAGATGGTTCCTCCTTCAAAGGGAGTGATGAATGCTTATTAAGTGTTCAAACGCCTACTGAATCAAGATAATGCCTCAATCGGATATCACAGATTTTGAAGAGGAACTTTCCAGCCAAGCTCCTCTTCAAAATCTGGCCGTAGCCTAACGTCAGCGGCCATTACGGTGAGGCGTATTTGATTAAATAGATTGGAGATTAAAAATGAAAAATCTGCTTTATTCAAGGTTTTGGCGTTTGCATTTTTTCGCAGCCCTTTGTATTACGCCATTACTGCTATCTCTCACATTAAGTGGGATTGGTTATTTGTTTTTTACAGATGTAGAAAATCGTTTATATGATGATTATTTTTTTGGCGATAGCCATAAAGAAGAGGTCTTAACAATTGATGAAGCAGTGGAAAAAGCAGAGGCAGCATTTGCAGGTTACACCACTACAAAAGTGATTATGTTGGAAGAGCCTTATAATACGCGTTTAACTTTATCAAATGGGAATGAACAGAAGTATGTATTTTTAGATGATCATTATCAAATGGTTGGTAGTCAGGATGCCAATTATACATTCTCTAATATTATGAGAAATACCCATAGTTCATTATTTATTGGTGGTACATTTGTCAATTATTTAGTAGAACTAGCGGCATGCTGGACAATCTTTTTACTACTATCCGGACTTTATATGACGTTTAAAGGGGATTTATTGAAAAAGCGCAAATCGGAAAATAAACGACAAAAAAGTAAGAGATACCATGCGCTTGTTGGGACAATCATTACTATTCCCATGGTGATGTTCATTGCTACAGGGCTTTTATGGTCTGCTTTTCAAGGTTCCATATTGGCAAATATAGCGTCAGAAAGTCCAACTTTCGGCTACCCATTATTACAGCAAAAGCCACCAACATCCGATGTGTCTGAAATTCCATGGGCAACGCGTCAATTAGAGGCGCCATCATCTGAGGGAGAACATGCACAGCATCACGGTGGGGGGGCTGTCCGTTATACAAACGACAACCAAATGACCATTGCTAATCTTGAAAAAGAAATAACTACCATGAATATTGCCAAACCTTATTCGATTATTTATCCATCAAACGAAGAAGGCGTATTTACAGTGGCAAAGGCCAGTAATTCAGGTATAACAGGACTTGATGTCAAGCCTACAGACGAGGCAACGATGTATTTTGATCAATATAGCGGCAAGTTTATTGATCAGGTTAACTACGAGGATTATGGTATGCTGGCGAAATTCTTTACATGGGGCATTCCTTTACATGAAGGCCATTTGTTTGGCTGGCCAAATAAGCTGTTAAACTTACTGGTATGTTTAGCCTTTTTAGCAGTAATTGTATGGGGGATTCGCACTTGGATTTTACGTAGGAAAAAAGGTGAGCTATCTGCACCACCACAAATTTCACATAAAATCTCACTTCCTTTCGTAATTTTCCTTATTATTTTAGGAATTATTATGCCATTGTTTGGTGCCTCATTGATTGCGGTAGTGTTGATTGAATATTTCATTTTAGGATGGCAAACCAAAAAGAAACTAAGAGCAGAAGAAACTAAATAAAGATAATGGATACGGCACAACCCAAATGTGTCGTATCTTTTTTTGTTGTTTATTTCATTTGGAGTAAGCCGAATACTATGTTGATGCAGAAAATTATTTATAGATTTTTCAGCGCGATTTTATAAAGTTTTAAGATTTGTATGGTACATTGCTATTAGTTTCAGCTTATTGGGGGAATTTAGATGTCGATTAAAACGAGGTTTTTGCTATCTTATGTAGGCGTTATTATGATTGCCATCACGCTTTTACTTGCAGCGGTTTTTCTTTTTTCCTTTGCCATTACAGGTGATGTTAAAGCAATTGAGCATTTTTACAAAAAGTCTTATGTCCAAAAGCCTTTAACAACGGTAGAGGAAAATGCTTTTTTAGATTTGAAATTATTGGCAAAAAAAAATCCCCAGCAGCTTTTAGATATTGAACAGCTACAAACCATAAATGCTCCTTCCATTGAGATTGTTGTGCGGAAAGACCATCAAATTGTTTATGCAACACAACAAGAGCATCAACAACTATTGCTTCAAAGTTTACCAGGTTTTGAAGCGACCAATATTAATTCACGTGACACAATTATGATTAATCAAGCCTTTTATACGTATGTGAAGTTCGATTTTTATTTCCCAGACAAAACAGAAGGGAGTATCTTTGTATTAAGAGAGGTTAGTTCACATGCGGAGGTAACGCGAGAACTGTTACCCATTCTGTTAGGTATCTTATTTGTCTTATTTATGATGATTATCGGTTTACTCAATTATTTAGTGTCTAGAAGTATCATTAACCCAATCACAGCCTTAAAGGAAGGGGCAGAACGGATTAAATCGGGTGATTTAGATTTTGAAATTACATCCCGTTCTAATGATGAAATTGGTCAGCTTAATCGATCGTTTGAGGAAATGAGAGTTAAACTGAAGGAATCTGTACTAATTCAGCTTCAATATGAAGAAAATCGGAAAGAACTGTTATCGAATATCTCCCACGATTTAAAAACGCCAATGACCTCTATTATTGGCTATGTGGAGGGCATTAAAGATGGTGTAGCGAATACTGAACAGAAAATGGATAAATATTTAACAACTATCTATACGAAAGCCAAGGATATGGACGTGTTAATTGATGAATTATTCTTATTCTCGAAATTAGATTTGAAAAAGGTTCCGTTCCAAATGGAAAGTGTCAATCTTCAACAATATATGCATGATTATGTGGAGGATGCTAGCTTTGACTTTATTGCCAGAGATATTCATTTACAATATATATCAGCAGGCTCTTCGCTTTTTGCTATGGTGGACAGGGATAAGCTAAGACGTGTCTTATCCAACTTATTGAGCAACAGTGAAAAATATATGGATAAACCTTATAAGCAAATTATTATTTCCCTACATGAGCGAGTAGATGATGCCATCATTCAAGTTACAGATAATGGTGCGGGAATTGACCCTACTGCATTACCACATATATTTGATCGTTTTTATCGTGCGGAACCTTCTCGAAATTCTCAAACAGGTGGAAGTGGTCTTGGGTTAGCAATTGCCAAACAAATTGTCCTTGAAATGGGTGGCGATATTTGGGCAAAGAGCGAATTAACAAAGGGAACGAGCATTTTCATTTCATTGAAAAAGGATGAGGAAATGGGGGGAAATCATGAAAAAAATATTATTAATTGAAGATGAAGTGAGCATAGCAGAGCTCCAACGAGATTATTTAGAAATTAATGATTATGTGGTAGATATTCAGCATCATGGCGATGAGGGGCTGAAGCAGGCGCTTCATGGCGATTATGATTTAATTATTTTAGATATTATGCTTCCTGGAATGAATGGCTTTGAAATTTGTAAACAAATTCGAGCAGTGAACAATATCCCCATCTTATTTGTGTCGGCTAAAAAAGAGGATATTGATAAAATTCGAGGTCTCGGGTTAGGGGCAGATGATTATATTACTAAGCCTTTTAGTCCTAGTGAGCTTGTGGCAAGGGTCAAGGCGCATATATCTAGATATGAGCGTTTAGCCTCAAACCAACCAACGAACAATATGATGTCTATACATGGCCTTACGATCGATACATCAGCTCGAAAGGTTTTTGTGAATGGTGAAGAAGTGGCCTTTACGACCAAGGAATTTGATTTGCTTGTGTTTTTTGTTAAACATCCAAATCAAGTATTAAGTAAAGAACAATTATATGAGCGGAACTGGGGCTATGAATCCGCTGCGGATGTTTCCACAGTTACCGTGCATATACGAAAGCTTCGTGAAAAAATTGAACGTGATCCAGCACAGCCAAAGTTTTTAGAAACCGTATGGGGTGCAGGTTACCGCTTAAATGTGTAAGACACCGCCTCGTCGTCTTGACGAGGTTTTTTTAATTGAAAATTTTAGACTTTTTTAAGAAATGGTTAATAGGCAATTTAGCAATGAATTATAAACTATACATAGACTGCTAAAATTAAATAGTGAGGGCGGTGAATAGCCAATGAAAAAAATGCAAGCAGCTATGATCGCTTTATCATTTTTATTGCAGGGATGTGCCTCAAATGATACGGAGACCATAAGGCGTGATAAAGGAGGAAATGAGGAAATGGCAACAGATTTGACGAGTCAATTGTTTCAAGCGGTAGAAAAAAGCGATGTAGAATCGCTAAAAAAAGTTATACATGAAAAAGTGAATATCAATGCACAAGACGCAAGCAATCGAACGGCTTTGATGATGGCTACCTACAATCAGGATGTGGAAGCAGTGAAATTACTCATCGATGCAGGTGCGGATGTGAACATCCAGGATGATATGAAAAACACGCCTTTCTTATATGCGGGTGCGGAAGGCTATTTGGATATATTAAAGCTAACGATTCAAGCAGGTGCCGATTCTACGATTGTAAATCGTTATGGTGGAACGGCATTAATTCCAGCATCTGAGCACGGCTACATTCATGTCATTGAGGAATTATTAACTACCACAAACATCGATGTGAATCATGTCAATAATCTGGGATGGACAGCATTAATGGAAGCGATTGTATTAAATAACGGCAACCCTACACAGCAAACGGCCATTCAAATGTTGATTGATCATGGAGCTGATGTCAATATTCCAGATAAAAATAATATGTCACCTTTACAGCACGCAAAACAGAAAGGATTTAAGGAGATTGAAGAAATCCTTGTTGCAGCAGGAGCAAAATAAACGACTAGACTTTAGCCATCGAGAAGCTTCACTCTTGATGGCTTTTATCTCCTCAAAATCGTGATGCAAGTGGCCAACGCTTTGATATTATTACTTCATTGCGTAATCGCTATGTGACTGTGATAACAAGTGAAGGGGAAGAGTTTGTAGCTAATTATGTGCCTTTCCACAAGCAGCTGTTGGAAAATAAGCTCCTCAATTTAGATTACCTGCAGGTCAAACCTTCCCTTCAAACAAGGTGTTACATACCAAGTGTACTCACATTGGGCAGAAATTGATGTAAAGAGCTTTGTTGCAAAAAAATAGCACCATTTACACTGCAATCTGCTAAGGCTATTAATAGTAATTCATTGGAATTGTAATTAACTAATAATCCTAAAACGGATTTATTAGCTGGCAGAAGTGTGGAACTTCGTGGTAATGGTGGCACATTAAAAGCAGATGTAAATTATACGGTGACACCATTAAATAATTGGGCGATAGCGACAAATGTAGTTCTCCAAGGTAAATAAACAGGTGAATTTGTAATTGAACTATGTAGTATACGTTCTCCTATCAAAAAATCTCGTCACAGAGGTGGCGAGATTTTTCTGATTTATAGCCAGCCTTTATCACTAGCAATTTGAGCGGCCTGCTGTCTTGATTCTACTTGTAGCTTTTGAATAGAGGTTGATAAATAATTACGAATGGTGCCTTTTGTTAAAAATAATTGTTTACTGATTTCGTGAGTGGTTAAGCCTTCTTTCACCAGTTGTAGCACGGCAACTTCTCGCTCATTTAAAGGATTTTGCTCTTTCATAAATAAGGTAGCAGCTAAATCTTTACTGACCACCTTTTCACCTTGCATGATTTTGCGAATAGTAGCAATTAAATAATCAATCGGTTCATCTTTCAGTAAGTAGCCATGTACCTCACAATCCATGGCCTTTTGTAAATAGCCTGGGCGTGCAAATGTAGTGACAATCATCACTTTACAGGGCAAGTTGGCCTCTTTAATTTTTTCTGCAAGCTCTAATCCTGACAGATGGGGCATTTCAATATCTACCAGGCAAACATCGGGTAATTCCTGCTGAATGTAGTCCCATGCTTTTTGACCATCTGAAACTTCAGCTATTACTTCAATATCTGGTTCGAAGGACAAAAGGGATGTTAAGGCACCACGTAACATTTGTTGGTCCTCTGCTAGTAAAACTCGTATCATGTTGAGGGCTCCTTTCCATCTTGAATTGGTATGCTGAATATTACGAGAGTGCCTGTCCTTGTACCCCCTTCAAAAAGGGCATAACCTTGCAGAACACGCATTCTTTCTTTCATCGAGTTCATGCCATTACCCAGCCCCTTCTGTTCCAAACCAATCCCATCATCTTGAATGGCAATGGTAAATTGTCTATTTCGACATTCAATCTCTATGTTGCAGTTTTGAGCCTGACTATGCTTCAGCATATTAGTTGTAGCCTCACGTACACATAAAGCTAACATGGTTTCCTCAACACTTGAAAGAACAATTTTTGGACAATGATTGTTAATAGTGGTCGTAATATTCGCACTTTGTAAGAGCTGCTGGCAGTGTAGTAGCTCTGTTTGTAGAGACACAAAATTCATATCCGAAACGAGCTCTCGTACTTGCTTTAAGGCTATACGTGTTGTAGCTAATATGTCATTTAATTCTTGTTTGACACTGGAAGGATCTCGGTCGATAAGTTTAGTGGTCAATTCCGTTTTGATTTTAATCATCGTCAGGGTGTGACCAATCGTGTCATGAAGATCTCTAGCAATGCGCTGTCTTTCCTCTTGTTGAACAAGCTGGGTATTGACATCTGCCAATTCAATTTGTAGGTTTTTCGACTTTTCTACAAAATAAATGAGAACAGGGAATACTAATTGAATGATCATTAAGGGTATTAGTACTTGTGTGTCAACAAGTGCTAGGGAATTTGCGGTCGCCCACAAAATGATTAAAAACATAGCAGCTATACCAAGAATTCCGCTAGCAATATACCATTTTGATTTTGCCCTCCCTAATAAATCGGCAAAGGTAAATCCGAAGATAAGCATGAAGATATCCTCGTAAATAGCAAGGATGGTAATGAGAAGGAAGCCTACAAGTGAGGCAATTAGTAGCTTCCAATCTCGATTCCATAAAGCCATATAGAAGGCGACTAAGTACAAGGCTAAAATAACGATTTTAGCTGTGAAAGGGAGTACAGAATGCGACCATAATACCATGGCAATTAAAACAATTATGGATACAACATCGATGATTAAATAGTGTTTAACTTGTTCTCTGGGATATATTTTTATGGCTTACACCATCCTCTGTTGCTTATTCTTTGTCAGAGCTTGAATCGTTTTTTTACGAACCCATTCCATCGGGCCAATACGGAACTGGTGCTGCCAAAATGTTGCTAGTACTAGCTGTAGACAAGATAGGGCAACCCACATACTTATAATAAAAAGGCTATTTACATGCCCGCCTAAGCCAAGCCCCCAGCCGTAAAAAATAATAGACGCCAGCACGTTTTGCAGGACATAACAGCTCAATGACATTTTGCCGACATTGGCAAACCGTTGCCAAAGCCAATCTAGCTTCTTATATTCTACCAGTTTACCTAAAATTCCAATATAGCCAATGGATAGAATAGGTGCACATAAATAGCGAACAGGTAAATCAAAAAGTCCCCCAGGTATAAAAATTAGCAGATTCAATGGAATACCAATGAATACACCGATTGTAAAAAGCTTTTGTCGAGCTTGATAACCTTTACTTGTTGGTGAAAAAACCTCGTTGCGCATGAATTTGACCCCAAGGATAAATAAAAAAACATTCATCGGGATAATAAATATAGCTTCCGTTCGATAAAATAAAAAGTTTGTCAGGCGATGCTGTACTTGCGCCAGCCATGTACCATTTTCATAGATGGCTGTGACAGTTTCCATCCCATTTAGGGAAACGCTAGCCCCAAGCAATGTAACGACAAAAATAAAAAGAATGAGGAAGACATGAAAACTACCCAAAAGATAGAAAGCCCATGTCATGACTTTGTCGCCTAATCTAATGAGAATAGCCACGATAAATGCCGTAACGGCGTAGCTCATTAAAATATCATATTCCATGACCAGTGTGTAATGAAGTAGTCCTTCCACCCCTAAGAAGACAATGGTCCAAAGATACACGCCAGGCCAAGTATTTCCTCTACGAAGTGCCTGCTGGTATTTTAACTGTAAACCTACCCCAAACATAATCGTTAATAATCCTAGTAACTTGCCGTTTACAAAAAATAGTACTAACATTCGTAAAAAATCATTGAATGACCACCAACCAGAATAATTACTCGTTGTAATATACGATAAATCACCCAGATAAGCAAAAATCCAAATATTGGTTCCGAGGGTCCCTAAGACAGCGAATCCTCTTAGCATATCGATAAAGGGAAGCCTTTGTTGTGTTTGCATAGTTCCATCACTCTTTCTTTGTTTTTCTTATATTCATGATAAGAAAACAGGAGGATAAAACCTATTCACACGAGTCAAAGAATCGTTATGACAGGTGTCATAACAAAAAAACCAGCAACGCTTTGGATGCTGGCTAGATGGTTATTTTGTACAGATATAGATGCGATAATCTAAAATATTATCGTATTTTTCATTCATCATAATATGCTGATTCAAGACATCATACAATGTGGATTCAATCTCCTTGGAAATGTGGAATTCTGGCTTAGAGGAAATATCCTTATTTTTTTGTATGCGAATATCTTGAAACCCTATCTCTTGAAATAATGCAACCCAATCCTTTTTCGTAAAGAGAGCATCAAACCCGTAAAATTGTTGAATATCGTCTGCCAGCTGTGAGGAAAGAAGCGTAGGGATTGTAAATTCAATAGCAATCAAGCGCCCACCTTGTTTTAATAAACGAAAAATCTCTTGCAATGCACGTTGTTTATGAACAAAGGAAAGAACAGATTCAGCAAGCACAAAGTCAAATGCTCCATTGGGGAGTGATGTTTCCTCAATCGAGCCTTGAATGATATTGACTGGTAAACGTGCTTTTTTCATGCGGTGACGTGCCTTTTCTATCATAATGGGATTAATATCGATACCCGTTACATTTGTTGTATAGTAGGAAGCCAAAAAGGCAGCTGTTTGCCCTGTACCACAGCCAACATCTAAAATATGAGAGGTTGGCAGAATACTCTCATTCTTTAGGATTTCCTTTGATAGATTGATGCCACCAGGATGGGCACCACCAACACCAAATTTTGCTAGGAATTGGAGATAATTAGAGTCTTGAATGAAAACCACCTTCTTTTTCATATAGTATGAAAAGAAAACTAGTATGGTTCCCTTACATATGATGAAAAGCTAGAAATCCTATTTTTAAATAGATAATTTTTGATACTTCTTCATACGTCTAATTCCTTCATAGATGATGCACATATACTAGGGGAGAGCTTTTAGATAGGAGGTGTATAAATGCCACATTTTCAGCCGAATTATAGAAGAGGAGTCTATCCTTCAAACAATATGGGAACTTTTGGTCCTCCATTTCGAGGTAGAGCGATGCAACCTAACTATCCACCCAATCGGCAATTTCAAGGTCCTGGTTTAGGAAGATTGCCAGATCATTTACATGCAATCATGGGGCATGCTGGAACGATTACGAATGGCGTAAATATGTTAAGACAGATGGGGGCACTATTAAGTTTATTCAAATAAAAGAAAGAAGCCCTCTTAAGAATGCTTTCTTTAAGAGGGTTTCTATTGCGAACTAATGGGATGGGACAAGTTCTTTTTCGATAATGGAGCGATTTTTCTCTTTAAATAGTTCATTATGAGAGGACACCATTCCATGGCGATAAGCAGTTGGCTCTAAATAAGTTTTAATAGAGTTGACCGCGTTGGCTGCATCTTGGAATGTCCCAAGCAGCAAATTGATTTTTCCTTCAAATGATAAAATATCTCCTGCCGCAAAAATACCAGGCTGTGCTGTTTCACCAGTTGCTTTGCCTTCAAAATAATAATCATCCTTTTTAGGAATAGAAATGGCTTCATCAAACGTGAGGGACGCTTCACAATTATAGCCATGACTAATGATAACCTCGTCAATTTGACGAGTGTAACTTTCCTTCGTTTTCGAATTTTCACATCTCACTAATTGAATAGCGGTTTTATCATCATTCGCTAAAAGCTTTGTAATCGTCGTATTACATTCAATTAGGACCCCTGCATCAATGGCTTCTTTTACAGTTGCTTCATGCGCTGATAATGTATCTTTACGGTAAACCACTGTCACACTTTTAGCAAGGGGGCTCAGTTCTACAGCCCAATCAATGGCCGCATTGCCACCACCAGAAATAAGGATATCCCTATTCACAAAACGTTTATAGGATTGAACGGTATAGTGTAAATTGGACATTTCATATTTCTCAGCACCTTCCAGTGTTAGTTTCTGAGGGTTTATAATACCGCCACCAACCGCTAATAGAACAGTTTTTGAATAATGCCTTTCTCCAGTTGCCGTATGTACAATAAATAGATGTTCTTGTCGTTCAATAAAATCTACTTTTGTGTTTGTTAGAATAGTAGGGTCAAATGTTTTAGCTTGCTGGATCAATTGTTTAACAAATTTCTCGCCTAAAATAGGGGGCTGGCCTCCTATATCCCAAATAAGCTTTTCAGGATAAAGTAATACTTTTCCACCAAGTTGAGATTGGCTCTCTATTAATTTTGTTTTTAATCCTCGTAAACCACTATAAAAGGCGCTATATAAGCCAGCAGGGCCTCCGCCAATAATTGTCACATCATACACATGTTGCATTTTTATTGCCACATCCTTAATTGATAGTAAAAAAGTAATTGACAAAATCTTATCATAAAACTAGACTAATTTTAGTGATAATGATTATCATTTTTAACAGTGCCTATCATAGCATGGAATGAAGTAAAATGAAAGAGAGGGTCCGAATTGCGTTTAGAAGTTGAATCGATTCGTGTTGGTTATGAGAATAAAACGATTGTGCATGACTTATCGCTACAAATTCCAGATGGCAAAATCACAACCATCATTGGTTCAAATGGCTGCGGAAAGTCTACCTTATTAAAGGCCATTACACGAATTTTAAAGCATGAGAGTGGACAGGTCATTCTGGATGGTCAAAATATTTCCAAGATGAACACGAAGGAATTGGCGAAAGAACTTGCGATTTTACCGCAAAGCCCAGAAAGTGCACATGGTTTAACAGTGGAAGAGCTTGTATCCTACGGTCGATTTCCCTATCAAAAGGGCTTTGGCAATTTATCACAGAAAGATAAAGAGGTCATTGACTGGGCTTTACAAGTGACAAAAACAGAAGAATTCCGCTTGCAATCTGTAGACGCTTTATCAGGTGGACAGCGTCAACGAGTGTGGATTGCCATGTCTTTAGCTCAAGAAACCGACATTATATTTTTAGATGAGCCAACAACCTATTTAGACATGGCACATCAATTAGAGGTTTTAGAGTTACTTTACAAGCTAAATGAAGAACAAGGGCGCACGATTGTTATGGTACTCCATGATTTAAATCAAGCGGCACGTTTTTCTGATTATATTGTGGCGCTGTCACAAGGAGAGCTTGTTAAATTTGGAACTGCGGAGGAAGTCATGGTTCCAGAAGTATTAAAAAAAGTGTTTAATATTGATGCTGTAATTGGCAAAGATCCACGAACGAACAAACCAATGTGCATTACATATAACTTATTACAAACCGTTTAAAGGAGAATGAAAGACAATGAAGAAGTGGTTATTACCAATGTTTATGATGCTCGTACTAGTACTTGCAGCGTGCGGCAATAAAGAAGAGAAAATAGAAAAGGCTGATGAAGGCTCGAAAGAAGCGACTTCTGCAGAAACAATTACTTATCAATCTGAAGCAGGACCTATTGAAGTACCAGCAAACCCTAAACGTGTAGTCGTGTTATCTTCATTTGTAGGGGATTTATTACAGCTTGATGTTGATGTTGTCGGTGTAGATGCATGGGCAGCGAAAAATCCGAACTTTGAAGATGCTATTAAAGATGCAGTAGTTGTAGAAAATACAGATATCGAAAAAATTCTTGAGCTAGAGCCAGACTTAATCATTGGTTTAAATGGTATTGAAAATGCTGATAAATTATCAGAAATCGCTCCAACTGTATTATTTACGTATGGGAAAGTAGACTATTTACAGCAATTTATTGAAATCGGTAAAGTGGTCAATAAAGAAAAAGAAGCAACGGCATGGGTAGAAGATTTTAAAGTACGTGCAGCGGAATCTGGTAAAAAAATTAAAGAAAAAATCGGGGAAGATGCAACTGTAACAGTCGCAGAAAACTTTAATAAACAATTTTATATTTATGGCGATAACTGGGGACGCGGAACAGAGATTTTATATCAAGAAATGGGCTTAAAAATGCCTGAGAAAGTTAAAGAAACAGCTTTAGAGCCAGGCTACTATGCTATTTCTCAAGAAGTTTTAGGGGATTATGCAGGGGACTATGTGATCTTCAGTATGTTCCAAGACCAAGATAATTCATTTACAGACGCAGCATGGTTTAAAGACTTAGAAGCAGTGAAAAATGGTCATTTATTTGAAGTGAATGCAAATGCCTTTTATTTCAATGACCCGATTACATTAGAACATCAACTGAAGTTCTTTGAAGAGAAATTTTTACAATAATTAGTAGAGAGTAGCGAAGGCAAATGACAAAGTTTCGACAGTTACCATTTTGGCTTCAGGTATTGCTTGCATTGCTCGTATTAATCGGCACAGCTTGTATCTCGCTGTGCTTAGGTGCAGCGAATACGAGCATTCAAGATGTCTATCAAGCAATTGTCGGACAAAGTGGTGGTAAGCATTACACGATTTTACGTGAAATTCGATTTCCTCGTATCATTGCTGCTATTTTTGTTGGCAGTGCACTCGCAGTTGCGGGAGCGATTATGCAGGGGGTTACACGCAATCCATTAGCGGATCCAGGGCTACTTGGTTTAACAGCAGGGGCAAATGCGGCCCTTGCTTTAACGATGGCATTTATCCCGAAATTCTCTTATTATACGTTAATTTTAGCCTGCTTTATTGGAGCTGGAATTGGTATGATAATCGTTTATGGGATCGGTGCTTCTACTAAGAAAGGTTTCTCACCATTGAGACTTGTTTTAGCTGGTGCAGCAGTTACTGCATTATTACAGGCGATTGCTGAAGGCACAGGCATTTTATTTCAAATTTCCAAGGATGTTTCGATGTGGACGAGTGGCGGATTCATTGGCACGACATGGCAGGCGTTATTGATTGTTCCTGTCATTGTCATAGGTCTCCTATTGTCATTTGCTTTTAGTCGACAATTAACGATTTTAAGTTTAAATGAAGAAGTTGCGGTAGGAGTTGGACAAAACACAACATTGATTAAAGGTATTATGATGTTTGCTGTCGTTATTTTAGCAGGCTCTGCCGTAGCTCTTGTTGGGAATCTAGCATTTGTTGGCTTAATGGTACCTCATATTGTTCGCGCATTTGTAGGAACGGATTATCGTTTTGTCTTACCGATGAGCGCAATTATTGGCGGCTGGTTTATGGTGACGGCTGATTTTGCAGGTCGCATGATTAATGCACCATTTGAAACGCCAGTTGTAGCGATTGTTTCGATTCTTGGTCTACCATTCTTCCTACTATTAGTAAGGAAGGGAGGACGCCAATTTGTTTAAAGAAGGTCGCAAAAAACAACGAAAATGGCTTTTTACTTGGCTTGTCGTCACGTTATTCATTTTTGTTCTAGGCATTTCTTTAGGACCAGCCTCAGTTTCGTTTGATCGCATTCTACCAACCTTGTTAGGCAACGGTAGTTTTAAAGAATCCTTCGTATTATTCTCAGTTCGCTTACCAAGAATGTTGGTATTAGCAGCGGCAGGGATGGCGTTAGCTTTAGCAGGTGCGGTCCTACAAGGGGTTACACGCAATGATTTAGCAGATCCAGGGATCATTGGTATTAATGCGGGAGCAGGTGTCGGGATTACAGTCTTTTACTTACTTGTAAATGGCGATCTCCCACATTTTGCTTATATATTGCCAGTTGTAGGGTTTTGTAGTGCTCTTTTTACTGCCCTTTGCATTTACTTTTTCTCTTATCAACGCCATAAAGGGGTGCAACCTGTTCAATTGATTTTAATTGGGGTAGGGGTAGCCTCTGCTTTATCTGGGGTTATGATGGTATTAATCTCCTCAGCAGAGCGTAGTGATGTGCAATTCATTGCCCAATGGCTTGCAGGTAGCGTTTGGGGTACGGATTGGCCATTTTTCTGGGCTTTAGTGCCCTGGCTTGTGCTTGGGATTCCGTACATTTTCTATAAATCCAATGTCTTAAATGTCTTGGCGATGACGGAGCAAACAGCCGTAGGTCTTGGGATGAATATCGGGCGCGAGCGGTTACGCTTATTAATCGTCGCTGTGGCACTAGCAGCAGCAGCAGTTTCTGTAACAGGTGGTATTGCCTTTATAGGGTTGATGGCACCTCATATTGCCAAACAGCTTGTCGGACCACGCTACCAATTCTTTTTACCATTGACTTTATGCATTGGCGCAAGTTTATTAATGCTGTCCGATACGATTGGCCGCGTTGCCATTGCTACTGCAACAGTGCCAGCGGGAATTATTGTGGCCTTTATTGGCGCACCTTACTTTTTATATTTATTACGGAAAAGTGTATAGAAAAGTGATAGCACGAGTAAATGGATGCTCGAAAGCAAAGGCTTTTGAACTACTGAAATGAAAGAAAGATTTATTTTACTAAATGTATATGGCAAGTTTTTAGGAACCTCATTTGTTGAGGTTCTTTTTTTATATAATCAAGACAGGAGGTGAATAAATGATTCTATTAGCACGTCGAATATCGGAAACACAGAAGACACTAGAAGCCATTGTTCGAAGACTCTCAAACTCTCACCAGGAGTACTCGAATTATGATGAAAACTTAAGACGTTTAAAGGCTGGACACGCAGGCGAACAGCGTGTAGATGCAGAGTGGCTTGAGATAGACCTTCCTACCCCCTATTATTTTCTCCATGATTTTCAAACGATGAATAACTTCGGTTCTACTCACCAAATGGACACCATTTTTCTATGTCCACACTTTTTACTGATTGTAGAAATCAAAAATATAACAGGCGTTCTCTCATATGATACCTCCTTTGCACAATTGACACGGATGACCTCAGAAGGCAAGGTAGAGGGAATGACTGATCCATTTCTTCAACTTGAACGACATGTAGGATGGATGAAAAAACTGTTACATCAAGAAAAATTTCAATTGCCTGTTTTGCATGCAGTCGTGCTTGCAACAAAAAATGGAATTTTATCAGAAGGTTTTCATGGACAGCCAATATTTCATGTAACCGGATTACGTACACATTTACAAAAATGGTTCGACCTGCATCAACCAGTAGAGAATGAAAACCTCTTTCGATTTGCTATGCACCTCATGTCCCTGCATAGCACAATAAAAAGAGAGGTGAAGGTACCTCTTGAGGAGATGGTAAAGGGGGTTCTATGTCCCCATTGTGCGAATGGTCAGCCAATGAACTACCATTATAAAAAATGGCATTGCCCTCGCTGTAAATGGGTCGACCAGGATGCATTGAAAAAAGCCCTCGAAGATTATCGATTATTAGTAGGTCCAAAGCTCACCAATAAAAGCTTCCGCGAATTCTTTGCCATCGATTCCCCAAACGTCGCCTACAAGCTACTACAGCAGCTCCCATTAAAAGCAGACGGAATAAAGAAACATAGACAGTATTGGATCATGGAATAGAAACGAACTACAATTCAGCCAGACTGAGTTGTAGTTTTTTTGTGGGGAGATAGTGAGGCAAAGTGAGCGGAACATCAAGAGTGACGGATAGAGTGAGGGAATCGCAAAGAGTGACGGATAGAGGGAAAGAAGTGACGGATAGAGGGAGGAAAGTGACGGATAGAAAAGGAAAAGTGACGGATAGAGAGTGAAAAGTGATGGATACGCATGAAGAAGGCGCGGGTAGAGAGGCGAAAATGAGGGAATCGCAAAGAGTGACGGATAGAGGGAGGAAAGTGACGGATAAAACGGAAAAAGTGACGGATAGAGAGTGAAAAGTGATGGATACGCATGAAGAAGGCGCGGGTGGGGAGGCGAAAATGAGGGAGTCGCAAAGAGTGACGGATAGAGTGAGGAAAGTGACGGATAGAAAAGGAAAAGTGACGGATAGAGAGCGAAAAGTGATGGATGCGCATGAAGAAGGCGCGGGTGGAGAGGCGAAAATGAGGGAATCGCAAAGAGTGACGGATAGAGAGAGGAAAGTGACGGATAGAACGGAAAAAGTGACGGATAGAGAGTGAAAAGTGATGGATACGCATGAAGAAGGCGCGGGTGGGGAGGCGAAAATGAGGGAGTCGCAAAGAGTGACGGATAGAGAGTGAAAAGTGATGGATACGCATGAAGAAGGCGCGGGTGGGGAGGCGAAAATGAGGGAGTCGCAAAGAGTGACGGATAGAGAGAGGAAAGTGACGGATAGAAAAGGAAAAGTGACGGATAGAGAGTGAAAAGTGATGGATACGCATGAAGAAGGCGCGGGTGGAGAGGCGAAAATAAGGGAATCGCAAAGAGTGACGGATAGAGGGAGGAAAGTGACGGATAGAACGGAAAAAGTGACGGATAGAGAGTGAAAAGTGATGGATACGCATGAGGAAGGCGCGGGTGGAGAGGCGAAAATAAGGGAATCGCAAGAAGTGACGGATACTCCTGCTCGCTTTCTACTCCTTGTCCACCTTTCTCTTCTCCATTACAGCCGACTAATAAAATTGACATAAATACCATGCCTGAAATTATACCCTTTTTCATTATTTCTCCTTCTCCTTCCAAAGAAATTCACCACTTAATCAAGTGCTATATAAAAATAACAAATGCACCCAAATTACCCTTATTTTATAGATGTGATATCCCGACTAGACAAATAGAGATTTTAGGTTTATAGTTAGCTAGGCTAACTAATATAAAAGGAAGAAGTGATCTCGTGACAATTGAGCAGGAGTTTTTTAATCAGTATCGTTTAATGTATAGGCCTTTTATTAATAAGCTAAATGTGCAACTTGAACCGTATCAGTTATATAGCTCACAGTGGGCAGTTCTTCGTTTATTAAAGGATAAGGGTCCGCATTCCTTTGTTGATATCGCGAATTTTATGTCTATTGAGAAGCCGAGTGTGACGAAGCTTGTACATAAGCTTGTGGAGCTAGGCTATGTGGAAACGATGGTGGGTAAGGATAAGCGAGAAAAGCTTGTGTATTTATCGTCGTATGGGGAGGAGCTTGTGCAGGAGATTAAAGCTCACTTGAAGCCATTTTTTGAGCATGCACTGGCAGGTGTACCTCAGCGAGATATTGAAATTGCGACACAGGTTTTTGAAAGAATTTGTATGAATATTAATCAATAGGAGAGCGAGTAACGTGGAAGTAACAGCAAGAAAGAAACTATGGACAAAGGACTTTTTAATTGTCTCTCTCATAAATTTTACCATTACGTTAATCTTTTATTTATTAATGGTTACGATTGCTGCTTATGCAGTGGAACATTTTAATGCGTCTACAAGTACAGCCGGTCTTGTATCGAGTATTTTTATTATTGGAACATTATTAGGGCGTCTTGGAACGGGCCGTATTATTGGGGATTGGGGAAGCAAGAAAACATTATTCTGCGGATTACTTTTATTTATGTTGTCAACGATGTCCTATTTTATAGCAGGAAATTTACCGTTACTTATGCTGAATCGTTTAATACAAGGGATTGCCCTTGGAGTAGCGAGTACAGCGACGGGGACGATTATTGCACAGATTTTACCACCTGAGCGACGCGGGGAAGGGATTGGTTATTATAGCTTAAGTGCGATTTTGGCTACAGCTATTGGACCTTTTGTCGGTATTTTATTAACACAGCTATTTGAGGATTATCGCATGATTTTTGCTGTTGATTCCGTTTTAGCTATTATCTGCTTTTTCATGTATTTTATCGTAACAGTCCCAGATGCGCCGAAGAAGACAGTGGATGCAGCTGTGAAGGCTGGCTTTAAGATGACGAATTTCATTGAATTGCGTGCTGTACCGATTGCCTTTGTTGCACTGGTAATTGGTTTTGCGTATTCGGGTGTTATGTCCTTTATGACGTTTTATGCGAAGGAGCTTGATTTAGTATCAGCAGGCAGTTACTTTTTCATCATCTATGCTATTGTCATTTTAGCTACACGCCCATTTACTGGGAAATTACTAGATACACGAGGTGCTAATATTATTATTTATCCATGTTTGGTGATTTTTGCTATTGGTATGTATGCATTTAGTTCAGCGTCAACAACCATTGCTTTTTTAATTGCTGCAGCATGTATAGGTATTGGCTATGGTAACTTCAACTCTGTTGCACAGGCTGTTGCTATTAAGGTAACGCCGAATGAACGTTTAGGACTTGCGACATCTACTTACTTTATTTTTTATGATTTAGGATTGGGTGTCGGGCCTTATTTCTTAGGATTATTTGTGCCTTCAGCGGGCTACAGTGCCA
Organism: Lysinibacillus sp. F12; assembly: GCF_057773605.1. Classification (NCBI taxonomy): domain Bacteria; kingdom Bacillati; phylum Bacillota; class Bacilli; order Caryophanales; family Bacillaceae; genus Lysinibacillus; species Lysinibacillus sp. F12. Next base: position 177,235 of record NZ_JBYMLP010000003.1, read on the forward strand.
TATTCTTTGCGATGGTCTTTGTCATTTTATTATCCATTGTGCTTTATTATTTCTTACATGGTAAATATGAAAAAATGAAACAAGTAAAAATTTTGTAGATTAGAATCATTATATTGTGGAAAAAACGTCTTTTTTCTAGTTGTTTATAAAAAACAACTTAAAAATGACGTTTTTTTCTTTTTAAAAAAAATTATCTTGCATTAGAGGATGATAATCATTATCATCACAATATAAAACAAAATCGGGAGTAGGTACGAAGTATGAAAAACAAATCATTATTGTCTGTATTAGTAGCAGGAGGCATTCTAATGGCAGGCTGTGGTAATACAGAAGATACAAAAAAAGAAGATAAGCCAGAAACAGAGCAATCAGATAAAGCTGCACAAGAGGTTGATTTATCTTCTGAACTAGCAGCCTATCAACAATTTGCATTAGAGCAAATGGATCAATTTTTACTAGAAACAGAGAAATTTGTCAATCTTGTTAAGGCTGGAGATATTGAAGGAGCAAAAGCTGCGTATGCACCAGCACGTATGTATTTTGAGCGTTCTGAACCCATTGCAGAAAGCTTTGGCGACCTAGATCCACGTATTGATGGTCGTTTAGCTGATATACAGGAAGAAGGAAAAGGTGAAGAAGAATGGTCAGGCTATCATAAGCTTGAGTATGCGCTTTGGGAAGAAAATACAACAAAGGGCTATGAGGTAGTGGCTGATCAGCTTCTGGCAGATGCGAAGGAATTACATGCCCTCGTACAAACAGTTGAAGTGACTCCTGATTTAATGATAACGGGTGCAGTTGATTTATTAAATGAAGTGTCAACATCTAAAATTACAGGTGAGGAAGAAATTTACTCCCATACAGACCTGTATGATTTTAAAGCGAACATTGAAGGTGCTGAAAAAATCTTTGAAATTTTACGTTCAAAATTAGAAGCGAAAGATTCAAAATTAGTCACAGCGCTTGATGAAAAATTCAAAGCGGTGGACGATTTATTAGCACAGCATGCCACTGCCGATGGTGGTTATATTTCCTACGAGGAATTAACAGAGGACAACACAAAAGCGCTTGCGGCAGCGGTGAATCAGCTTGGAGAACCATTAAGTCAAATGGGAATCATTTTGGAGTGAACATAAATGACAGCATCAAATGAAGAAAAATGGATGAATAAAAAAATCTCTAGACGTGATATGTTGAAACTGACAGGCATTGGGGTGGCAGGTGTTGCCATTGGTGCCTCTGGTTTAGGTGGTGTAATGAAAGCAATGGGCTATGATGTTTTTGAGCCTGTGGCTGACAGTACTACGGCAAGCAATAAGGTCAATTTCTACGGCACCCATCAGTCAGGTATTGTAACACCTGTACAAACGAATATTTATTTTGCTTCTTTAAATGTGTTAGTGACATCGAAGAAGGAACTGCAAGAGTTATTCCAGCAATGGACACCTCTTGTTGTGCGTTTAATGAATGGTGAATTAATGGCTGATATTTCATCGAATACGAGAGTACCGACTGGTGATACCGGTGAGGCAGAGGGCTTAGATGCTGCCAATTTATCAATTACTATTGGTGTGGGTGCTTCCTTATTCGATAAGCTTGGTATGCAGCATTTAAAGCCAGCGGAGTTAAAGGATTTACCACATTTCCCAAAAGATCAGCTACAGAAAGAATATACAGGTGGTGATTTGTGTATTCAGGCCTGTGCAGATGATCCACAGGTGGCATTCCATGCGGTCCGTAATTTAGTGCGTGCAGCATCTGGGAAAGTGGAGATTAAATGGTCACAGTCAGGCTTTAACTCGTTCCCAGCAGGTGGTGGGACCCCCCGAAATCTTTTTGCATTCAAGGACGGCACAGTGAATCCATCCATTACAGATGAAAAGGATTTAAAAAAAGTTGTTTGGGTGGATAAAGGTTGGCTAAAAGGCGGCTCTTATTTAGTTGCACGTAAAGTTCAAATGCATCTTGAAACATGGGATCGTACATCTTTAAAAGATCAAGAAGCTACATTTGGTCGTTACCGTGATAGTGGGGCACCGATGGGTAAAACTAAGGAATTTGATGATTTTGATGTAGAGGCGAAGGATGATAAAGGGAATTATATTATGCCTGATACATCACATGTTCATTTGGCCCGTAAAGCAGGAGCTCGTATTTTGCGGAGATCGTATTCCTATGCATCTGGTGTGATGTCGAATACAGGCACTCATGATGCAGGGCTTATCTTTATTTCATTTCAAAAGGACCCTGCCCAATTTACAACGATTCAAAATAGCTTGGGACGTATGGATAAAATGAATGAGTATATTACCCATCGAGGCAGTGCAGTGTTTGCTTGCTTCCCTGGTGTACAAAAGGGGAGTTATTTAGGTGAAGCACTTTTTAACGCGCTGTAGTATCGTTATTGCTTTATTTCTGACTTTAGCTTTACCTGTGCAAGCTGCGCAATCCTATAGTCATTTATATATTGCAATTAGTGATGCATTAATGAATACAAAGCAGGATAAAGAGACAGAGGCTAAACAGGCTCTTGAACAGTTTGCCACAGATTGGGCTAAGGTTTCTTCAGAACAAAAAGAGGCGAAAGCTAAGGTTGATGACATCCTTGCCCAAGCAACAGAGGCCACATCAAAGGATGACCGATTAGAGGCGCTGTCTGCCCTGTCGAATGCTTTACGAGCCCTAGAAAAACTGGAAAATCCAGTAGATGAGGCTGCACAGCGAGCGGAGTTTGGGCAAAAGATGAAGCCGATTTTGGCAGACTTTGAAAAAGCTTTAGCTAGTGAGGATGCTCAGGCAATTGACGAAGCTTATAAGGATTTTAATCTCAAGTGGAACAAAAGTGAGCGCCCCGTACGTGAGCAAAGTATTGCCATGTATGGACAAATCGAAACACAGATGGCATTTCTACGAATCTCTATTTCTGCTGAAGAGCCTGATATCGCGTTAATGAAAACTCAATTTGCAGATTTACAACAAACGATTACAGATTTTGTAGCGGGTAAAGAAACAGCAGAAGCGGTAGAAGGTGACTATTCATTAGCTACATTAATTGCTTATATTGATGAGGCGATGGACTTTGTAGATGACGGTGATTATAAGGCAGCCTCTAATAAGGTTCGAGAATTTATCATGATTTGGCCACGTGTTGAAATAGAAATCTCAACTCGTAATGGTAGTCTTTATACTAAAATTGAAAGTGATATGCCTATTATCGCAAGTGATTTATTAAAATCCTCTGTCGATCAAGAAGCAATTACAAAAAAATTAAATACATTCCGTACAGAAATCGAATTGATTCAAGGAGATTCGGATTATACGCTTTGGGATGCAGCGTTAATTTTATTACGAGAAGGGCTAGAGGCTTTACTCATTATATTAGCTCTTGTATCGTTTCTTAATAAGTCAGGGCAAAAGAAAATGCGGAAATGGATTTATATTGGAGCATTTGTGGGTGTTTTGTTATCAGCCGTTGCCGCAGTTCTTATGTCAACAATTTTAAACTCGGCTACAATTGATACGAATCGTGAATTAATGGAAGGCTATGTAGGCTTACTGGCCGCTGCGATGATGATTGGTGTAGGTATATGGCTGCATAGTAAATCAAGTGTGGTCAGTTGGAATCGCTATATTTCGAAGCAAATGGGCAATGCTATTTCCAGTGGCTCTATTTTTGCCATGGCAGCGATTAGCTTCTTATCTGTTTTCCGAGAAGGGGCAGAAACGCTTGTTTTTTACGCGGGTATTGCACCGAAAATGGCGACTTCTCAGTTTATCCTTGGGATTGTAGTTGCACTCATTATCCTTGCCTTGCTTGCCATTGTGTTGTTTAAGGCAAGTGGGAAAATTCCTATTCATAAATTCTTTGCCGTAGCAACATGGCTCATTTATGTATTAGCCTTTAAGATTATCGGTGTCAGTCTGCATACATTACAGCTGACTAATAAGATTTCTACAACAATTGTCGATGGCTTACCTGTCATAAGCATGATAGGTTTCTATCCAACCGTGGAAACAATGATTGGCCAAGCCATATTATTAATTTTAATCGTGGCAACCATCATTTATAAAAAGAAGCAAGCCTGAACGTCTTTCACAAACGCTTATGGCCTTAAGGGATGTCTCGATGGAGGCATCCTTTTTTACTGCCAGTGTGCTGGACGTTTAATATAAGAAGGTAGTTTGGTAGTGTTATCACCCTGTGCGGCGTTGATTTGCATTTGTGTTAAAAATAAACTTGTCGATAGATCAGCACCACGTAAATTGGTATCACGCAGATCGGCCCCAATGAAATCTACCCCTTGTAAATTGGCTCCTTGTAAATTGGCAGCAATTAAATAGCCACCTCTTAAATCAGTAGCTCGCAAATCTTTACCCTGAAAATTTTTACCTATCCAATCAACGCCGCGCTGATTCAATTTGAGAGAAGCTTTCCCCTTTACAAGATGTTGTCGCATTTGTTCGCTAGTTTTTAAAAGAAGAGCATTTACTGGCATACGAATAGCCATCATGTCCAGTGCCAATAAACCATTAGCGTCAAGTTCCGCTGCCTGCTGTAGCTGTTCTAATTGAACGAGGAGCTGTTCATGGAGCATACTGTCAATTTGATAGGATAGAGCTTCCGCTACATAAGCAATCATTTCATATAGCTGCTCCATAATTGGAAACACTTGAAACATTTTGTCAGCAAGTTCTCGTGATTGGCGCCAATCTTGCCCTTTAAATGTCACTTGGGAAACGTGCTGACCGGCACCTAAGCAATCAAATACAGTACAGCCTTTATAGCCGCTCATCCTTAGCTTGCTATGAATTTGACAGCTATAGTCCTCTGTTAAATTGGAGCATGGCTTGCCTGCTGGTTTATGCATGGCAAAATCACTGGAAGCGACTATATTTAATGCTGTACAACATAATCCAAAGCAGCTTGGGCAATCTGCCTGTAAGCTTTCTCGAATTGTCATGCCAAACGATGTGTCTCTAATTGTTCGATTAGACATCCTTTTTTTCCCTCTCTTCCCTCATGAACTTTGCTATTATTTTAGCACGGGCATATTAGGTTATGAAATATGCAGATAACCATATTTTGAAAGACAGGTGTGATTATGTTATTCTTCTTCACAAGACGTTGTATAGAAAATTTAGAAAAGTAGTGGTGGTTGAACATGGGGTAACGGTGAAAGATTTATTGCAATTGCCTTCCTTTCGCGGGGCAGAGGTTTTAACAGGTCGAGATAATCTGCATCGCACGGTCTCTTCTTTATCTGTTTTAGAAGTATCGAATGTTGATTTTTATTCGAAAATTATTAATCGTGTGCAAGAGGAATGGTATGCAGAAGAGCTGGTGATTAGCTCCTTTTATTCCATTCGAGATAGTGTGGAACAGCAATGTGAGACAATTCAGCATTTACACGATTTAGGAGAGCTGGGCCTTATCTTATATTATGTGGGTATTGTGTTGCCACATATACCAGAGGAAGTGCTTGCCTTAGCCGAATCTCAAGGGTTTATAATTATCTGTATGCCCAAAAATGATTATTCTCTCCGTTATAATGAAGTTATTTATGAAGTTATGGAAGCGATTGTTAGTAATCAGGGTGTTAATGACCATTTCGTTAAAGAAACCTTAGAGAAGGTATCCTTATTGCCTGAGCATTTAAGAAGTGTGGAAATTACATTGAAAATGCTATCAGATCGCTTGAAAGCCAATATTCTGCTAACCAATAGTCATTTGGATATTATCAATCAAGTCATGTGGCCAAGAAATTCATCATTAGATGTGGTCTACGCTATCCATGAATGCTCACAATCACAAGTTTTTCGTGAAACAGGTAAATTTGAGTTAAAACAAAGTGACATCTCATGTGTGATTGACTATAAAAGAGTGCATCAAAAAAATGGGGAGCCTCTCTTTTTATTCCTTATAAAGGAAAATACCGATTTACCTGCCAAGACAATTGAAAAGGTGAGTGAGGTTGTCCAAGTCGCCATTAATTTATGGGGAGACAAGCATGATGAGGTCAGCGAATATGCCCTGGTCAAAGCAATCATCAATGATGAAAGTGAAAAAATGAGAAGATTAGCCAATCTCCTGCATATTGATGTTTCTGCTATTCAAATGATGTGGTTAGTATATATGCATGATTTAGCGGATGAAAAAAAGGTTCGAGATGAGCTAGAAGAGCAGTTGTCTAAATATTATCAAACAAGAGTCATTCAATGTATTGACCACTGTATGATTGTGCTACTCGGAAATTGCTTGTACAAGCACCATGAGTTTGAAATTACTGTCGAATTTAATGAAACTACCAATTATGCTGGACAAATCGTAGAAATCGTCTATGCACCCAAAATGAAAAACACGAAGGCCGTTCGTCAGATGTATCAGTTAGTCAATCAGGTAGGGGATAAAGCCCACACGATATACCCCATGCGAAAATTATTTACGGCAGCTGAGGTTCGTTCCATGAAACGAGCTATTGCTGTAAGTAAGCAAGGGGAAGAAATGATTGAGGAATATTTATCGGTCATTGAACCCATCTTACATGATCATGATACATTACAGACATTGATTACCTTTTTATTAGATGCAAATGCAAGTATGGAGCGCTGTGCGGAACTACTTTATATTCATAAAAATACGGTGAAATATCGTATCAAAAAAATTAGCGAGCTGATTGGCACAGATGTAACTATTTACGCCGAATTTTATGATGTGTATATGGCTTGCATGCTCTATCGATTAATTAATGATTAAAATAATCTGAAATTTTGTTATTTTGAACAAAATTTCAGATTATTTTTTTTATTTAGGCAAAAGACTCCCTTCTATGCTTTCTTTATAATTAAAAACATTCATCCATCAACTAAGTATAAGGAGGGAGTCGCTTGAGAAATGACAACAATGTTCAATCATGGTATAGCTTAGGGATTATTTGGGGTGGTGCCATGATATGTATTCCTAGTTTATTGGTAGGAAATACACTCATTACAAGTATGAGCTTATCGAAGGCACTGGCTGTAGCATTTGTAGGCTACGCAATCGTCGTCTTCATTATGGTATTACAAGGAATGCAAAGTAGTGATTTAGGTAGGCCGACTGTCCATGTCGCTGGGCAAGTGTTTGGGAAAAAAGGCTCTCGTACGATTTTATCTATTATCCTAGCAATTGCTTGCTTAGGGTGGTTTGGTATTCAGGCTAATGTTTGTGGGGTTGCCTTAGCGAATTTGCTAGCCATCTATCACTTGAATATATCGGTTCCTCTAGCATCGTTCATAAGTGGTATGGTCATGGTGGTCTCTGCTATATATGGCATGAAGGTATTACGTATATTAAGCTATATTGCTGTCCCATTATTAGTCATTATTTGTGTATATGGTTTAGTCCAAACATTAACAGGGGAGCAGCTTGAGTTCATTCGTGCTTATGAGCCACAAGGAAATATGAGTTTTATGGATGGTTTAGCAGTGACCATTGGTTCATTCGCATTAGGGGCAGTCATAGCGGGTGATTATTCGCAATATTCCAAAAAACGTTCGGATGTTTTCAAGGCCGCTACGTTAGGAATTATTCCTGCTGGAGTGTTAATGATTGGCGTAGGAGCTATTTTAACAATTGCTTATCAAACAAGTGACATTACCGCAGTCTTTTTGCATATTGCTACACCATTTATCGGCGGGGTTGGCTTAATTTTAGCCACTTGGAAAACCAATTTGGTCAATGCAATTTCAGGCGGTATTGCCTTAATTAATGTATTTGACGTAGCAAAAAACAAAGAGAGAATGGCGATTTTTGTTGCTGGGACAATCGGTACGATTTTAGCAGTCGTAGGGATTTTAAATTACTTCACACCGATTATGTCCATTCTATCCGCGATGATTCCACCTGTTGCAGGTGTCATGATTGCTTCTTATTGGGTTATCCATAAAGGACATAAAGATAGCTGGGCTGAGGTAGAAGGCGTTAATCGCTTAGGGGTGTTTTCTTGGCTAGTAGGGGCAGTGATTGCCTGTATGCCCGTTGTATTCTCTTTCGTTCCTGGATTGCCGACATTACCTAATCAACCGATGATCGGCATTATTATTTCATTTCTTATTTATTATATTGGGTATCGTGTATCCGTACAAAAAACTGCCATATTGGAGGAACATAGATGAGATATTTAGATCAAGCGGCTATTGAACATATAGCTATAGGTGCAGCATTTTTAGGAACAGGTGGTGGCGGAGATCCGTATATTGGGAAATTAATGGCGCTTTCTGCCATTGAAAAAAATGGTCCTGTTAGGCTGTATTCCGTGGAGGAAATTGAAGATGAGGATTTTTTCATTCCCGCAGCTATGATGGGAGCACCATCAGTTTTAGTCGAGAAATTTCCTCGTGGTGATGAGTTTGTAAAAGTTTTCCAAAAGCTTGCGCAGTATTTAGGGAAAGATAAAATTGCCGGTACATACCCGATGGAAGCGGGTGGGGTCAATTCAATGATTCCAATTGTGGTGGCTGCACAGCTAGGTTTACCTTTGATTGATTGCGATGGTATGGGGCGGGCATTCCCAGAGCTGCAAATGGTGACGTTTAACTTAGATGGTATTTCCGCAACGCCTATGGCCATCACAGATGAAAAAGGCAATATCGGCATTTTTGAAACGATTGATAATAAATGGACAGAGCGTATCGCCCGCGCCGCTACTGTTGAAATGGGCGCTAGCTCTTTGGTGAGCCTGTATCCAACAACTGGTGCTCAACTAAAGAAAAGTGGTGTGCATCATATTGTGACACTTTCTGAAAAAATCGGTGAAATTATTGCCTCTAAAGATCAAGAGGTGAACGATAAGCTTGCAAGCCTTTTAAAGCTCATTGCAGGGTACGAGCTATTTCAAGGGAAAATTGTCGATGTAATTCGCGAAACGAAGGGTGGCTTTAACTTAGGGAAAATGCTTCTAGAAGGAATTGATGGCTATAAAGAGGGTCAGATGAAGGTTCATTTCCAAAATGAAAATTTACTGGCAGAAAAGAACGATCAAGTTGTTGCGATGACACCAGATCTGATTTGTTTAGTCGATTTTGAAACCTTGTTGCCTGTGACGACAGAAAGTTTAAAATATGGCAAACGTGTGCGCGTAATTGGTTTACCATCACATGAAAAATGGCGCACAGCAAAAGGGATAGAAACTGCAGGACCAAAATACTTTGGCTATAATTATGATTTCGTGCCAATTGAAGAATTGGTGAAAAAGGGGGTAGCTGAACATGTATAAAATTGGAATTGACGTAGGTGGAACCAATACAGATGCTATTCTTTTAGATTATAATAGTCAGCTAATTTATAGTGTGAAGTCACCGACAAGTTTAGATATTAAATCAGGTATTGAACAATCATTGCAGCAATTATTACAAGGTGCAAACATTGATAAAACGAAAATTACACATGCCATGCTAGGGACAACACAATGTACCAATGCCATTGTTGAGCGTAAAAAGCTAGCAAGGGTTGGTGTTATTCGACTAGGTTATCCAGCTACAGCCTCGGTGCTACCTTATACAGCTTGGCCTTCCGATATGATTGATAAATTATCAGGGAATTATGCAATCGCACATGGAGGCTATGAATACGATGGCCAGCTATTGAGTGCGCTTAATCACGCAGAGATTACAAAGCTCTTAGAAGAGTGGCGTGACCAGGTAGAATCAATTGCCATTGTAGGTGTCTTTTCATCTATTAAAAATGATCAAGAATTGCAGGTTCGTGACTGGATTCGAGCGATCTATGGGGAAGATTTCCCGGTTTCTTGCTCATCACTAATTGGCTCTGTAGGCTTAATTGAACGTGAAAATGCAACGATTTTAAATGCCGCTTTATGCAAGGTCATTGAGACGACAACACAGGGCTTTATTCAGGCACTTCAAGCGGAGGGTATTTTCAATGTAGACGTGTACCTATGTCAGAATGACGGAACATTAATGTCCATCGACTATGCAAAGCAATTCCCAATCTTGACGATTGCTTGTGGGCCTACTAATAGTATAAGAGGGGCTTCGTATTTATCACAAATTCAAAATACAATGGTATTAGATGTAGGTGGTACGACTTCGGATATTGGCGTGTTACAAGATGGATTCCCCCGAGAATCTTCAGTCGCAGTGGAGGTAGGGGACATCCGCACCAACTTTAGAATGCCTGACATTATTTCAGTCGGGCTAGGTGGTGGTAGTATCGTTCGAGTGAAGGAAAATAAAATTACCGTTGGCCCCGATAGTGTCGGTTATAAAATTAGTGAAGAGGCATTAGTATTTGGTGGGTCAACTATGACAACCACAGATATTGCCGTCCGTTTAGGTCTTGCAGAAGTAGGAGATCGAAATTTAGTGGCACATATTGATGAAGCATTCGCTAAAGCCGTTCAAGAAGAAATTTCTTCATTACTAGAACAAGCCATTGATAAAATGAAAACATCATCAGAGGATGTATCGCTTGTTTTAGTGGGCGGTGGTAGTATTATTGTGCCAAAAAAAATTCAAGGTGTTTCTACTATTGTTAAATCAGAGTTTGGCGGTGTGGCAAATGCGATTGGAGCATCCATTGCACAAATTAGTGGGCAATACGAGCAAATTTATATTTATTCTAAAGAACCTCGGGAGGAATCTTTAGAGGATGCACAAAATAAAGCAGTAAAACAAGCTGTATTAGCAGGTGCCCTTGCGGAAACAATCGAATTGGTTGAAGTGGAAGAAACACCATTAGCGTATCATCCAGAAAACGCAACAAGATTAAAAGTAAAAGTAGTAGGCAAAATGGTGTAGCGATGAAAAGAAGAGTCGTAAAAAGGGCTCTTCTCAGACTGTAGACAAAAGTCATCGAGAAATGTATTCTCGATGGCTTTTGTCATTTTTCTTTCTCTTTCATTTTCAATATTTGGTAAATCATTGCTGTATCCAACATACTCTTCGAGCATAGATGCTCTCTTAAGCTGTCTGCCACGTCCAAGTAGCTAGTTTCTTTAAATTCATGGCAGCAAAAGTAAGCATCGCCTGCATAGACCGAATACCAAAAACGTACTGAATAAACGTCATTTTAAAGAGAACAACAGGATCAATCTAGGACGCCCATTAGGTGAATAGAGCTGTTCGACTAAAGGATAGATAAATGAAAAATCAATAGCAGCCCCTAGTTTTCGCACTAAATAATCGTTGGGAACTAATGGATCAATCGTTAACATTTCTAATTGTTCTCGTTCATTGGATTGTTCTTCGTCATCATCGTTTACTTTTTAACACCCTATGTAGATAAAGTAAGTACTTTATGTAGAAGTTGATGGGAACGAAGGGCGGCGACTCCTGCGGGAAAAGCGGGAAAGTCGAGATCCTGGACTGAGCGAGGCGAGGGAAGCAGCTCGACCCCGCCCGCGGAAAGCGTCCGCCGGTAGTGGAAATCAACGACTTTACTTTATTTCATTGTAAAAGAAAAAAGACTGTAGGCAAACTCTCAAATTTTTTGAGTTTGTCTACAGTCTGAGAAGAGTCCTAAAAAGGGCTCTTCTTTTTTTTACTTCATGATAGTGGAATCAATAGCACTCTTCGGACTAATCTGTACGTCCTAATTTCTCCTTTTTGGTTTGTCTTTTAAGTTTTTCATTCATCATTTTCTTGTTAAGAATGCTTACTCTACCAACCATTAGCAATCTCATATCCTCTACAATATATTGGGCTAACTTCGGATATGTCATCTCCTTCAATACCGAGTCGGAATTTTTGCCCTTGAATGCCCCCTCTATTTGTAAACTCAATATAGTAGTAAAATAGCACCATTTTTTCCATTTTGGTTCCGCCTTTTGTTGTCTTTGTGTCCTCGCAATGTATTCTGTTTTAGACTTTATTGATAGCTGAAGAGAGCTCATGCTATACAAGTTAAATGTTTCATTTTAATCAAACGAGGCTCTCATTTCCTTTTTCTTGTATTTGGTACTTGAAAATAAAGAAGTCATAGTGTAATATCTGACTAGTACACTATGACACGAGGTGTTGAGCATGAAAAGTTTTGTAGGACTTTTAAAAAAAGAATGGGTACTTTACCGCTCATGGTTTTTAATGGGGATATTTGCGGGAATTATGTTTTCTTGGATCGTTCCCTATGGATTACATCAATTTGTTGATCTCTTCCCTAAAGAAAATCAGCTAGCATTTGCCTTTACGCTTCTTGTCCTTTTTGTAGGTGGATTTTATTCTGTTTTACAATTTTTAGCGAGTATGCGTTTGGATATTAAAGCTAAGGAAAGCTGGCTCCATTCCACTAGTTCCATCACAAAGCTAGTAGGAGCCAAGATGGTCTGTTCGCTCATAGGCTATGCGCTTTTTAATACGCTCTTTGTGGGTATTGCCATCTTTAATATAAAAGAAGAGTTTATCGCAAATATTGGACAAATCGTATTCGTTTTAATAGGAATTGTGATTGCGTTAACTATTTTCCAATTTATGTTATTTGTTTTACTGTTGTTCTTTTTAGCTTTTTACTTGCAATTGAAGCATGTGATTGGGCGTTTTTCCATTGTATTGACGATGGTTGCTTTTGGACTTACCACATCGGCTTGGGTACGAATAACGGAGAGTCAGTTTTATGACACGGTTTTCCACCGTGGCGCCATTTCGTTAAGCAAATTAGAACCGTTTTTACCCAAAGTAAAAGCAACGACAACGATGGAATGGAGGCTGGGCTCTATTTATGTTGTTGAAGAAGTAGCTTCTATTTTACTCATCGTACTGCTTTTTTTAACGGCATCCAAGTGGCTTGAAAAGGTGGTATTACGATGACGATGGATTTTTCACGTGATAAACCAATTTATAGTCAGCTTGTCGATCGGATATGCGGGGACATTTTAAAGGGGCAGATATTGCTTGGAGATCGACTGCCCTCTGTAAGGGAATATGCAGTCGAAACGGGTGTCAATGTTAATACGGTGCAACGAGTCTATAAGGAGTTAGAGGCAATGAATATAACGGAAACCAAACGAGGACAGGGTACTTTTATTACGACTAATGAGGAACGCATCGAAGGATTACGAGATGATATGAAAAATAAGTTAGCCGAAAGTTTTTTAACATCTATCGAGGCGTTGGGATTTTCCAAAGAAGAAATGCTCGTTGTATTAAAAAATAAAGCATGAGGTGAAGGAATGTTACAGCTATTAAATGTGTCTTTTCAGTATAAGAATAAGCCCATTTTACAGGATTTATCCTTTTCCTTTCCTATTGGACAGATCATTGGGCTCGTTGGGGAAAATGGTAGTGGTAAATCTACACTTCTCAAAGTTTTAGCTGGCTTATTACGCTCCTCAACTGGTGAAGTGGTATTGAATGGTCAACCAATTACTCGACGAAGTGCGGATCAAATTGCTTATTTACCAGATACTGATTTGTTTTTTGATTATTATACGGGGGAACAGCTCTTTCAGCACTACGCTTCTCAATTTGAAGACTTTTCCTATGATAAGGCATGTATAGTAGCTGAATTTTTACAGGTGGATAAAAATAAGAAGCTACGTCAATTATCAAAAGGGAATCGTGGACGTATGAAAATGGCTGCTACACTGGGCCGAGAAGTTCCTTATTATTTAATGGATGAACCATTTGCTGGGCTAGACCCCATTGTGCGAGAGCAGCTCATTAAAGGTTTAATTCAATTTACGGACATTGAAAATCAAACGATTTTGCTGTCTACGCATGAATTATATGAGGTTGAACCTATTTTAGATCAAATTATTTTATTAAAAGCTGGCTCTATCACAGCTTATGAAGACGTAGAGACATTGCGTGATGTGACCAATAAAGATGCGGTTCAATGGATGAAAGGTTTTTATGGTCATTCTTCCAATGATAACGATCGCCAACACTTTTAACGATAAAGGCTCAGGCGTAACTAAAAAGAAAGGGTGAATAAATATGACAGAACCAATTGTTCAATTGCAAAATCTATCGAAAACCATTCGTGGAAAGCAATTAATACAACAATTAAACATTGATTTATATCCAGGACAAATTACAGGTTTTTTAGGACCCAATGGGGCAGGGAAAACAACAACGATTCGTATGATGACGGGCCTTATGCATCCAACAGAGGGCAAGGTCATCATTGATGGACTATCGCTACAGGAGCATTATGAGGAAGCGATTAGCAAGGTTGGTGTGATTGTCGAAAATCCAGAAATGTATAAATTTATGTCGGGCTATAAAAATTTATTGCATTTTGCACGTATGCATAAAAATGTTTCAAAGGAACGAATCATGGAGGTCGTTAAACAGGTTGGTCTAGAAAATCGTATCCATGAAAAGGTTGCAACGTATTCTCTTGGTATGCGTCAACGACTAGGGCTTGCTCAGGCGCTATTACATCGACCAAAATTTCTAATATTAGATGAACCAACGAATGGTTTAGACCCAGCTGGTATTCGCGAATTCCGTATGTACCTTCGCAAAATTGCGGCAGAAGATAACGTGTCGGTTTTTGTATCCAGTCACTTATTATCTGAAATTGAGCTAATGTGTGATCGAGTGGCCGTCATTCAAAATGGGAAGCTAATCGACATTCGTGAAATTCATAATGAAAGCACGTCGTTTTACTATGTGGAAGCACAGCCACAAGAGCAGGTTTCTGCCCATCTGGCACAACATGATTACAAGTTTGAGGCAATGAAACAAGGCTATGTAATTGAATTGAAGAAAGAGGATGTTCCTGCATTGACATTAGGGCTTGTGCAAGCAGGTATGCAACTATTTGCCGTACAGCCACATCAGAAAACATTAGAGGATCAATTCTTAGAAATGACTGGAGGCGGACAAATTGCTGAAGCTAATTCAAAATGAATGGATGAAATTATGGCATAAAAAAGGGACGTGGGCAATGGTCGCTATGCTTGTCCTTGTCATTCTAGTTCCTGGCGGCATCATGAAATATTATGAGGGTAAATCATCAGATGAGGGAACATGGCAGGAGATAGAGCAGCAGTCTATCCAAAATAATAAGGCAATGCTGGCAGAGGAGGACATATCCGAGGAAGACAAAGCATTTTTTGAAGAGCGAATTGCTATTTCGGAGTACCGATTAGCCCATGATGCGCCGAGTCAAGAAGATAGCAGCCTTGCAAGCTTTATGTCCTTTACAAGCAATATGCTAACACTTGTCACTTTATTTACGGTGATTACTGCCGCAAGTATTGTCTCCAGCGAATTTTCAACAGGTACTATTAAAATGCTGTTGACTCGTCCTATGTCCCGTGCGAGGGTGTTAACGTCTAAATTATTGACAACCTTCTTATTCGGTTTGTTTTTAGTTGCTGTAAATGTAGTTGTGAGTGCAATTGTAGGTTTAGTATTATTTGGTGTAGGCTCAGGTGTGGAATTAGAGATTGTTAATGGTCAGGTGGCTGAAAAGGCAGTATGGAATGATTTAGCCTACCATTATCTATTATCTGGCGGTGATTTTGTTATGTCTACATTATTTGCCTTTTTAGTTGGTTCAGTATTCCGTTCGAGCTCATTAGCAATCGGCTTAACGATGTTCCTGTCATTTACAGGTGGCATGATCATTATGTTCTTAAGTAGATACGACATTGTCAAATACATTTGGCTAACACATGCAGATTTAACTCAGTATGAAAAAGATATGTTAATGGTTCCAGATATGACAATGCCTTTCTCGCTAACTGTATTAGCTATTTATGCTGTAATTTTCCTAGTGATTAGTTATACATCCTTTATGAAACGAGACGTTACTGCATAATTTAAAGAAGAACTGTGCCCTAATGCTTTATTAGGGTACGGTTTTTTTACATCAAGAATTATTAAAAAAGTATTTATTTTTTTTCAAATTGCGCCTATAATAATAGCAACTTAATGAAAACGCTTTTTTTTCATAAAAGTGGTCTAGACAACTATACCAAAGGGGGATAAAGAATGTTTGCTTTCTTACAAAAAATCGGTAAGTCACTTATGTTTCCAATCGCGACATTACCGGCAGCAGCCTTGCTTTTGCGTTTAGGTTCTGGGGATATGCTTGGAGCAGTGCCGAATGAAGCCATTCAGTACATTGCTAGTATTATGGCCGCTTCTGGGAATGCTATACTAGGCAATTTACCTATTATTTTTGCGATTGGTATTGCGATGGGGTTAGCACATGATAGCAGTGGGGGAGCAGCTCTTGCAGGTGCGATTGCTCACCTCGTATTAGTAGCCGTTTTAGGGACGGTTAATGAAGAATTAAATATGGGTGTGTTTGGTGGTATTATTGCCGGTATTACGGCAGGCTTACTGTATAACAAATATTATAATGTGAAATTTCCAGAATGGTTATCATTCTTTGGTGGACGGCGGTTTGTACCAATTATCACGTCCATCACTATGGCGATTTTAGGGAGCATTTTAGCCATTGCTTGGGGACCAATTCAGGGCGGTATTGATGCTGTCGGCAATTGGATGATCGGTGCAGGATCACTTGGCGTTGGGATGTATGGTTTCTTCAACCGTCTATTAATACCAGTTGGTCTTCACCATGTAATCAATACGGTTATTTGGTTTGATTTCGGTGAATTTACGAATGCCGCGGGTGAAATTGTGAAAGGGGATATCCATCGTTTCTTAGCAGGCGATCCAACAGCTGGACATTTCCAAGCTGGTTTCTTCCCAATAATGATGTTCGGTTTACCAGCAGCTTGTCTTGCGATGTATTTCACAGCGAAAAAAGAAAAACGACCGATTGTGGGTGGAATGTTCGTATCTATCGCTTTAACAGCCTTTTTAACAGGTGTGACGGAGCCGATTGAATTTTCATTCATGTTCTTATCACCTGTTCTTTATGGTATCCATGCAGTATTAACAGGTATTTCCCTTGCAGTTGCCTATATGGTTGGGTTCCGTGATGGCTTTGGATTCTCAGCAGGGTTAATTGACTACTTGCTAAACTTAGGTTTGGCCGATAAACCATTAATGCTTCTACCATTAGGTTTAGGCTTTGGGGCCATATATTTTGTCGTCTTTTATTTCTTGATTAAAAAACTGGACTTAAAGACACCAGGACGTGAAGATGATGAGGAAGAGGATGGGGAATCAAATTCAGCTATTTCCGATGATATTGATGTACGTGCCTACTACACAATTGAAGCATTAGGTGGTAAAGAGAATATTCAGCAAGTGGATTACTGCACGACTCGTTTACGTATGTCCGTACAGGATGCCAGTGTCGTGGATGAGAAAACATTGAAGCAAACAGGTGCGCGAGGTGTTATGCGTATTAGTAAAACCAATGTACAAGTAATTATTGGAACATCTGTTGAGTTTTTAGCGGAGGCTATGAAAGAACGTCTGCAAAAAGGCAACCCAGCACCTGCTAATGTCCAGTTGCTGACGGAACAGCCTGTAGCGACAGCAGAAGTAAAAAGTGACGCAACAACAACTTTCCATGATTTTGAAATGCCAATGACAGGGGATTTATTACCGTTATCAGAAGTACCGGATGAAGCATTCTCTGCTGGCCTGATGGGTCCTGGTTTTGGGATTCGTCCAACAGATGGAACTGTTTATGCACCGTTTGACGGTCAAGTGGTGATGATTTTCCCAACGAAGCATGCGATCGGTTTAAAATCTGAAACTGGTGTAGAATTATTAATTCATGTCGGTTTAGATACTGTAACACTGAATGGTGAGGGCTTTGACATGCTTGTATCAGATGGTCAAACAATTAAACGTGGAGAGGCATTATTAAAAGCAGACATCACAAAAATAAAGGAACAAGTGCCTTCCATTATTACCCCTGTCGTTTTCACTAGCCTAATGGGGCAAGAGATTACGTTAGAAAAATCAAGTTTCCAAAGAGCAGGCGCTACCAATATTATTTCATTGAAAAAGTAACAAGTCATGGGGCTGTGTGCAGAGGGAACATAGGCAATCATATTGCAAATGGATACCTTTTCAACAGCCCTTGTTCAAGAAGAGGAGATGTTTTTCTTGAGTTTAATAATTCGGAACATCACAGTGGTCAATGCGAGTGGTCGAGATGAACAGATGGATGTGTGGATGAAGGACGGCAAAATTGCTCAGATTGCCCAGCATATTCACGCGCAGGGCGTTGATCAATTAGAGGGTTCAGGAAAGTTTTTATTGCCAGGATTTATTGACATGCATATTCACGGGTCTGCCCAAATGGATACGATGGATGCATCTGATGAAGGGTTACATATCATGGCCCAATCACTATTAAAAGAGGGTACAACCAGCTTTTTAGCCACTACGATGACGCAAAGCTTTGACAAAATCGAACGGGCCATCGTCAATGTGGCACAATTTCAGCCAAAGTCAGATGAAGCGGAAGTACTTGGTCTGCATATTGAGGGACCTTTCGTATCGAAGCAGCGTGCAGGAGCTCAGCCACTTGATTATATTGTCCAGCCAGATATGGAAGTCATTAAAAAATGGCAAGCATTAAGTGGTCAAAAAATTAAACAAATTACGCTGGCACCGGAGGAACCTAATGGAATGGCAGCTGTCCAAAGCCTTTCTGAAAGTGGCGTTATTGTATCAATTGGTCATTCCGACGCTACATTTGAGCAAATGCAGGAAGCTGTTCAATTAGGTGCATCACAGGGGACTCATTTATACAATCAAATGCGTCCATTCCATCATCGTGATCCAGGTGTGGTTGGTGGTGTTTTGCTAGTAGATGCCATAAAGGCTGAACTAATTGTTGATTTTATTCATATGCATGAAGGAGCTGTGGAAATGGCTTATCGCTTGAAGGGGGCAGACGGCATTATTTTAATAACGGATGCGATGCGAGCGAAGGGTATGCCCTACGGTGAATATGATTTAGGTGGTCAATTGGTGCATGTGACAGAATCAGGCGCACATTTATCGAACGGTTCACTGGCAGGCAGTATTTTAACAATGGATCAAGCAGTACGAAATATGCGTCAGATTACCAACTGTACATTGGAGGAGCTTGTGAAAATGTCCAGCTATAATGCTGCCCAGCAATTAAAATTAACGAACAAAGGGCAGCTTACAGAAGGGTATGATGCGGATGCAGTGATTGTAGATGAACACTTGCTGCTCCATCAAACGATTAAAGCTGGCCGGATCAGGGTGCAGACAAACAATTAGGAAGAAATGTTTGAAATGAAAAGGTGATAGATGATGAATACCTATTTTCAACAAGTCAATCGCTATTTAACAATGGTGGCACAACAAGAAAGTGAACAAATTAACCGTGTAGCTCAGTTAATCGTTAAACGTCTAGTACAGGGAGGCATTATCCAGTTATTTGGTTCAGGTCATTCCATGTTATTAGCACAAGAATGTTATTTCAGGGCTGGTGGCTTAGTTCCAGTCAAACCGATACACATTGAATCCTTAATGCTACATCAGGGAGCCCGGCAATCTTCACAAAATGAAAAGAAGCAAGCATTTTTAGCTCCCTATAAGGATGAGCTACAGTTTGATGACAAAGATGTTTGTATCATCATTTCAACCTCTGCCAACAATCCAGTACCAATTGATATGGCGATTTACGCAAAAGAAGCAGGTGCGCATACGATATCACTACAATCATTGGCCTATCAACAGCAGCCATCACGCCATCCCTCAGGTCAACGTTTAGAGGATATCGTGGATGATGTTTTAAATACGCATGTACCACTAGGGGATGGGGTTTTAACAGTTGATGAGTTCCAATATGGACCTGTATCTACCGTATTAGGGGCAGCGCTACTAAATGCTCTATGCGCTCAAATCATTGAAATTCTGCATGAACAAGGCGCCAGCTTACCCGTGTTTGCTAGCAGTAACTTAGGGAACACCAATAATGATGAGCTCATTGATCAATATGGTCAGCGTATTCATTTTTAAGACCTTAGGAAAAGGAGGATATGTGGTGAACATAGAAAGATTTAATTCAAAAGAAGATTTATATGCACGAGCCGTTGCCATCATTGCGGCTGCTAAAAATAATGGGTCCACAACGTTCGGGCTAGCTACTGGTGGAACGATGGAACCGTTGTATGCTAAAATCTGTAAAACAGATATTGATTTTTCGAATTGCATCAGCTTTAATTTGGATGAATATGTAGGGCTTGAAGCTAACCATGAGCAAAGCTATGCCTATTACATGCATCAGCATTTATTTCACGAAAAACCATTCCAAGCTTCTTATTTACCAAATGGCTTAGCGACGAATCCTTTAGAGGAAGCAGCTCGCTATGAAGCGCTATTACAACAACATTCCTTAGACTTTCAATTGCTTGGTATCGGACAAAATGGCCATATTGGCTTCAATGAACCAGGTACACCATTTGAGTCCTTGACACATCTTGTAACATTGGAAGAATCGACTCGTCAAGCCAATGCTCGCTTCTTTTCATCGATTAATGAAGTGCCCACGCAAGCGTTCACTATGGGGATTCAATCTATTATGCGTGCAAAATGCATTTTGTTAATTGCAGTGGGAGAAACTAAGCGTGAAGTATTAGAGCGTGTGCTGGCCTCTGATTATACAGAGGAAATTCCAGCAAGTGCTTTAACCAAACATCCAAATGTCATCATTTTAACAGATTTACAAGTAGAGGAGAATAAATCATGAAAACACAACAATTTACAGTAATCGATCCGTTAGGAATTCATGCACGTCCAGCAAGCCAGCTTGTGGCAAAAGCTACACCATTCGCTTCCGCAATTGAAGTGCGTACTGAAGAAAAAGCAGCGAATTTAAAATCAATTCTTGGCGTAATGGGATTAGCTTTAAAGCAAGGTTCTCAATTTACACTATATGTAGAGGGGGAAGACGAAGATCAAGCATTTGAGGCATTAGCAACATTACTGACAGAAATGGGGCTTGCACAATGACACATCTCGCTGGTATTGCCGCTTCAGACGGCATTGCCATTGCTAAAGCGTATCGGTTTGTACAGCCGAATTTAACATTTAGCCAAACAACGGTTCAAGATGTTCAGGCGGAGCAGCAACGTTTAGCCGCTGCCCTTGCCAAAACGGAGCAAGAGCTAGAGGCCATCAAACAGCAAACATTAAAAAAATTCAGTGCCGAGGAAGCAGCCATCTTTGAAGCGCATTTATTAGTGGTGAAGGACCCAGAATTAATTGGGCCTATCAATCAAAAAATAGCTGATGAAGGAGTCAATGCAGAATTTGCCTTACATGAAGTTTCATCAATGTTTGTGGCGTTATTTGAAAGTATGGATGATGAATACATGAGTGCACGTGCTTCAGATATTAAAGATGTGACCAACCGCATTTTAGCACATTTACTCGGTGTACATATTCCTAACCCAAGTAGTATTAGTGAACAGGTGATTATTGTAGCTAATGATTTGACTCCTTCAGAGACAGCTCAATTGGATCGTAACTTTGTCCTAGGCTTTATTACGGATATTGGGGGGCGCACCTCTCATTCAGCCATTATGGCACGTTCATTAGAGATTCCAGCAGTAGTTGGAACTGGTGTAGCAACGACTACGATTCAAGATGGAGATATATTAATCGTGGATGGTTTATCCGGTCAAGTGTTTGTCAATCCAACGGCTGATGTGATTGTTAGCTATCAAGAAAAAGCCCAAAGCTATCATACTCAACAAGCGGAATGGGCAACCTTAGTAAACGAACAAACGGTGTCCAAAGACGGTGTACATGTAGAGCTAGCCGCTAATATTGGCTCTCCAGGCGATTTGGAGGGCGTATTGCGCCATGGGGCTGAAGGAATTGGCCTATATCGTACAGAGTTTTTATATATGGGCAGAGAAAACCTGCCATCTGAGGATGAGCAATTTACGGCTTATCAAACGGTTCTTGAGGGAATGCAGGGGAAGCCAGTAGTCATTCGCACACTAGATATTGGTGGAGACAAACATTTGCCCTATCTACCGCTACAGGAGGAAATGAATCCATTCCTTGGTCATCGTGCCATTCGTCTATGCTTAGAGCAACAGGAATTATTCCGTACGCAATTGCGCGCTCTACTGCGAGCATCTGTATATGGAAACCTCAAAATTATGTTCCCGATGATAGCGACTATTCAAGAGTTCCGTGATGCCAAAGCGATTTTGTTAGAAGAGCAAGAAAAGCTAAAAGCAGCGGGGGAGGAAGTAAGTGCTGACATTGAAATTGGTATGATGGTTGAAATTCCTGCTACAGCAGTGATGGCTGATGTTTTTGCGAAGGAAGTGGACTTTTTCTCCATTGGAACGAATGATTTAATTCAATATACAATGGCTGCAGATCGTATGAATGAAAAAGTATCTTATTTATATCAGCCTTATAATCCAGCTATTTTACGCTTGATTCAAATGGTCATTCATGCCGCCCATCAAGAACAGAAATGGGTAGGGATGTGCGGAGAGATGGCAGGCGACGAGCTAGCAGTTCCTTTATTGCTTGGCTTAGGCTTAGATGAATTTTCAATGAGCGCAACATCCATTTTGAAAACACGCTCTTTATTGAAGCGTCTGTCTGTTAAGGACATGCAAGCTTTAGCGACTGAGGCGTTACAAGTAGCAACAGCTGAAGAGGTTATGGAAAAAGTAAAGCAAGCGGTGAAATAACTTTTCTATTAGCTACACGTAGTAAATGGTTCAGGCTGTAGATGAGCTCAAAAAAATGTTGAGTTGTCTACAGTCTTTTTTCTTTTTCACAGCAAAACCCGATTTTTTTGCCATGACATAAAATCATCTCCTCCATACGTGTGCTTGGAGATAAAAAAGTAGTTGAAGTGCTCTTCAACTACTTTTTATTGAATTTATATATGCTTTGAAATAAGTTGTTGAAGCTTTTCTGGAAGCGTCGGTAGATCATGCATCGTAATCGTTGTTCGAACGTAGCTTTCATCCATCTCTAGAGCCTCTGCGAAGAAGCTTCCAATCCCTCTTACTTTGCGGTCAATTTGTAATAGAATTTCTGCAGAGTGATTGGACTGCGAGAGGAAAACTATTTCAAGTTCATCTAGATGTCCTCTAAAGGAACCTGTTGGTACAAATTCAAACTCCTGTACAAATGGATAATATCCACGGAAGCGTGCTGGGGCTTGTTCACATTCTGCTTCTCGTAAACGAAAACCTAATTGCCCTATAGCGTCAAGTATATGTGATGCGAGGCTTGTTGGCTCTACACGAATATAATCTTTATCACTTGGGTCTACGGCATTTTTAATATCAAGTCCAGTTTGAATCCAAACTTGCGTTTTGCCCGCACTAATGGGTGTTTCAAAGGGCAGTGTCAATGAAATGGGAATGACCTTCTCTTCACTAGCTGCTAGTGTAAAAGGCTCTGTCACTTTGACTTTTTGTAGAGTGGCCACCTCTGTATGTTTATGATCATTGGACTCTCGTATATATGTCGTATTTATAGATAAATAGATAGAATCCACTTGTTGTTCAACTTGACCACCACGCACGATGATTTCACCTCGCATGACTTCTCCAGCTCGATAAGTATCCTTTTCCAACCTTGTATCAACTGTTGCTGAACCTATTCCAAAACTTGCTAGTGCTTTATGAAAAAAAGACATTCTTACATTCCTCCTACTGACATTGTTAGATATACATACGCACAGTTTGAAAAAAGGTTTCAAGACTCATAAATTTTTCGCCATACTCATTGGAAATCGAAAGAGGGATGGCGATAGCACGAGCAATGAAACCATATCTAGTATCGCTCTCCCGGTGTGGATTCGTATGATAGCGTCTACCAACAAAAAGACATACTTTGATCACATCATAGTTTTCTCAAAACGGTGTGTTCGATTTCTGCACCGTTTATTCATATTTAACCTTTATACTAGTTTTGGCTAGTTTTTAAAGCTGAAATGATGAACAGATAGAGGGTGTTTCAATTGTATAGTTTTTTGTCAGCGATTAGTCAATTTATGAGTGAGCCAATCAACCAATTTTTAAATGCCTATGAGCATTCAGCTTGGGCTATGGCGCTTCTTTTAGGTCTCATAGGGGCACTAGCTCCCTGCCAAATAACCGGTAATATGAGTGCGGTTACATTTTATGGAAATAGGACGCTTCAAATGAAAAATAATTGGCAGGATATTCTGTTTTTTATTTTTGGAAAAGTAGTTGTTTTTAGCGGACTTGGTTTTTTAGCATGGTTATTTGGACAATCGTTTGAAACTAAAATGACATTGTATTTCCCCATTTTTCGTCAGGCCATTGGACCAATTATGATACTGACAGGGCTCGTTTTATTAGGTTTATTAAAGCTAAAATTTTTAAATCGCCTGTCGAATCTTATTCCTCCTGTTATGAAAGGGGGCAAATTAGGCTCCTTTTTAATGGGGGCTAGTTTCTCTATTGCCTTTTGTCCAACCATGTTTGTGCTGTTTTTTGTATGGCTAATGCCCATTGTGACAGGCACTTCCTATGGGTTTATCTTACCGAGTATTTTTGGGGTTGCCACTTCTGTACCACTACTCATCATGCTTCTCTTCATTTATCTTTTCGATGCTAAGCGTCTCATTTTACGAACAAGCATGAAGATGGGGAGAGTTATTCAATTAATGGCAGGCATATTGTTACTATTACTAGGTATAATGGACACCATTACATATTGGGGATAACTTAACTTGTAAGATGTAAGGAGCGAACAAAATGAATCCAGATATGAATCTTTTTTTAGCCTTTGGCGCAGGGTTTTTAAACTTTATTTCGCCTTGCACCTTACCGCTCTATCCAGCTTTTATTTCTTATATTACAGGAATGTCATTGGATGAGCTTCAGGGAGACAATAAAAAATTAAGAACGATTGGTATGTTGCATACACTATTCTTTTTAATTGGATTTTCTGTGATTTTTATTTTCTTAGGCTATGGCTCATCTGTTGTGGGGTGGTTTTTCTTCCAGTACCAAGATGTTTTGCGACAGGTTGGGGCTATATTAATTGTGCTGTTTGGTTTAATTATTATAGGTGCTTTATCCCCGAAATTTTTAATGCAAGAAAAACGTCTTTCCTTTAAAAATCGTCCCACAGGCTATTTGGGCTCTTTTTTTATTGGTCTTGCCTTTGCAGCGGGCTGGACGCCCTGTACAGGCCCAATTACGGGGGCAGTTTTTATGATGGCTTCCCAGCATCCAGGGATGGGTATGTTTTACATGATCGCCTATGTGTTAGGGTTCGCCATCCCATTTTTCCTTCTATCACAATTTGTCACGAAATTCGCATGGATACGAAAGTATAGTCACATGATCACAAAAGTGGGTGGCTATTTTATGATTGTGCTGGGCATTATTCTATTTTTCGATGGTTTAACAAGAATCATCATTTGGCTAAGCTCCTTGTTCGATGGTTTTTCAGGATTTTAACGACCTTCATCATTTCTCCATACTTCTTTGTTACATTCGTTTTGTTGTAACAAAAGGAGGAAAATAGATGAAATCTAAAGTATGGTTTTCATTACTGACGCTATTGATTTTACTAATAGGCGGGTGTAGTACTAGTAAAACAGCTGACGAATTATCTACTAAACCAATGAACAAGGCTCATGAGGGAATGGATAGGACAAATGGTCATATGAGTCATACAAATCCCTTACAGCTTGCACCTTCTACAGGAGAAAATGAGTTGGTCATCCCACCTTTACTAGAACCAGATGGAGATAATCCAGCTCACTATTCAATTGTCGCACAAGAAGGGACAACAGAGTTTTATCAAGGGGTTCAAACAGAAACCTATGGCTATAACGGGTCCTTTTTAGGGCCGGTGATACGGATTCAATCGGGACAAACTGTGCAATTTTCAACAACAAATGAAATGAGCAAAGAGACAACATTTCATTGGCATGGTTTAGAAATACCAGGTGAGGGGGATGGTGGCCCTCATGAACGAATAGAACCTGGTCAATCGAAGCAGCTGACTTTTAATATCCGCCAGCAAGCAGCTACTTTATGGTTTCATCCTCACCCAGAAGGACAGACGGCTGAGCAGGTATATAAAGGTTTGGCAGGACTGATTTACGTGGAGGATGAACATTCACAGCGTTTAGGATTACCTCATGAATATGGCGTGAATGATATTCCGTTAATCTTTCAGGACCGCCAGTTTGATGATCAACAGCAATTGAACTACCAGCAATTCAAAAATAATGATGGGACAATTGGTGATACATTACTCATCAATGGTACGCTCAATCCGAAGCTTCATGTCCGCCAAGAGCCTGTTCGACTTCGATTAGTGAACGGCTCCAATGCTCGGAATTTCACTTTTAAGCTTAGTACAAATGAGAATTTTCAACAAATCGCCACAGATGGAGGATTTTTAAATAGCCCTGTTCCACTAAATAAACTGACCTTAACACCAGGTGAACGTGCTGAAATTATCATCGATTTTTCCAAGCTACGTACTTCCAATGATTTATCATTGATAAATGAAGAAGGTGTAGTCCTGTTACCGTTTACGATCACAAATGAACGCACTACTCCACAGAAGATGCAGGATGTATTTAATCAATTCTCTACAACTAGTGAAGAACAACAATTACCTGTATCTAAACGTATAGAGCTATTTGGTATGGGGACGATGGTAACGATTAATGGCAAGCAATTTGATAAGAATAGAATTGATTTTGTTCAACAGCAGGGAGTGACAGAAATTTGGGAAATTTACAATAAACCTGATATGATGGGAGGCATGACCCATCCGTTTCATATACACGGCACGCAATTTAAAATTGTATCCATTAATGGTCAGGCGCCACCGCCCAATGAACAGGGCTGGAAGGATACGGTGTCCATTGAACCAGGTGAGTCAGTTAAATTAGCAGTGAAGTTTCAAGATAAGGGCATCTATATGTTCCATTGTCATTTATTGGAGCATGAAGATAATGGTATGATGGGACAAGTAAAGGTAGAATAGAAATTTTTGGTGGATAAAAAGGTAGCTGATTTTTAATCAGCTACCTTTTGTTATTGCTCAAGCTTTGTTAATGTTTTGCCACTCCAGCCAAAAATAACGGTTAGAATCGGGCCGAGTAAACAGAAGAAGGTGAAAGGTAGATAATCCAGTGTGGAAATTCCAAGGACACTTGTGATGAAAATACCACAGACACTCCAAGGGACAAGTGGATTGACAACCGTTCCAGCATCCTCCATGACACGAGATAGGTTCTTAGGAGCTAGGCCAACCTTCGCAAATTGAGCTTTAAATGCTTCACCAGTTAACAGGATAGATAAATACTGCTCACCGATTAATGTATTGATGCCAATGCCAGTAATCGCCGCGCCTGTAATAACTGAGCCAGCACTTTTTAATAAGCTTTCAACCTTGGCTAAAATACTTTGTATGATACCAAGTGTGAACAAGAGGCCACCCATTGTTAAGGCCAGTAGTACAAGTGCAATTGTAAATAGCATGCTATTCATGCCACCGCGTGTCAGTAAGGCATCTACATCCTTATTACCAGAGTGAGAGACATAGCCATCAAATAAAATTTTGAAGACGTCTGAAGCAGGTAGGGGGTCCAGTGTATAAGATAGACCCACTCCAAGAATTGAGACAACCGCTAATGTAATAACGGCAGGAGCTTTATAGAATGTCATAATAACAAGGACAACTATTGGCAATAATGTATACCAATGAATAAGTCCTGTAGACAGCAATCCTTCTTTAAATTGCTCAACCGTATCAAAAGATGTTGCTTCACCTGTTGGCGATAAAATGGCGTATAGTACGAATGAAATCAGGAAAGCAGGGATTGTTGTCCAGCCCATATTTTTAATATGTTCAAATAGATCTACACCGACTGTTCCTGAAGCAAGATTGGTTGTATCGGATAAGGGTGACATTTTATCACCAAAAAAGGCGCCAGAAACAATTGCACCAGCAGTTATTGTTAACGAAATGTCCATGGCACCTGCGATACCCATAAATGCCACACCGACAGTTGCCACGGTTGTTAACGAACTACCAACAGAAATACCTACAATGCTACAAATTAAAAAAACGATGGCAAAGAAAAAGTTGGGTGAAACGGTTAAAAAACCATAGTAGATGAGCGTTGGGATTGTTCCACCCATAATCCAGCTCGAAATTAAAATACCAATAAAGAAGAAAATGAAAACAGCGCCCAATCCAGCACTAGCACCAGCAATCATCCCACCTTCTAAATCGCGAAAGGAAACTCTTTTTAACAATCCATAGGCTAGTAAAAGTGAAATAACCAGAAATATTGGGATATGGGGTGTTGCTTTTAAATACCCAATACTAAAAGCCATTGTGGCAATAATTAAAAGTATAACGAAGCTTGCCTCAATAAATCGAGGGTTGCTTTTAGCTTCAATTCGAAACATATGTAACCTCCTACTAAATACTTCTTCGCTTCAATGCGGTGAAGCCCAAAAGTATTATAGCACGCTAATATTTTTTGTCAATTGACAGAAAATTGAAGAATTCCTTTAAGTTATACAAAATTGTTGTTTTTTATTTTATGTATAAGCAACAACGAGGACGAGCATAACAAATAGGAAAGGTTACATGTTTCGACATTCTTTAGGTAAAAAATAACAGAGGAATATTTATTTAGAATGTAAATCTTGTTTACAATTCCTTAACATTTCAAGTGGTAAACAAATAGAAGGGAAAAAGTAAATTTCAAGTATTTTTATAAAAATAACAGAAAAAATGCTCATATTTAAAGAAAAATAGTGATTTTTATTATTTGATTTCCAACGTTTTCAACTTGGAAACTGCCCTGAAAATAAATGTGGCAAATTTTATATTACAGTTTTGTAAAATCAACACGTAAGTGTTTAAAATTTTGTAGAATTGTGTAAATGTTTTGTTATGATGGTTCAGATATTGATAATTTTTATTTTACAGGAGGAACAAGATGTTCAACTCAAACAAGCAAGATCCTTTTTTTCAGTCCTTATTAAAAATCGCTAAAAATGTGAATGAGGGAATTTATTATGCTCATAATGCCCATATTCAAGATATAGATGCGTTAAAAGAAATTGCCGATACAATGAAAGAATATGAAACAAGCGGCGATAAATTAATTCATGAGCTCATCGTTATGCTTAATAAATCATTTATGACACCAATTGAGCGAGAAGATATTTTAGCTTTAGCGAATAAATTGGATGATGTGATTGATGGAATGGAAGGCTGTATTGCCCACTTCAATATGTACAATTTAACGGAAGTAACGGAGCCAATGCGTCAATTCCTAACATATATTTCGAAGAGTACAGATGAAATGGTACAAGCCATGGAGCTATTAAATAATAAAAAGCTTGTTGAGATGCGTAAACATGCTATTCAAATTAAAGATAACGAACGTGAATGTGATGAAATCTTCCGTTCCTCAATGAAGCAGTTATTTATTCAAGAAAAAGATCCAATGCGCCTCATTGTTTTCAAGGATATTTATGAGCAATTCGAGGATATTGCTGATAGCTGCCAAACAGTGGCAAACACAATTGAAACAATAATTATGCGTAACGCATAAGATGGAGTGTAACAAATGGATACAATATTACTCATTACCATATTAGTCGTTATATTTGCATTAGTATTCGACTTTATAAATGGCTTCCATGATACAGCGAATGCTATTGCAACATCTGTATCAACCCGTGCGTTAAAACCACGTACAGCGGTTTACATGGCTGCAGTTATGAACTTCGTCGGAGCCATTACATTTGTTGGAGTAGCAAAAGCCTTAACAAAAGACATTGTGGACCCGTTTAGCTTAAATGCTTTTGATGGCGATATCACGGGTTCTGTCGTTATTTTAGCAGCTCTATTATCTGCTATCACATGGAATTTACTTACATGGTATTTTGGAATTCCGTCAAGTTCTTCCCATACATTAATTGGGTCAGTAGCAGGTGCCGCTATTGCAGCAGCAGGATTCAATATTTTGAACTATGCAGGGTTTATTAAAATTTTACAAGCACTGATTTTCTCACCATTATTAGCATTTGCCGCTGGTTTCCTAATGATGACCCTATTGAAGGTCATCTTTAAAGATATGAATTTATACCGTACAAATAAAGGCTTCCGTACCATGCAAATCGGGACAGCTGCCCTACAATCATTTACACATGGAACGAACGATGCGCAAAAAGCAATGGGGATTATAACACTTGCTTTAATCGCAGGAGGATTACACACAGGTGACGATATCCCTTTCTGGGTGCGCTTTGCAGCAGCTACAGCAATGGGTCTTGGTACCTCAGTAGGTGGATATAAAATCATCAAAACGGTGGGCGGTAAAATTATGAAGATTCGCCCAGTGAATGGCGTCGCAGCCGACTTAGCATCGGCTTCCATTATCTTTGGTGCGACATTAATTCACTTACCGGTATCCACAACACATGTTATTTCTTCATCTATCATGGGTGTAGGAACAGCACATCGTGTCAAAGGCGTTAAATGGGGAATGGCCCGTAAAATCGTAACAACTTGGGTCATCACTATGCCAATCTCTGCAGTAATGGCAGCATTAATTTACTATATTTTAAGTTTATTTTTCTAGTTTGACGAGGAGAATGCACAACGACTGTGCATTCTTTTTTTGTTTTGGGAAGAAGGATAGCTCCGCATAGTAGAAATGGACAATCCTAATCATTTGTGCAAAATAAGAATTCGTTCTAAGTTAATTATAAAGAAAGTGTAAAGTTCAGGGAAAATCACTTTTTCCGTAGTAAGGTTTAAGCAGGAGGAGAACTGATGAAGGTAAAGTTATTACTGATTGAGGATGATGCTGCAATTGGTCGCATTGTCAAAGATACGCTGGAGCAAGAGGGCTATCAAGTGACGTGGGCAACTACGGGTCTTGAAGGGCTGGAAGATTTTCAGAAGCAACCATTTGATTTAGTGTTAGTTGACTGGATGCTACCAGAAATGGATGGTCTTACGGTTTGTCAAAATATACGCTGGGAAAGTGATGTCCCCATCCTCATGATGAGTGCTCGTAAGGAAGAAGCGGATAAAGTGGAGGGCTTGCAAGGAGCGGATGATTATATCGCGAAACCGTTTAGTTTGGAGGAATTAAAGGCTCGTGTGGCATCGCATCTTAGACGCTGGAGACGCTATAACAAGCAAGACGAAGTAGAAGAGCAAACTGCCTATGCAAATGGATTAATCATTGATTGGAAACGGGAAATAGTGAGCATTAATGAGCAAGAAATCGCATTAACCCAAAAAGAATTTGCTCTTGTCAAGCTACTAGCAAAAAATCCGAGTCAAACCTTTACGAAGAAGGAACTGTATCAGTATATTTGGCAGCAGGCAACGTTAGAGGACACTCATACTGTTACAGTACATATTAAGGCACTAAGAGAAAAGCTAAAAGATTCAGTGAAACATCCATATTTTATTCAAACTGTATGGGGCAAGGGTTATCGTTTTATTGGTGAACCGCTATGAAAATAAAATCTTGGTTACTTATCACTTTTTTTATTGTTATGGTGTTGCCCATATCTGGTGCTTATAGTCTGTATGTGTGGATAAATGCTTATTATCAAGATAAAAATGTTGCGGAATACTTTGACAAGTGGACAGAGCTAAATCAGGTAAAAGCAATCGTTGACAATCCAGCACTATATCAAAAACAGGCAAATTTAGAAGAAATAGAAGAGCTGACCAATGAGCAGTTGGCGATTACACTTTACACGAAATCTGGTTTTGTCTTATATTCCTCTAACCCGTTAAAATCGGGCTATGTATGGAAGGAGCGCATGTTTAAAGGTTTATATGAGTTACAACAATCATACAACGCCTTTACCTACAAGGAACCAGTATATCGCAATGGGGACTTGTTAGGCATCTATGAAATTCAATTAATAAGAACTGATTGGGTGAAAGGCGTGGAGAAGCGTTCATGGCTTGTCATTACAGGCTCTATCTTGCTGTTTCTAGTGATTTATATAGGGGTCATTTTGTTGCTTAATCGAAAACTTAATCGACCATTACGAGAATTGATGCATCAAATGCGGAATTTTGCCAAAGGTGAGCATATAGAATCTAATTTAAGTACAAGGAAAGATGAGATTGGTTCACTCGCTCAAACATTTGTGGCGATGCAACATGAAATTGAAAAGACCCGAGCTTCCTTAAAAGTAGAACAACAGCAAAAGGAAATGATGATTGCAAGTATCTCCCACGATTTAAAAACGCCTCTTACGGCTATTCAAGCCTATGCGGAATCCTTACTAAACAATGGCTTATCACAACAGCAGCAAGCAGACTATCAGCGGGTTATCATCACGAAGGCTGATCGAATGAAGCATATGCTAGAAGATTTATTAATGTTTACATTACTCCAATCTACGAGCTATGAATTAGAGCTGGTAGACGTAGATGGGGAAGAATTTTTTGAGATGGCTTTGTCAGACTATGAACCGTTATGTGAGGAACAGGGGTTTACATTAGAAGTGTTCTGTGATGTAGATGGGCTATATGCTGTGCATCCTAAACAACTTCAACGTGTAATTGATAATTTATTGAGCAATGCTTGGCGCTATGGTGAGATCGGCACATCTATTGGTTTAGCAGCGGTTAAAGCTGGAAGTGTTCCGGAATGGGGGTTTGATTTCCTTAAGCCAGCTTTGACGAAGCAAGAGGGTATGTATATGATTGTGCAAAATAGCGGGCAGGGCTTGCCACAAAAGGACATTGTAAAATTATTCGAGCCCATGTATCAAGCGGACCATGCCAGATCAAAGGCTGGAGAACGAGGCACGGGACTTGGCTTAAATATTACGAAACAAATTATTGAAAAACATGGTGGTACGGTAGAGCTGCTTTCTCGTGAGAACATTGGAACAGCTGTTGTCTGCTGGCTTCCACCTAATAAAGGAGTAGACGAACTATGAGTTGGAAAAATTCATGCCGAGCAGCAGGCTTAATCGCTGTCATGACATTTAGTTTAGTAGGCTGTAATACCGAGGCATCGTATTCACCCCAGGAAATTATTGAGCAGACGCTCCAAGAATCGAAGCAACCGCTTACCTATTATGGCGAATATACGTTAGATATGGGAGAGCTAGGGGGCAAAGCTCAGGTAAAAGAATGGGTCAAGGATAAGTATAGACGTATAGAAATGAAAGGTGACAATGGTGAACATGTCATCACGGTCAAAACTGACTCTGAGCTGATAAGCTATGATGTCACGGAACATACAGCCTTTAAAATGGCGTATCCACAAGGCGAACTTGACGGGCTACGATCGCCTAGGGAAGAGGTACAGCTTGTTTTTAATTTGGTTAAAGATACACATGAGATTAAGATAGCAGGCGAAGAGAAGGTCGCTGGAAGAGACACATATAAAATTGTAGCAAAAACTACAAAAACCGAATCACTATTTGGGGATATAGAAGCATGGATTGACAAAAAAACATGGCTGATGTTAAAAATGAAGTCAGATAATGCAGGTAATCAAATAATCACAGAATACTCAAAAATAAATGTTGATGAAAAAATAGATGATCAACAATTTATACTTGATCTACCAGAGGATGTAACGATCCAAGAAATTAGCGGTGAAGATACTTCAGCATTAATTTCATGGGACGAAGCAAAGCAACAACTAGGAAAGTTTTTAATGGTTCCGCAAGAAAATGCCCTTTCTATAGATAAAATTTCAATGGTTAAAGGATTAGAGGATCGACCAGAATATTCCTTTGACTTTGGATTAGATGGGCAGCCAGCGTTTTTCATCACTATTTTTAAAGCGGATGAGAGTATGAGTGAAATTGGTCCCATCTTAAATGAAAAAGAGATGGATATTCGAGGACAAAAAGGAACGGTTATGGATGATAAAAATTTCCGTTCGATTGCTTGGCAAGAAAACGGCTATCAATATAGTATCGTTGGCGAAAATCCAGAGTTAACGATTGAGGATCTTATAAGCTATGCACAACAAATGGAAATTGTACAATGAGGTGATGCTATGAAAAGAGCACATGGGATGAAATGTCTTGCATTGTTTTTATTTACAACTATTTTTTTATACGGGGTAGGGGATACCTATCAGGTGTCTTGGCTACAATTTCATTTTACGGGTCGATACGATGAAGTAGGCTTTTATTTCAGCTTTACTTCACTTATTCCGATATTGATTGGATTATTGATGGTAGGGCTATATGAATCACTTTTAAAACGATTAATATAAAAAGTGAAAGGCAGGATCTCAGATGAGGATCCTGCTTTTTATAGTAGGAGTACGCTATTGTTTTATCGTTGACCACCTTTTTTATGGTTTTGCTCAACCATTGATATTCCTTTATTCAGGCTTCTTCTTATTCATTAAGCAATCTGCTGTAAATGTGTTTTCGTAAAGGCTTCCTCATATTTTAAACCGTAACCGAGTGCTCGATCTAAGAAAATATGTGCTAGCCAAATCAAGGCAGCCATCAGAAGTATTGGCGTAGATAGCGTAAAGCCGATTACGAGAAGTACGGCCGGTATGACAAAGCTATGTCCAATATTATAGAAAAGGGCCCCGATTTTTGAATTGATCATATATCCGAGCATCGTGATATCAGGTAAAAGTAAAAATATCATAAATGATAGCCATGAAAAATCTAAGTGCCCATAAAAAAAGATAGTCATGATCAAGGCGATGACATATTCTAGAGAGAGAATTTTACGTAGTTTCATTGTGACCACGACCTTCCTGTAAGTTTTGGTACATATCTTCCATTAGTAAGTTAATTTTTTCTTGGTTGTTCTGAAATTGTCCGTCAGCCATTAATGCTTTGGTTAGCTGTAAGGAATGTAGTGCGTGCTGATAAAAGTACATGAGCTGTTCAATATGGGCAATCTTTGCAGAAAATAGCTGTACGGTTGTTTCATTACATTCCGTGGATATAGGTTTCTGTTCGAGTGTCAGTAAAAAATTAATTTCTTGTAAGCTAAAGCCAAGCTGGCGTAGGACGAGAATAAATTTCATGGTCTGTTCACATGTGCCATCATACACACGGTAGCCATTGTTTAACTTCTGCGGATGTAAAAGTCCCTCTTTTTCGTAATAGCGGACTGTATCGATGGATAATCCAAACTTCTCAGCAAATTGTTTAATTTTCATAAAAGCACCTCCTACAATCATCCTAACATTGGAGTAAGCTCCAAGGTCAATACACTTTAAGAAAAAATTTGATACGGTTAGGGGGAGGGGGGCGTATTAAAATATAGAAGGGCTATTGGAGGTTTACTTTATCTCCAAAAGAGAGGAAGTGGAGAAGTTAAATTTACCTCTGCAAAGGCCAAGAAATTAAAAGAATTATTGGGTATTGAAGAATCATAACAAGTCTCTGTGAAAGAGGCTTGTTTTTTGGTTGCGAGAAAATTATAGTGAAAGTACCATGTTAAATTTACCAGTAAAATATAAAAATAGTAACATAGGAAAATATACACAATCACTCATTTGTCTAGTATTAATTGCTTAATTTTGTAAAAACAAATGAGTCCAAAGAATTGTAATATTTTATTCGTGCAGGTAGTATTAAAGATGTAAGGGTGAAAATAAGGGGGAGCGGTATGAACGTACAAGAATTTGAAGAATTATGGATTACGCTCAATGAATTATATAACGCGGATCGTTTTTTAGAATATATAGAAATAAGTAGTGCCGCAGTCGAAAGTGCCATTAAGCTTGGAATGTATGATAAGGCCATCCTTCTATTACGTTATAGCTGTGCCAGTTATTTTCAAACTGGTGATTTACAGCTATCGATTAGTGTACTTGAACAATATCGAGAGCTGACTTTTCAACATGGTAATGATATTGATCTTATTCAATATTATAATATAGCTGCCATTTATTGGGGGACTTTTGGTCACTTAAAGAAATCTGAAGAGCTGATGTTAAAGGGATTAAAAATTGCTGAATCTATTCAACATGTGGAGAGCCTGGGGAAAATTTATAATAATCTAAGCGATTTGGAAATATCAATGGGCAATTATCGCACAGCCAAGGAATTCGCCTTAAAAAGTCTTTATTACTCAAATGCGTTTGAAGTGCAGCATAAAGAACCTTATACAGGAATTATGTATCCAAAAACAAACCTAGCAGTAGCACTTATATGGCTGGAAGAGTTTGATGAGGCTAATGTACTATTACAAGAATTATTAGCAACAATTCATAACCCACCCTATTCAAAAGTACAATTAGAGGTCTTCAATGCATATGCTGTTCTTTGTGAACGACAAGGACGCGTAAGTGAGGCTATTGATTTATATCAAAAGACTAAACATTATGCTTTGCAAAACAATGACCTGTCCTTGCTCCAAATCATCTATAATTCATTAGTGAAGCTAATTGAGGATCAAGGGAATAAAATTGTTTTATGTGCTGTTCAGAAGGAATATATTAATATTTTGTTAGAAATCCAACGTGAAAATTACTCTCATGTATTATTTGAAATGGAGTACAATGATCATAAAAAGCAATTTGAAAAAAATGCTTATTTTGATCCGCTAACGAATATTTACAATCGACGTTATTTTGATGAAAATGCCAAAAGGATGCTCGAAAAAGCAGCTGAAAGCAATCAGCAACTAGCGTTGATGATGGTGGATTTAGACCATTTTAAAGAAATCAATGATATGAATGGCCATTTATTTGGAGACGATGCGCTAACGAATACTGCTAAAACATTACAAGATTATTTTCAACCCTTTGAAGCTATCGTTGCTCGCTTTGGGGGAGACGAGTTTATCATTCTCAGTCAAGTAAAAGAGGGGGAAACGGTGCAAACATTGGCCGACAACCTCTATCAAACCTTAACGGCTTTGTCACTCACGGTAAATGGCGAAACGATTCAATTGGAATTTAGTATCGGAGTTAGTACGAATCATTTTGGCAAAATCAAGAAAGTGGAAGAGCTGATTCAGCATGCGGATGAAGCACTTTACAAGTCAAAGCGTAATGGACGTAACCAAATTACACACTATAACCATTATTGTGATGTGGGAAATGGTATTTAAAGAGAAAGAGGCATGACTTTATAGTAGGTGCCTCTTTTAAATACGTTTACAAGCTGCTGTCAGGATTAATAATGCCGTAAAATACGATATCTTCAAAAGTACCATTTTTAAAAACATGAGATTTTAACGTTCCCTCATAGCACATGCCACACTTCTCCATGATTTTGCCAGAGGCGGGATTAGATAGAAAATACTGCGCGAAGACACGATGATACTGTTTTTCTTTAAAGGCAAATTCAATGATGGCACGAGCAGCTTCTGTTCCATAGCCATTCCCCCAATACGGTTCCCCAATCCAATAAGCCATTTCTCCATTTCGATGCTGTTGTCGATTGGATAGCCCGATAGCCCCATATAAATGTCCGCTTTGTTTGTCCGTTATAGCAAATTCATATAGTTTCTCTTGTTCAAAATTTTGTAGATGGTTGGAAATCCATGACAAAGCACAATCTAACGTATAAGGATAGGGCAAATTTAACGTGCTCTTGTAAAGGGCAAAATTGTTACATAACAAACTTACTTCAGGTGCATCAGCCTCTGTAAAAAGTCGGAGCATGAGACGCTCTGTTTCGATTGTTTTGTCTGTTGCTTGGTAAAACATTGAATTACCCCCTTCAAAAATGGTAAAACAGATTATAACACAATTAAATAGAAGGAATAAACTACATAATGGAAATTAATGATTTCTTGAAATTAGATAAAAATTTATTGAAAAACGATAAATGTTATGGTAAATTGAACAAGATAATAAATAAAAGAGGTGCGTAATATGAAACGAGAAACGCTCTTTTTAAAGATCGCTGTTTTTCTAATGGGATTGCCGGTTTTTGCTTTATGTATATGGGTGGTGCCACGTGTTGCTTTAGATACAGCTCAGCATTCTCCAATCTTAACCATTGTTGCATTACTTGGCGTCTATGCAACGGCAATTGCTTATTTTGTTGCTCTATATACAACAATCAAGCTGCTAAGCTATATTGATCAAAACATTGCTTTTTCAGAGCTGTCAGTGAAAGCTTTAATTAATATTAAATATTGTGCAATTATCATTAGTAGTGTTTACGTGGTGGGCATGCCACTGATATACTATGCTGCAGAAGTAGACGATGCCCCTGGTCTTATACTTATTGGAATGGTTATTATTTGTGCTTCTTTTGTGGTTGCAGTTTTTGCTGCTGTTCTTCAAAAGCTACTAGAAAATGCCATCGATATCAAATCAGAAAATGATTTAACGGTTTGAGGTGAATACTATGGCGATGATTATCAATATTGATGTCATGTTGGCGAAACGGAAAATGAGTGTAACTGAACTTTCAGAGAAGGTTGGCATCACGATGGCGAATCTTTCTATTTTGAAAAATGGCAAAGCGAAAGCAATTCGCTTTTCAACATTAGAGGCGATTTGTGAGGCGTTAGAATGTCAGCCTGGGGATATTTTAGAATATAAACGGAACGAAGGATAAAGACTGTAGTTCAAAGCCGTCGAGAGAATAACTCTCGATGGCTTTTGTCATTTTTTCACACGAGTCATCCGTATTTACTTAGAATAAAAAAATGTAGTAAATATTGCCAATAGAATATAGTTATGCTACGATAAAGCTAAGATAAATCGACAGTCAGTCGGTCTATTGAGAGGAGTGTTTGGATGAGGGAAATGAAAAAAGCAGAGGAACGGAGAAATGAAATTTTAGATGCAGCAGATGAGCTGTTTACGCAGAAGGGGTTCGATGGCACTAGCACCAATAATATTCTTGAAAAAGTTGGGATTGCCCGCGGTACGCTATATTACCATTTTAAATCCAAGGAAGATATTATGGATGCCCTCATCGAACGATATACCGAAACCATGTTAACGAAAGCAAGGGCAGTTGCAGTGGACAACAGTATTGCGGTGAATGAGCGCATATTAAGGGTTGTGATGGCATTAAATATGCAGAATGAAAATGAAAATGGTCAGGAAATTATGGACCACATTCATAAGCCGCAAAATGCATTAATGCATCGAAAAATACAGCAGGTAGTCATGAATCAAGTGCCGCCATTATTGACGGATATCATCCGTGAGGGTATTGAGCAAGGGATTTATCATACACCGTACCCATACGAATGTATGGAGATGATTGTCGCTTATACAAATACCGTCTTCGATGATGACTTGGTATTGTTGTCAGATGAAGAGCGGGCCGCTCGTATCCCAGCATTTATCTTCAATGTGGAGCGAATGCTTGGCGTGGAAAGCGGTAGTTTGTTGTACATGATGAAAATGTTTAGTCATGCAGGGCAAGGCGAGACGAAATAAATGGATGAGGGTCTTAATACTGACAAAGGGGTGACCTATGTATTTCAAAATTGTACGGAATGATATAGCGAATAGTAAGGTGATTACATGTTTGACAACATTATTTGTGGCAGGTGCGGCTATGCTTGTTACGCTTTCGGCCGTTCTTATTGTTCATTTATCCACTTCCATTGATACATTATTAAAGCAAGCGGAAACATCTCATTTTCTTCAAATGCATTCGGGTACTATCGATCAAGAGCGTCTCATTCATTTTGCGGAGCGCAATGAGCAGGTGGATGAATTTCAGATAAATGAATTTCTCAATGTAGATGGTGCCAAGATAAACATTGCAGGCAACACACTTGCACAAAATGTACAGGACAATGGGTTTACCACCCAAAGTGAGAAGTTTGATTTTTTACTAGACCTTGATGGCCGTGTGATTGAAGTGGAAAAAGGAGATATTTACGTACCTGTAGGCTATATGAGGGACGGCACAGCCAAGCTTGGTGATACAGTAATGATACATAATAAGCCATTTACAGTTGCAGGTTTTTTAAGGGATTCACAAATGAATTCTATGCTAGCGTCGTCTAAACGATTTCTCGTTAGTGAAGAGGACTATGCAGCCATTAAGGCAGCTGGCACTATTGAATATTTAATAGAGTTTCGTTTGAAAGATTTGGCTGATTTGAGAAGCTTTGAAGAGGCCTATCAACGTGCAGATT
Source organism: Lysinibacillus sp. F12 (assembly GCF_057773605.1). NCBI lineage: Bacteria > Bacillati > Bacillota > Bacilli > Caryophanales > Bacillaceae > Lysinibacillus > Lysinibacillus sp. F12. The sequence goes on from NZ_JBYMLP010000003.1 coordinate 217,216, forward strand.
TAGAAGCGAACGGACCTACGATTACGTGGCCGCTCTTTAAAATGCTAAATGCCCTATCAGATGGTTTGATGATCGCTGTTATTTTATTAATCAGCGTGCTAGTGGTGGTCATTGCATTGATGTGTATCCGTTTTACATTGCTAACTAAAATGGAAGAGGATTATCGTGAAATTGGTGTAATGAAGGCAATTGGTTTACGGGTTGCCGATATACAGAAAATGTATCTTGCAAAATACGGTGTGATAGCGGCCTTGGGCTGTGTACTTGGCTTTACCTTTTCATTTATGGTAAGGGATATTCTTTTAGCAAATATCCGTCTTTATATGGGGGATACAGCCAATACGGCACTTATCTGGCTGTTCACTATTATAGGTCTTGTGCTAGTATTTGCTTCCATTCTGATTTATGTACAATTTGTTTTGAAACAGTTTCGCAAGCTTTCGGCTGTTCAGGCTATCCGATTTGGAGCGGTGCAAAGTAAAGCAAGACATGCGAGGTGGCTAAAAATTAGCACCAATAAAAGGCTTCCTATCAATCTCTTTTTGGGCGTGAAGGATGTACTATCCCGTAAAAGATTATATGCCACGATGCTTACTGTCTTACTATTAGCAACATTTATCATTATTGTACCTCAAAATTTATACAATACCATTTCCTCCAAAAAATTTATCACGTATATGGGGATTGGCAATAGTGACATCCGCATAGATATCCCACAAGGGGACCAACATATTCAGCATGTAACAGCTGTGCTCGAAACGCTAGAGCGTGATAAAGATATTACGAATTATAAGGTTCTGACGACAAAAAAATTTACAACAATGACAGATGACGGAGTGGAAGAGAGTCTAAAAATAGAGTTGGGCGACCATACCGTTTTCCCAGTAGAATATGCGCAAGGTAGGGCGCCGGTAGCCCAGGATGAAATGGCCCTTTCTGTTCTTAATGCGGAGGAGCTTCACAAAAAAGTGGGTGATACTATTATCCTTATCGTCCAAGGTGAAATGAAAAGTTTAACAGTGAGTGGCATTTATTCAGATATTACCAATGGTGGGAAAACAGCGAAGGCAGCATTCTTAGATGATTCTACAGATAGTATGTGGAACGTATTTTATGGAACGTTGTCTAATCAATCGGAAGTCGAAAAAAAGGTTACGGAGTATGCAGATAGATTTCATTTTGCCAAGGTTTCAGGCATCGAGGAATATATTTATCAAACATTCGGAACGACCATCAGTGCTATTAAGAAAGTTTCAAGTGTAGCACTTGTAGGAGCTCTCCTTATGTGTGTGCTGATGACAGTGTTGTTTATGAAAATGCTTATCGCAAAGGATCGATCTCCCATTGCTATCTTGAAATCGATGGGCTTTACAAACGTAGATATTTCCATACAATATGCGGCACGTTCAGTTGTTGTCTTGATGCTGGCCATTACTGTGGGGACAGTTCTCGCTAACACATTAGGAGAATTCCTGACATCCACGATCATTGCATCATTCGGTGCAGCTTCATTTAATTTTATCATTAATCCACTATCTGCCTATGTTTTTTGCCCGTTAGCTCTCCTAAGTGTCGTACTCCTAGCAACACTTATTGGTACTTTTAAGGCGGGACAGTTAAAAATAATGGATCATATAAAGGAGTAGAATATGAAAAAGCTTTTGAGTGGTGAACAAATAGCCAAGTCATTTCAGGTCGGAACTGAACGACATGAGGTTTTAAAGTCTATATCTATTGATGTATATGAAGGCGAGTTCGTTTCAATTATGGGCCCTTCTGGTTGCGGTAAATCAACCTTACTATACGCTCTTAGTGGGATGGACAGCATTGATCAAGGACTGGTTTCTTTTGATGGAGTCGATGTAACAACACTCCATGACAAGGAGCTAGCTGAGCTTCGTCGAACGAGGATGGGTTTTGTGTTTCAGCAGCCAACCTTTCTTAAAAGTTTAAATATCCTTGATAATATATTGTTACCAGCAGTACGTGATCAGCGAAAGAATATCGTAGCTTTAACGGAAAAAGCACAGAGCATCATGAAAAAAGTAGGGATTGAGGACTTAGCAACGCGTGATATTACGCAAGTTTCAGGTGGCCAGCTTCAGCGGGCAGGCATTTGTCGAGCTTTAATTAGTAGTCCATCGATGATTTTTGGTGATGAACCAACAGGCGCATTAAATTCAACGACTGCCCAGGAAATTATGGATATTCTAGCCTCCATCAATCAAGAAGGTACAACGGTTATGCTTGTGACACATGATCCGAAAATTGCTGCACGAACCGAGCGTATTCTCTTTATGAGTGATGGTTCTATTATCAGTGAATTGCGTTTACCACGATTCAAGGGTATTGATTTGGATGATAGAATGGCAAAAGTTGCAACCACGATGCGAGAAATGGGTATTTAATAGATGAATTCAAAAAATCCGCAATGACTTGGAGTAGCTATTGCGGATTTTTTTATTTTTTTTAGAAAAAATGAATCGCTTTAGCAATGGCGTCCGTCAGTAGTATAGAAAGTAGGTGAGAGCAATGATGGATATTGAACAAGTAATCGAGGAGCATGGAGATTACTTACTAAAAGTAGCCTATTTATACGTGAAGAATAAGGCAACAGCGGAAGATATTGTGCAGGATGTGTTCATAGCCTTTTACCAGAAGCAGGGACAGTTCCGGCAGCAAGCATCATTGCGTACATATTTAGTAAAAATGACAGTAAACCGGAGCCATGATTATTTACGGAGCTGGAAAAGTAAACGACTGACATTATTTGAAAAGATTATGGGTCGTACAACGGCAATAACGCCGGAGGTAGAAATGCTCGAGAAGTCTGTTAAAAAAGAGCTGACAGAGGCGTTATTTACGTTATCAGTAGCCTATCGTGAGGTTTTAGTTTTGTATTATTTTGAGGAGATGACAACTGTGGAAATTGCACAGCTTGTACGATGTCCGGAAGCGACAATTCGTACAAGGTTACAACGAGCGCGTAAACAGCTGGCAACAGCAATGGGAGACTTTGATTGGGAGGTGCTACGTCATGAATCAATTTAAAGAAGGGTTATTAAAGGAACTACAAGATGTGAAATTCTCTCAGAAACGTAAACAACTAATCGCAGAAAAGGCTCGACGAAAGGAAAAACATCAAGTAGGTCATCAATGGACGTATCGTATCGTACTGGCAACCTTTACGGTATTGGTCATTGGTTTTAGTTATCTTTTAACAGAGCAAAAGGAACAGCATTCCACAGGTCACCAAGCAGCAACTATTCAGTCGGATGCCTGGAGCTGGTGGTCACTATTCAATTCGGATTATGTGCGAGGAATGTTGTTGTTGGGCTTTTTTGTCGGTGCCGCTTTTATTGTCAAGCGTGTATTAATAAAAAAAGGATACGGTCTTCCTATTTGTATTGAATGCGGGGAGAGCTGGTCTGCAAAAGGCGCGCGCAAATTGTATCGCAAAAATGGAGAAATTGTGTGTTCTCATTGTGGCCAAAAACAGTATCGCACGAAAAAATCTATGCAATTAGGGGGGATGCTTTCTATGCCAATACCACTAATCATTTTGTTGCAACATGTGTTCCATAATTACTACATCGGTTTTATTTTCTTCCTAGTAGGGGTGATTATTTTTCTTTATCAAATCGTACCATATGTATTTAAGCTACAAGATAAGGATTCTATGAATGAACCTTTATGGTAATCATCATATCGAAGGGGAAATTGCGAAGTTCATCTAGCAATTTCTTTTTTATACTAAAATACATTGACAACCGTTTTCATTTGCATTATCTTTGTGTTAACTTATTTTTTATTATTAGTTAACGTATAGCAAAGGGAGGCTTTTTACATTGAAAAAAGGAAGTACATATCAATATGTGTTGGCGGCATTTGGGGCAGCGATTATTGCTGTTTTGGCACAGGTGACTATTCCACTACCTCTAATTCCAATTACAGGACAAACTTTAGCAGTTGGCATCGTCGTCACTATTTTAGGGACAAGATTAGGGACATTATCTGTTCTTTTATATATGTTGTTAGGGGCAGCTGGTTTACCTGTGTTTAGTGGGATGTCTGGGGGTCTAGGAATTTTGGTTGGGCCGACAGGGGGATATATTGTAGGATTCCTTGCCACAGCGATTATTATGGGCTTATACTTAGATAAATTTGGTATTTCATTTACCCAAGCGATTATTGCAAATATCATAGGGATGATTATTACGTTATCATTTGGTACAGTTTGGTTAAAAATTGTAGCAGACTATACGTGGACAGCTGCCTTTATGGGCGGTGTGGCACCATTTATCGTAGTAGGAATCGTTAAAGCGGTGCTTGCAGCATGGATAGGTGTCATTGTCCGTCGCCGCTTAGAAAGAGCACATTTAATTGAAGCAATAGCGTAGGACATAGGGGGAATTGTTTTGGCAACATTATGGACAGGTGGAAAGATTTACACGATGGCTCAGGTTGATGAAACAGTAGAAGCAGTCCTTGAAGAAGATGGGAAAATTGTGGCGACAGGCTCTGTAGAGAGCTTGTCGCCACTAGCTACTTCTACTCGACATTTACAAGGCAATGTGATGTATCCAGGTTTTGTGGATAGTCATTTACATATTATTGGTTACGGGGAAAAACTGAAGCATATTGATGTATCGGCGATAACGAGTAAAGAGGCGTTACTAGCAAAGCTTCAAGAGCGTATGTCCAAGGCAGCGTCCAATGAATGGGTCATAGCGATTGGATTAAATGAAAACCAATTTGAAGAGCCCATTTTTCCTACTTTAGCGGAGCTGGATGCGCTTGGTGAAGCTTATTTAATCATAAAACGTAGCTGTCACCATTTAATTTTAGCTAATTCTAAGGCACTTGCATTTGCAGGGATTACCAATGCTACGCCTTCACCAGAGGGGGGAATCATTGAAAAAATAGATGGTCAGCTCACGGGCGTATTAAAGGATGCGGCGTTATATTTAGTGGTTAATCATATGCCCCATATTACACCTGCGTATATTGAGGATGCCTTGGTAAAAGCTGTGGCCTCATTACAAGCATATGGTTTAGTGGGTGGTCATTCGGAGGATTTAAGCTATTACGGGCCGCCAAACCAACCCATTCAAGCTTACCGTAAAATAGTGGAATCACAGCATTCATTCAAGGTTCATTTATTGCAGCATCATACGGTTTTTGAGGAGATGGAAAAATTAGATACTACATCCTCACCTTTTTTGGAGTTTGGTGCTATGAAAATCTTTATTGATGGAGCCTTTGGAGGAAGAACCGCAGCGCTACGTCAACCATACAGCGATGACCCACATAATACAGGAATGCTTATACATACGACAGAGCAATTAACGAAGTATGTTCAGTTGGCTCGTCAATCTGGACAAACTGTCGCTGTCCATGCAATCGGTGATTTAGCCATCGAACTGATTGTAGATATTTTTGCGGCATATCCACCACAGGCCGGTCAGCTTGATCGTGTGATCCATTGTAGCTTGGTCGATGATGACATTTTAACTAAATTAGCTAAATTGCCTGTTGCTATCGATATGCAGCCGCAATTTGTTCAGGGAGAATATGACGCTGAGCTATCGAAGCTTGGTGAGGAGCGCGTTCAAGGTTTACACCCTTTAAAGTCACTTCTTGACCATGGGCTTGTCGTTGCTGGTGGTAGTGACGCACCGATTGAAGTACCGAATCCATTAATGGGAATCTATGCGGCTGTCACAAGGTGCAATGTGGGAGAAAAACATGATGGCTACAATCCTAAGGAGAAAATTTCTCGTTTTGAAGCAGTCCATTTGTATACAGGAGGAGCGGCTGAAATAATTGGTCAGCAGCACACTCGTGGTAAAATCGCAGCAGGCTATTCAGCTGATTTTACGATTTTAAAAGAGGATATTTTCACTGTGGATATAGAGCAACTACCTCAAATTGACGTATTTTGTACCGTGGTAGATGGGAAGATTGTATATGAAAATCGCTGCGAAGGGTAACCTTGCAGCGATTTTTTTGAAGCTATTTTCTATTTACAATATGATGTATTTGTTGTTCTAAGGTTGTCACACGTTTTGTTAAGTCCTCTACTTGCTGTTGCATGGTTGGTGGAGGAGGCACAGGAATCGTTGCTTTCATTTTTTTGATCATACGAATCATCCCGAAAAAGATTGCTAAAAACAGGCCTAAAAGAACCGTTGTACTAATCATATCGCCAATGTCGAATTTCATGTTTGCGCTCCTTTCTCTACAGGGTATCTAGTTATATACAGGATGGCTTCGAGAAAAGTTTCAAGAAAATGGAGAACGTCACGATAAATACACAAATATTTTTTCTACAAGTTGCATAGGATACTTGAACAAATTGCTATTTTATTGCTTTGAGTACTGTGTCATGGCGGTCAAAACATACGTTAGAAGAGAGCGATTTTAACTGTAACAGGGGTGATTATGTGCACAAGGCAGGACAAGTAATGCGACAGGCTGTTAATAATATTTATATTTATCGATTAGACTATGTACAGGTTTTCGCATTAATTAGAGTCTTTCAGTTTTTATTAATGATCCCTGTAAGTACTATGCTGTTAAAGCTCATGCTACGAGTAACAGGATATACACATATAACCGAGCAAAATTGGCAAAGCTTTATGGCACATCCTTTTGTCATAATGATGATTTGTCTATTAATCTTGTTGTTCTTATTATTTGTTTATTATGAAATGGGCTTTCTATTTTTAATGGCCTTTCATCAACAAAGAGGAATGCGCTATCGATTTTTTTCTTTATGGCAGCAGCTAAATCGGAAGGTTGTTTATTTTTTTAGTGTCCAAGTCCTATTTTTAATCGTCTATCTTGCTCTATTAATGCCACTTGCTTCTTTTATGCTACCACTCACCTTAACCCAATCCATCTCACTTCCACATTTTTTAACAGAAGAAATCATGAGTAGTCGAACTGGTAGATTAGCATATGCAGCAGTGGCAAGTATTTTAGTAATGATCGGTATTCGGAGTATTTTAACGTTACCTATCTTTACAATCCAGCCAAAGATTTCTATTTTACGTTCTTTCAAGCAAAGCTGGCGATTTTCCAAAAAAGGTTTATTGGAGCTTTTAGCCCTATTGGTTATGCTTTTAACAGGTCATCTATTCGTCATGCTCAGTATAACAGTAATTAGCACACTTCCACTTTATTTTATGGAGCGCTTATTACCAAGTGCCGCATTGATAACAGCAGGGGTAACGCTCGCCTTTCTAGAAATGGTGTTTGTGGTGCTCTTTAGTTTATTACAGGCCATGTTTTCACAAGTTATGGTTGCCATCACCTACAATACACCTATCCTAGGGAAAATCAACAGGTCTGCTAAACAAAGAAAACGACGCTATAAACCTTTACTGCTCATTAGCCTTGTTGTTTTTGTTGTCTTAAGTATGATGAATATTAATTCGTTAGAGAAAAGCGTCTATGCACCCGATACTAAAATTATTGCCCATCGAGGCTATGTGGCGGGCAATGTGGAAAATACGATTAGCGGGCTAGTGAGCGCAGCAAATGCCGGAGCAGACCTCATTGAAATTGATATTCAGCAAACAGTGGATGGCGAATTTGTTGTATTCCATGATCGTACTTTGAGGCGATTGGCAGGGAAAAATGGAGTCATTGCTAATATGACCTTACGTGAATTAAAAACATTAACGATTCATCAAAATGGCTATAGCGATAAAATTGCTTCTTTAGAGGACTGTATCGAAATTGCTAAAGCTTTAGACGTCGCGTTACTAATTGAGTTAAAGGTACATGGCAAGGAAACGGAAGATGTGTTGCCCAAATTAGTAGAAAAGCTACGAAAATACAAAGTACTGGATTCGTATTATGTGCAATCTGTAGATGGGCAGAAAATGACTCAATTAAAAAAAATAGTGCCGAATTTAAGAGTGGGTATTGTCTATGCACTTAATATCGGCCCAATGGAAGAAAGTGTGGATTTCATTGCCTTAGAGGAGTCATGGGTAACTGAGCAGCTTATTGAAGAGCTGAAGCAAAACCCGATGGATTTATTTGTTTGGACGCTGAATGATGACCGTTCCTTACAAACCTTTATCGAGAAAAATGTGAGCGGCGTCATTACCGATCATCCTGATGTTGCCCGCGATTTAAGGACAAAGCAAAGCGAACATCAATATTTCTTACAACGGATCCTTAACCGATTGAAATTTATATTTTAAGTATGGAATGCGATACCTGCCCAACGGCTTTTAAAAAAATCTGGCCATATTGTAACCTTTTTCATATGAACACGACTACTTCTATGAATTCGTGAAATAAAGGAGATGCTTTTTATATGAAAATGACGAAAGTCGTACCATTTGCTATGACAGCACTATTAGTAGGGAGCGCGATGGGCGTTCCAACTGCATCAGCGAGCGAGGCTGAGACTGTAGTACCTGTTTCAGAAACTATTGAACAACAAGCTCAGCCAGTTTTTATTAAAGTAACTGGGAAAGTTGAAAATGTAGAGGTCCGTGAGAACGCAACCTACTATACAGTAGTAGAAGGTGAACAGACGAATATAGTGGTTGTCGATAAAGATTCATTCGTGTTCGACAACATGGGAAAAGAAGTGAAGCTTCAAAAAGGGGATAAGGTGTCAGCTTACTCTTATGCGAAAAAGCCTATGCTTGCTATTTATCCACCACAATATAACCCAGAGGTTATTATTGTAGAAAAAGATAATATGGGCAGTGTGGAAGTCGATTACTTCGATAAAAACTTAATCGATACGGACAATTACTTGAAATTAAACGTTGGAGAAGACACAAAAATTGAAAGTGCTTCTGGAAAAAAACTAAAAGCTAGTGATTTAGAAGAACAGCACTTAGTTGTGTTCTACACAATCGCAACAATGAGTATTCCTGCTCAAACACCACCTTCAAAGGTTATCGTGTTGGATACTATTGAGAAGGAAGAGCCAGTTGAGGTGGACCCAGTGCCAACGCCTGAACCAACACCAGATCACGCTGCCATTGAAGAGATTATGCAAAAAGATTTTTATGAGGTAGAAGGGACGAAAATGGTTCCTTTACGATTAATTGTAGAAAAGCTTGGCTTTGACGTAGAAGTAACGCCTAAAGGTGCCATCATTTCTAAAGGTGCTGTTTCCTACACAATTACTCGTGGCCAAAAAGAATATGGCTACAATAAAGCGCTTCGCCAATTTGACGTAGCACCTGCTTTATTAGAAAATGGTAAAACATATGTATCTGTAGAGTTCGTCAAAGAATTAATGAAATAAAGAGGATGAAGTATCTAGCAAATCGCTAGGTACTTCTTTTTTTGTATTTTCTTCCCATGAAAAATTCAGTACAATAATTAAGAAAAAGTCGCCAATAAAGGAGAAACCTATGAAACAAGCTCTTATCATTATCGATATACAAGAAGCCTTCTTTTTAGACAACGAACAAAATCTATGGAATGACGAAACGATCATCAAGCATATTAATTCGTTAATCGCATGGGCACGCCACAATGAGGCACCTGTTATTTTTATTCAGCATACAGACGCCGAGGATGTGGATTTCGCTTATGGTCAGCCTGGGTGGGAGCTATACCACGGTCTTCATCGACAAGCGGAGGATAAGGTAATTCAAAAACCAACATGGGATGCCTTTTATCGAACTGAGCTTGCCGAATACTTGCAGGAGCAGCATATTGAGCAATTAATTTTTGCTGGTGCACAAACTGAGTTTTGCCTTGATACAACGATTCGTAGTGCTTTCAGTCATGGCTATCATCACAATATTTTAGTGAAGGAAGCCCACAGTACATTAGCTAATGATATTCTTGAAGCACCTCAAATTATTCAGCATCATGAATGTATCTGGCACAATCGATTTGTGCGAATTCAACCAGTTGCGGGGTTCCAGCATGTGGATTAATAAGAGAGACTATCCCTGTAAAGAATGGTCCTACACGGTTCGCTGTGCCGAATGGGATGATGCACAAGCCTTGTCAGACCTACGTTTACAATTAGATGGTGAAACGGAATACTTTGACCGAACACAAGGGGAGGGATTCATTGACCGAGCAGGATTCGAGCAGCTCATCTCTAATGACCTAGCAAGCCCCAAAAATCTATGTTTAGTAGCGGTCGTTGATGATCAACTTGTAGGGTACTCAAGATGTGAGGGTTCTACATTCATAAGGCTTGCCCATAAGGTTATTTTTGGCGTAGGCGTTAGGAAGGATTTTTGGGGGTACGGCATTGGAAAAGCCCTGCTGCAAGTATCTATCGACTGGGCAGATGCAAATGGTATTCAGAAAATGGCACTAGAAGTGTTAGAATCTAATGACAAGGCCGTTCAGCTCTATCAAAAATGTGGCTTTGAAGTGGAAGGTATGCTAAAAAATGATAAGCGCCTTTCTGATGGACAATACTATCACACTATCCTGATGGGCAGATGGAAGGCATAGGGAAGTTGAAGGAATTTACAGTATGACAAATTTTATGTATCTATTTTGTTTAATCGTATGGGGTCTAAATTTTATTGCCGTAAAAATACAGGGGACCCCCGTTAGTTTAGAATTATCATTAACCTATCGTTTAGTCATAACAGCTCTATTATTTTTAATACTTGCTTGGTTGATGAAACCACAAGGCAAACCACAGAAGCAGGATGTCCCCTTTATCATTGTTTTTGGTGTTTGTAATTTTGCATTCAGTTATTTATGTTTGTATTACGCAACGATGCTCAGTTCAGCAGCCATTGTCACGTTAATTTTTTCATTTAAAGTGATATTAACGCCCATTGCTTTACGAATTTTTTTGAAAGAACCTTTGCACCGCCGTGTACTTCTTGGTGGTATTTTAGGCGTCATAGGAGTGGGTGTATTAATCTACCCAACTTTACATAGTTTTTCAGGGTTAGCTGATTTCAAAGGGATTTTTATTGCTTTTTTAGGGACACTACTGACAGCAATCGGTGATGCTAGCTCTGCCAGAAATGCGAAGCGCCACATTGACCCGGTTTATGCCAATGCGATTGGCTTTGCCGTTGGGAGTTTGGTCATGTGTGGAATTGTCTGGATGGCAGGACAAAAAATAATGATTCCAACATCCATAACCTATTTATCAGCATTGCTGTATTTAACGGTAATCGCCTCGTTTCTCGCCTGGCTATTTTATTTAAAGCTAGTCGAAAGGATTGGAGGAGCGAAGAGTGGCTATATGGTCGCCTTATTTCCTGTCATAGGCGGCATTGCCTCTGTCCTGATTGGTGAATCTACAGTAAGCATCTATTTGATCGTGGGCTGTCTATCCAGTTGTATCGGAGCGGCGATTGCCTTAGGTTTTAAAATTAAGCCTATTTTACGATGAACGAAAACCCTTATCCTTTCATAAACTAGATAAGAACGTTTGAAAAGGGTGAGGGAGTTGGCATTCGTTCCGAGAAGCACAGAAAAAGATCAGGATCATTGGGATATCGATCGTTGGGAAAATGATGGTGGCAGTAGTTTAGGGGGGAAAGGGAGGCAAATTTGTCTCCCTACAAATAGTTGAAACCTTTTTCATCTCTGTTCGTATGAATTAGTAGAGACAGATTTGATTTGAAAAGGGAGAATTGAAATTTTTGAGCTATTGAACAAAACGATTACTTTTGATTATTTATGTGATTGTCATTGCGGATGCGTATTACTCAACATTGTATATGGAACCCAAAACACCACCGCAACATCAAACAATCAAAGCGACAGCTATTACCATTAACATACTACGGTAGCAAGCCTAACAAAAAGAAACGGACAACCCGTCGTTTAAAGCCGATGATCATGCAGCCATTCCAAGGGAAAAGGAATGACAAAATGGTCATGTCGATAAATAGTTTAGACGTTCGTCCACCAGTACTTATTTTTTTACGATATCAACAGCTTCGTTGCTGACGCCCTGTCCACTGACAGGGTATTTTTTATGAGGTGCATCAGTGTGGCATGAACCAAGGGAGAGGGAGATGCGTATGACGAAAGTCTATGTGATGACCATGACGAAAGGGAATGATGAGCAGGATTACGAGCAATGGGTGAACGAAAAAATATTTGAGAAAAAATCAGACCTAAAAGAGTATTTAAACAAAGAAGGCTATTTGAAGAAATCTACATATCAATATATGAAAATAGAGGCAGAATCTATAGTTGTTGCTGACATTCAAAAAATTAAACTTAAATAACAATCGTGTTTACTAAAAAATAAATAAAGCAATCTTTGCTCTTTTCATATAAAATATGGAAGATATAACATACTTGAAAGAGGTGGCCACATGTTCCCTACTTTAAATACGGATCGATTAGTGTTACGAGAAATTACAGAAAAGGACGCGCAAGCTATTTTAAATTGCTTTTCTAACCCTGACGTATTACGTCATTACGGTCAAAATCCATTAACTAGTTTAGAGCAAGTTAAACAAATCATTAATCGTTTTTCAAAAAACTATGAGGAACAACAAGGCATTAAATGGGGGATAGAACTGAAGGGGCGAGAAGGCCTAATAGGTACTATTGGATTTCAAGAATGGGCAACAGAGCATAAGAGAGCTGAGATAAGCTATGCCCTTTTCCCTGACAGTTGGGGAAAAGGCTATGCACAAGAGGCGCTGAACAAAGTCATTTCATTTGGCTTTCAAGAGATGGAGTTATTACGTATAGGAGCCATTGTTTTCACAGAAAATGATGCTTCCAACAAGCTATTAACAAAAGTAGGCTTTGAAAAAGAAGGCTTATTAAAGAAATATATGCATCAAAATAATGTGCCATATGATACGTATGTTTATTCTCTAATCAATATGAAAAATCATAGTCTAGAATCGTGAAAAATAAAAGGATTGGGAAAATGACCCCAATCCTTTAACCATATACTTATTCTTACATTATTTTACGTTCGGGTAAATCATTGTAGCGGGGTCAACATATTCATCGAACTGCTCTTCTGTTAGCAGACCACTTGCAATAGCTGCTGCTTTTAACGTAGTGCCTTCTTTGTGAGCTTTTTTCGCAATTTTTGCTGCGCTTTCATAGCCGATATATGGATTTAATGCTGTTACAAGCATTAATGAGTTTTGTAAGTTATGATCGAGTACTTCTTTATTCGGCTCAATGCCAATTGCACAATGGTCATTAAATGATTTCATTGTATCTGCTAATAGGCGAGTTGATTGTAAGAAGTTATAAATGATGACTGGCTTAAAGACGTTTAGTTCAAAATTCCCTTGAGATGCTGCGAAAGCAATCGTCGCGTCATTTCCTACTACTTGTGTGACTACCATTGTCATCGCTTCACTTTGTGTAGGATTTACTTTACCAGGCATAATGGAAGAGCCTGGCTCATTTTCTGGGATCGTAATTTCACCAATCCCTGAGCGTGGCCCACTTGCAAGCCAACGAACGTCATTGGCAATTTTCATTAAATCAGTTGCTAAAGCTTTGAGAGCGCCATGTACAACAACGGCTTCATCATGGCTTGTTAATGCATGGAATTTATTTGCAGCAGAGGCGAATGTTTTGCCTGTTAGCTCACTGATTTCCGCCGCAACACGATCACCAAATTCTGGATGTGCATTGATCCCAGTACCAACCGCTGTTCCACCAATCGCAAGCTCTTTCATATAGTCTATATTTTGAATAATCATATGCTCGGATTTCTCTAGCATAGCTGCCCAGCCGCTAATTTCCTGACCCAATGTAAGAGGTGTGGCATCCTGTAAATGTGTACGACCAATTTTAATAATATCTTTAAATTGAGTGGCTTTGTCTTCCAAAGTTGATTTTAATAATCGTAGTCGTGGTAATAAATAATCTTCCACTTTTAAAACTGCCGCAATATGCAATGCAGTTGGAAATGTATCATTCGAGCTTTGTGATTTATTGACATCATCGTTCGGATGAATGCGATCTGCCTCACCAGCATCCTGTAAAAGTTGGTTCGCGCGGTGTGCAATCACCTCATTAACGTTCATGTTTGATTGTGTACCACTGCCAGTTTGCCAAACAACTAGTGGGAATTGATCATCCCATTGTCCATTTAAAACTTCATCTGCTGCCTGAACGATTACATTCGCTTTAAGATCTGAAAGCTTGCCTAGTTTATTGTTCGCGATTGCAGCACTTTTCTTTAAAATAGCCATCGCCTGCACAAGCTCAATAGGCATTTGTTCCGTGCCAATTTGGAAATTTTCTTTACTGCGCTGTGTTTGCGCACCCCAAATTTTATCAGCAGGTACTTTGATTTCTCCCATAGTGTCTTTTTCAATACGATAATCCATGTCAAAACAGCTCCTTTATTATGTAAAATTCCTCCAATATACAGATAAAAACGGATACTCTTAGTCTGATGTAAGAATATCCGTTTGATACATGCTTATTCAAAAAAGAGGGGGATTCTGAAATAAGCAATTTGGAGAAAAGAAATAATCTATTGATAATGATAATTGTTATCAATTAAAATGTCAACAAATTTGTTTGGAGAAATAATAGGGTGAGAATAATTCGCAATAGTACTATGGTTATTCCCGAATTTAGAGGAAATAAACGTTATAGATTATCTCTTTTTCTTACCTAAATCTTTAAGTGGCTGCTTTTTAGGAACTTTCTCAAAAATAATTTTCACATGATAATGGTGGTCGTCAATTTGAAGCACCTCAGTTACCTTTGCCTTTCGTCCTTTAATACGAATATCCTCTTCGATGGCAGGGAGTTTGACGAGCAATTGGCTTAATACGGACGTTTTATTTTCATAATAATGAGTGACAAACATTGTTCTTCTCCTTCTAACATTTGATTGTTACTCAATTTATGAGGGGAGCCTAGTTTCTAGAACTTTTATAGATGGAATAGGTGCACGGAGAAAATTTGTTACTCAAACAGCATATAAAGGACCATGGCCTGCAAAAATGCTGATGATCTTGGGTATAATCATAGAACTCCGTTGAATATTGCTGGGAAATTACATTCTTCGCAATTGAAAAATTTCTTTCATACCGAGAATCACGCTGCCACTTAATTTTATAAAAATCAAAAATATGACATAATTTCACGGAATGAAATTGCAACTTTCGACATATTTCTTATTTATTTCTCGGGAAATATCTCTTACATAATGGCGGTGTTGAGTGGGACTACGAGCGCTCAATTTTGCACTATTCCTGCTGTGAACTTTCATTGAAAAAATAATGACTTTATGATGTGATTGACTATTCTTAATTCTTTTTTATCAAAGAGGTAGTGCGATAACGTTTCAGTAGAGACATTGTTCGTTATAATAAGAGGAAGGAGGAAATAAAATGTATTTAAAATCATGTAAAGTGCTACAGGACACGATTCCTAATAAACAAATGTATCCTTTTAATATCCCGAGCTTGCAGGATTTACAGGAGTTGGAGTTTCCAACTAATGTGACCTTCTTTGTTGGGGAAAATGGCTCGGGTAAATCAACCTTACTGGAAGCCATTGCAGATCGTTGCGATTTTAATACGGCAGGTGGTGGCCGCCAAAATCTGTATGAAGTACATAAGGCAGAATCTTCACTGGGTGAGTATATCCGTTTGTCGTGGATGCCGAAAATTTCAAATGGTTTTTTTCTTCGATCCGAAACATTTTATCAATTTGCCAGTCATATTGATTTGATAGAAGATCCAAGGAGATATAACGCTTTTGGTGGAAAATCTCTACATCACCAATCCCATGGTGAATCCTTTCTGGCATTATTTATGAATCGTTTTAAGGGTAAAGCGATTTATTTATTGGATGAGCCCGAGGCAGCATTGTCTCCAACAAGGCAATTAAGTTTGTTGAAAATTATGAAGGATCTAGAGCATGAGGCACAATTTATTATTGCCACACATTCACCGATTTTACTGGGCTATCCTAATGCAACGATTTATAGCTTTGACAATGATGAAATTGAAACAATCCGTTATGAGGATTCCATTCATTACATTGTCACCAAACGGTTTTTAGATGCACCGCAAACTATTTTTAGTGAGTTATTTGATGAGGAGAGGGAATCATGAATCAACGAAAAGGCTTAGTCATGCGAGAAATTCGATTGGATGAAATGGCACAATCTATTGACTTATTAAATTATGTCTTTCAAATGTCCATGTCTATTCATAAGGACCGTCGTTTTGTGAATGCGAAAAGTAGACAATTTAATGAGGGACATGCCATCGGATGGTTTGATGGCTCGCATTTAGTATCGCAAATTTTAAGTTTGCCTTTTGAAGTCAATGTCCATGGGAAGATTTATGAAATGGGGGGGATTACAGCAGTTGGCACCTACCCAGAGTATTCGGGCCATGGCTTGATGGAGAGCTTGATTATTGAAAGCCTACAAAGTATGCGCAACGAGGGACAATGTATATCCTATTTATTTCCATATTCAATTCCCTATTACCGAAAAAAGGGATGGGAAATTATGAGTGACATTGTAGAGTTCCAAGTGAAGGATACACAGCTCCCGCATTATGCCGGACTCAATGGGAAAATTCGACGTGTCGATCCAAAGCATCAGGATGTAGTGGATATCTACGCCCGATATGCCGAAAAAACACATGGGGTAATGGTGCGAAATAGCATTGCGTGGAATGAGAAGTTTCAGGAGGATTTCTGGGAAGAGAAATTCATTGACAGTGATGTTAACCTGCAGGCTGCCGTCTACTACGATGAAGGAGATGTGGCGCAGGGCTATATGTTCTATCGTATTATGGAGGAAAATTATTATATTGATGAAATCGTCTATTTACAGGAAGAAGCACGTAAAGGGTTATGGAATTTTGTCTCTGCCCATAGCTCCATGATTTATAATGTCTATGGGAAAACGACAGGTAATGAAGCCGTAGCATTTCTATTAGAGGATAGTGAGATTATTCAAAAGGTCTCTCCTTATTTTATGGCGAGAATTGTGGATGTTAAAGAGTTTTTATTACGCTATCCATTTGTCAGTCAAGACTTTGAACTTCAGCTAGCCGTAACAGATCGGATTGTAGCTTGGAATAATGGTACCTTCATCATCAAAATGGTGGATGGTAAGCTGTCTGTCCAAAAGGTGAGTGAGACATTAAATGAAAATGCTGTCCATTTAACGGTGCAAACCTTGGCCACGATGCTGCTAGGCTATAAACGACCAAGCTATTTAGAAAAAATCGAACGGTTACAGGGACGTAAAGAGGAAATTGCCTTACTGGAGGACATATTACCCGTAGGCATACCGACCTTCATTGATTATTTCTAGGCACATGAAACAGCATATTGAGCTGAACTACTTCTCACAATAGTTCAGCTTTTATTTGTCATAATGTTACTGCATAGTTGAACAAGGTTGTACCTTTAAATACATAGACATTCATGGATATAGTGAGGGGGATAGAAATGGATTTAATAGTCGGAATAGCTATTGTACTCATTGTGTTTTTCTCTTCTAGCCTAATTGAAAAAAGGTTGAAGTCCATTGAAAAACAAAACAATCGTGTCATCGTAATACTGGAAGAAATAAGAGATAAAAAATAAAGGCATTTGCCAATAGGGGGATTTTACTTCAAGTAAAGGGTAGAGTCCTATTGGAATGGAGTTTTTATTATATGGATCTATATATTGAACGATTACAAGTGGCAGATGCCGAAAGTTTGTATAAATTTGAACTTGAAAACAGAAAATTTTTCGAAGAAATGGTACCTACTCGTGGAGAAGAATACTATAACCCTGAGATTTTTAAAAAAAGACACGAAGCTTTACTTGAAGAACAAGCTCAGGGAGGGTCATATTTCTATTTAATTAAAAATGAAGATAGTTCTATTCTAGGAAGAATAAATTTAGTGGATATTGATAGATTTCATAAAATCGGTCATCTCGGTTATAGGGTGGGGCAAGAACATACTGGAAAAGGAATTGCTAATCAAGCATTACAAAAATTAATTGAAACAATAGCTGATGAGGATATAAAACAAATTAAGGCGGAAACAACAACAAATAACATAGCTTCTCAAAGAGTTTTAGAAAAAAATGGTTTTGAGAAAATAACGACTAGTAGTGAGAGTTTCGAAATGAATGGTCAGAAATTAAATTTCATCTATTATGCTTTAACTATTTCGCCTTGTTAAACTAACAGATGAAGAGTATTGAGCTGTTTAGACAGCTCCCAGACTGTAGACAAAATCCATCGAGTAGCTCACTCTCCATGGATTTTGTCATTTTTCTTTCTCTTTCATTTCTAATATTGGTAAATTATTGCTGATTTCACTATACTCCTCAAGGGAAGCAGCTAGACCCCGACCGCGGATATCGTCTGCCCGTAGTAGAAATCAACGACTTTACTTTGTCTCATGTAAAATAAAAAAGACTGTAGACAGCTCTTTTTTATTTATTGTACAAATGGAGCAATTGAGTTGAAGAAGGATTGGTTATTGAATGAACTTAAAATGTGGTAATAATTTACTATGAATGTGTAATAGTTAAAGAAACAATGCTATAATTCATTTAAATATGTATGGAAGATCAAAAAACTTGTGATAAATCGATATCCCCCAGATTTATCCGCTAGATGATAGGAGTCAAATTTCAATGAATAGTCCAATCTAATATTCCCCTATTTAGCCAAAATCAGATTGAAATATCGGGGGATATAAAATGAAATTGAATAGAAATTTTTCTTTATTACTTTTAGGTCAGTCACTCGCTAATATAGGCGATGTATTATATATAGTCAGTGTTATAAGTACAATTTTTTTGTTAACAGGCTCTGCCATTGCAGCATCGTTTGTGCCATTTACAATTGCCTCTTCTATGTTTATATCTAGTCTGCTGACACCTCTTTTGGTGGAGAAACTAAATCTTAAATGGTTACTAGCTGGGTCACAAATTGCAAAAACGATTTTACTCTTTATTCTAGGGTTTATGGTAATGGGTTTATCAGCAGCTAATTATTATTTTATCTTTTTCATAATAGGAATGATTGCTTTTCTTGATGGATGTGCTAACCCAATCAGGCAGACATTGACTCCATACTATGTTAAACCTGAAAAGCTACTTCAAGCTAATGGAATTTCGGAAACGATTACGCAGGTCATCCAAGCAGGTATGTGGTTCGTAGGAAGTTCCTTGTTAATTATTATGAGCGCTCAACAACTGATTTGGTTAGTTGGATGTTTATTTGTCACGGCAAGCGTATTACTTTGTCTGCTAGAAAGTGTAAACAATCATCCATCAACCGAAATAAAGGGGAAACTTGAAAAGATTAAAGAGGGTTGGCAAACTTTATCTAATACGCCAGTTTTAAAAAGGATTGCTTGGATAGAATTTTTAGAAACAATTGCAGCAACAGTTTGGATAGCTGCTATTTTATATGTGTTTGTCAGCGATGCTTTGAACGTTGATGAAAAATGGTGGGGATTTATCAATGGAGCCAACTTTTTAGGGTTGATTTTAGGAAGTGCCTATTGTATTAAATTTTCTTCTGTGGTGGAAGAGAAAATAGGAGCCTATATTTTTGTCGGTTCCTTTGCAAGCTTCATATTTACAATGTTATTTAGCATAAACAGCATTCCAATGATTTCCTTACTTTTATCACTTTGTGTAGGGCTTTTTGGACAAATTAAACAAATTCCTCAACAAACAGTGATACAAACCAGTGTGTCAAAAGAACAGTTATCAACGGTTTATACTTCATTAGGTGCTATCGGGACTGGGATTTTCGGCATTGGCTCTCTTGTTATGGGGGTAATAGCAGATTTAGTAGGAATTAGACTGGTTTTTGTCATTTCGGGGCTATTACTTGCGATAGTCAGTGTAATCGCTCACAAAAATAAGCAACTGTTTGTTAGAAATGTTTTAAAACAATAAAATGAAAGAAGAAGTTGGACCATCATATTTTTGATGGTCCTTTTTATGAAACTCATTGTACGAAAAAGGTGTTATTTTGAAGGGGTGACCATGCTTTTTTTAGTAGTTGAACGCCTAATTTAATTTCTTCCATTGATAACTTACTGAAGCCTAGTTGTAGCATCGGTTCTATACTTGCTTGCTGGAGAAAAAACGGACTGGTTGGATAAACTCTTACACCGTGGGACTCTGCTTGTTGGATGAGCTGTTGTTCAGAAAGTGAAGTCTTTATTTTCACTAATACATAGAGGCCCGATTGTTCGCCTAAAATAGTGATTTGCTCTCCGAATTGTTGTTGTAGCTCCTGCACAAGGCAATGCATTTTTTGTTTATAGGTTAGACGCATTCTTTTAATATGGCGTGTCCATTCGCCTTGCGCCATAAATTGGGCCATGGTGCGTTGATGAAGGGTGGATGCGTTTTGTTCAAAATGAGCAAATTTCCTTTTGTAAGGCTGCACGAGGGCATTAGGTAACACCATATAGCTTATTCGTATGCCTGGTAAAAAGGATTTCGAGAATGTACCCAAATAAATTACCCGAGATGGGTCGATGGAGGAAAGGGCAGGGAATGGCTGTTGTGTATAGCGAAATTCTCCATCATAATCATCCTCAAGAATATAGCCATTCACTTTTTGTGCCCATTGTATCAGTGCTTGCCGTTGTTGAATGTTCATCGAGACACCATAGGGGAAATGGTGTGAAGGTGTGACATACAAGAGACGTGAAAGACAATTTGTTAAGACATCAAGCTGTGCACCTGCTTCGAACACAGGTAAGGTCTCAATGTCAAAGTTATGTAATTGAAATGCCTCCCGAGCCCCATCATAGCCTGGGTCCTCCAGCAGTATGCTAGGGAAATTTTCCTTCAGTAAAAATGCAAGATACAGAAGCATCTGCTGTGTACTACTTCCAATAATGATATTTTCATGATTGGTATAGAGCCCTCTTGCCTGTAGTAAATACTGGACAAGCTGTTCTTTTAGTATAGGCTCTCCAAACAGTGCCCCATATTGATAACAGGCTGGCTCCTGTAAAACCTGATTGGCGATTTGACGCCAGGCCTTGATGGGAAAGTGTTGTTGATCGACAGCCCCAGCTAGGAAATTCACAAGTAATGCCGAAGTATCCTTTATTGGCTTCGATTGAATAGGCTGTGGTTGCTCTTGTAAGAAAACTTGCTCCAACGCATTCACAAAGTACCCTTTCCGACCTTCACCTCGAATATACCCCTCAGCTACAAGCTGATCGTAGGCCGTTAATGTCGTATTGCGACTCACCTGCAAAGTTTCTGCTAGCTTCCGAATAGAAGGCAGGGTATCATTCTTTTCCAATGTGCCTTCCATAATGAGGGTTTTCAGTTGCTGATAGATTTGTTTATATTTGGCTTCTTTGTCCGTTAATAAAAAGATGAAATCGTCCATAATGCACCTCATCGACATGTTGAAATGTTTGAAACTGTCTCTTTTGAAATGTCAGATAATCTACTACCATCATACTAGAATGACCAATAAATTGAAATGGGGAGTAGAATATGAATATTTGTACTGTATCACAGACAACAATTAGGGATGTGGTCCCGTTATTTAATGCTTATCGTGAGTTTTATGGACAACCGACTGATTTAAAGCAAGCCGAACAGTTTATCCAAGAACGTGTAGAAAAGGAGCAATCCACTATTTTTCTCGCATACTTGAATGGGGAACCAGTAGGTTTTGCGCAGCTATTTCCTACCTTTTCATCCGTAGCTATGAAAAGGGCATTTATTTTAAATGATTTATTTGTGGCAGTGCATGCTAGAAAAAAAGGGGTGGCCAAAGCATTAATCGAACAATGCTACATCTATTGCCAGCAGGAGAACGCTCGTTACTTGATGCTCGAAACAGCAAAGGACAATGTTAATGCCCAAAAGCTCTATGAAAAAGTAGGGATGACCACAGATGATCATGTGTATTACTACAGTATGTATTGGTGAAAAGCGGCGCTATAGTTTTTAAAAGTCATTGTTTGTATGAAATCTACTAATCACCTGGTGAAAGCCCCCACCAATTGAGCTAAATGGCGGGGGCTTTCGGTTAGGCATGACTCATCCAGCCTGCAAAAAGACCAGAAGTGAAAAAGCGAGTAACCTGCTTAAATCCAGCCTCTTTCAGTAATTCCTGCATGTCTTGATCGGATAGGAAAGAGATATTCATAATGACTTTCCCCATATCTTCGACCTTAGCTTTTTTGTATCCTGCGTCTAAAAAGAAGCTTTGCCAGATTTTAATGCGATCTTGCAGTTCGTCACTATTTCGATCTCCATAAGCACATGCGAGGATAAAAGGTTTCCCGGGCTTTAATTGCGCATGAATGTTGTGTAATAAGTTAAGTTTTTGCTGTCGATTTTCGATAAAATGCAGCACAAGGATGCAGCTAGCAGCATCATAGGTTAATGGAGAGGGGGGCAAGGTATCGATGGTTCCTTGAAGAAGCTGAACTCGGCTTTCTATAGATAATTGCTGTGCCTTATACTGAGCAATTTGTAGCATCTCTTCAGACGGGTCAATACCTGTAAAAGTCCAGTTTGGATTAGAGGGTCCCCATGCGGATAGCTCATTACCGCCCCCAGCTCCTACAACTAGCAGGGATGAGTCTTGCTCACCTAAATGAGCTCGGAAATAGGCTTGTGTCATGGCGAATAAAGTGTCATAAGCTGGTACAGAGATACGAGTACTTTGTTCATAGATGCGAGCCTTCTCTAATAGATGTATATTCATAGTTATTACCTCCAATACTATTACATACATTAAAGACCTTAATAGTCTGTAATTGAGTATATATGAAATTTTACCAAAGCACAACAAAGAAATCTCACCCGATTATAATTAAAGTGAAACGATGAATAATTAATATTTAAGATTAATAATTTAATGATTATCATTAAATTATTATTGAATTTAATAGCTCTTTCTTCTACACTTAACGTAATGAATAGGGGGAGAAAATATGATTAATGCTATTGTGCAAGTGTTGTTATTTTCAGTCATACCGTTTGTTTGGTGGAGTTTTTCAGCAAAAAAGGAACAACCCTTTCTTGAATGGTTAGGGTTGCATAGGCCTATTATTGTCGATAAGGGGAAATATGCCATATTTTATATACTTTCTATTGTAATAGTAGTGATGCCTAATTTCGCTCTCGTCTTTTTTTATATGGATGGTTCCATATTAGCGTCCAATCAATTTGCTGGCCTTGGCTTAGCGGGGCTCATACCCGCTCTTCTATATGCTATGATTCAAACCGGCTTATCAGAGGAGCTATTGTTCCGTGGTTTTTTATTGAAAAGGCTGGCAAAATCCTTTGGTTTCCAAGTCGGAAATTTGCTACAAAGCCTCGTTTTTGGGTGTATTCATGGGGCTCTGTTGTGGACGGTATTACCATTTCCAATCATCTTGTTAGTTGTACTATCTACAGGGCTTGCAGGCTATGTAATGGGATGGATGAATGAGCGAGTTGGCGGAGGTTCCATTGTGACAAGCTGGAGTATTCATAGTTTGACTAATTTAATGACTGCTTGCTTATCATTGTTTCAAATTCTATCTTTTTGACTTATTTGCATTTCTTTGACGTCACTTGCATAATAGGGCAGAGAAGATTTTTCGTGAAGGGAAGTGCAAACATGACAGAATGGCCAAAGGGAGTAGCCAAGCCTGCAATTCGTGCATTACAAGCAGCAGGCTATACACAATTGAAACAGCTGGAAAACGTTGAGCTTTCCACTTTAGCTCATTTACATGGAATGGGTCCAAAAGCGCTTGCCGCGATTGAGGCGGCATTAGAGGAAAGTAGGGAGCCGCGTGAATAAGCTAACATTATTTTTATTGGCAATGGTGGTCTATTATATAGTCGTTGTTTTCCTCATCAGTAAGCTTTTTATCATTCCTATCATGAAAGTAATGGCACTTGTCTTCTTTATAGGAGCGGGTTTCATCTTTTCACGTAAGATGCGCAGGAAGCTGCAGTAGGAGGCATTATGAAAATTGTTCAATTAACAGTCATTTATTTAGCCATTATTTTGCTGGCAATGGGGCTATCTTTATCAGGGGTGCGGCTATCCTTTTCCCTCGGTATAATTGCTTTGTTCGTGGTAGCTATTATTTATCGTCATGTACATATTTTATATCGAACAAACAATATGGAACTTGTAGATAAATGGGTGAAGCGCCGTCAGAAAGAACCAATATTTGCGGCTCTCTATGCATCCGCTTATGAAACGGTAGACGAACAGATTCGTGCTATGGATGTCATCATCCACCATTATAAGCAGCCAGCTATCAAAAACAATTACCTATTTACGAAAGCGATTATGGAAAAAAATCTTGGAGCGGCAAAGGCTGCTGCCCAGCAAATTAACAAGGAGCCATTGTCAAGCTACGCCCTTTGCTATATTGCAGCCATGGAAGGTCGAACGGCAGCTATGAGAAGTGACAAGCTGACACAGCCTTGGATGCAACCTGCTGTAGAGGCAGTTTACGCCCATAGCCAAAACAATAAAGAATTGTTCCGCCAATGGGCTGATGCTAGCATCGAACAAGCGCGTGGTGTACAAAAGTATGGTTTAATACATAATTTTAGACAAATGGAAAGAGAATTGGATGGTGAATAACTATTTGGTATACTAAATAAAACATGAAACGTATGAGGAGTCGATCATTTGAAGGTAAATAGATATCCTACAATTGTTCATAAGGGGACGAATGCCTAAGTTAGTGATGATCAATGAGCACCGACTAGTGGAAGGTGGAGAGGTCCGTCTTACAGTGGTTGATACAATAGTCTAAAGTCAATCGTGGTTCGGATAAAGAGATGAAAAATGTTCTTTTGAAGGTGGAACTAGAAGTAATCGTTTTGTAGAGCGAAACGGTGAATGGGTTAAATCATGATCAAAGCCTAATACTATTAATTTAGAAAAACAAAACGGAACCCTTTCTCCAAAGATGAAAAAATCGTCTTGGAGGAAGAACAATTGAGTAGAAAAACTGAAAATACAGCATTTCATTGTGAGCAGTGTGGGCTGGACGTGATCCCATTAAACAATGGTAGTTTCCGCAATCATTGCCCACATTGTTTATATTCTAAGCACCTAGATATTATACCTGGTGATAGAGCCAATCCATGTAAAGGGTTAATGCAACCGATTACTATTGATTATTCATCTAAAAAAGGTTATCAAATTGTACATCAATGTAAAAAATGTGGTCACCTGTCACGTAATAAAGTTGCCATCGATTGCATACAAGAGGATCAGCTTATTTTATTTATGCAATCCATAGAGTAGTTTCATGTTTGGAAGACGTATTAAAGAGCCACTCTTTAATACGTCTTTTTTAATGCTTTTTATTCAATAAAATGCCTCGTACGATTCCCATACTGAAAATACCACAGAGCAAGAAAAGAAAGAGATACGCATGCCATTGCTGTAAAATACGATCGTGCCCAAGTGCGATCGTAAGGTCATTGAAAAGGGAGTACGTAAAGTACAATAAAATACTATTTTTTATGAGACAAAATGTCATGATGCCATTTTGACGCTGACTATGGGACAGCGGCGGTTTATTTTTACGCATCACAGGATAGGCTGCTTTCATCTCTAAATAGTGCAAAAGTAAAAATAGCATAAGTGCAATAAAAGGTAAATAAAATATGGCGATTTTTGGTCCGAATTGTGCGTGGTCACTCGTAAAGCTTTGTAAAACTGGAATCGTTGCAGGAAGCTTTTGATATTGAATCAGTGTAGCTGTGAAGCCAGCTAAAAAAATGATGGCCACGACGATCGTTAGCTGGTGACAAAAGCGTGGTGTTGGTGTTTTTTGTTGTGTTTGCATCCTTGCCCTCATTTCCATCCTCATTCAAAATTACAATCTGTTATACTGTATCATAGAATGATTGCTTTTGTGAGAGAGAAAGAAGGATATGATGGAATACTTGTTATTTTTATTCATTGGAATCATTGGGAATGTCATTGGTACATTAGTGGGTGGCGGTGGTTTAATCACCTTACCAACGATGATGTTAATGGGGGTGCCAGTTCATTCTGCCATTGGCGCCAATAAAGTGTCCAATATGGTAAGTGCTTTTTCGAGCTTTTATACGATCTATAAACGAAAAGAATTAGCATGGTCAGAAATGCAGCCAGTCTTATTAGTATCGTTAATCGGTGGAACATTGGGTGGACTTTTTGCTTCGTTTATGAGTAGCCAAGCATTGACGTTTATTGCCATCGTTTTACTAGGCTTTGCGTTAATGATGTCCTTTATGGGTGGGGCTGATTTTGGCCATAAAGAACTCTTTAAGATGAATCGAAAAAATGGTCCAATCCTTCTTGGAGTTGGTTTTTATGATGGTATGTTTGGGCCTGGCAGTAGTACACTAGCCCTTTATACATATGCTCATGAGAAAATTTCTTATATTAAAGCAGTTGGACTCTCAAGGGTAGGTGTATTCGCCATGTGCTCAGGAGCAGCAATTACTTATATTGCTACGGGAAAAATTGAATGGCCACTTACATTGATTTTAATGGTAGGCTCTACGATTGGTGCGCAAATAGGCATTGTTTTAGCGAGAAAGGTGAAAGCAAATCAAGTAAAACTCCTACTCCGTATTGTAACCATTGTGTTGATCGTACAGCTTGTTTATGATTTTATACAGCAGTTATAGGAGGTGATTGTCCTGTTTGAAATTACACCATATCCTACCTTTTCGTGGTCACTGTCACGCCATAAAACGCTAACAAGCTGTGCCCGTAAATATGGCTATGAATATTATTTTTCTCATAACGGGTGGCTGAGCTACAATGTGGAGCCTTATCATCAACTTGTTTATCGTTTGAAAAAGCTGCAGCCCATGCCTATTTTATTTGGGCAAATTGTTCACCGTTTTATTGAGCAGGCTATTAATGATTATTTACAAACTAGACAGCCCCCCACATTAGAGGAGCTGATTCATGGAGCTAGAGGACAGCTGAATGCGGCATTTATAGATTCTACTCGCCATCTTGAATCTTGGAGGCACAAGCCAAATAAATATTATATGATGCAGGAAATATACTATTCTGGCAAACTTTCTTCTGACCTAGTACAGGATTATAAAGAACGAATCCAGCTTGTCTTTGAGCATTTTTTGATAAGTGAAACATTTCAACAAATTACATCACAAAGAGGCTCTTTACGAATTGGAGAACCAGAACAATTTCGCTCGATGAAAATCAACGATATCCAAGTGTTTGTTGTAATGGATTTTCATTACTTTAATGAACTAACAGATAAATGGGTTATCGTGGACTGGAAGACGGGGGGAGAGTCAGATGATGATCGTCAGCAATTAGCCCTCTATGCCTATTATGTGCAGCAAAAATATCGGGTGCCGCTTGAGCAAATCGAGGTCTATAATGAATATTTACTAACGGGAAAACGGAAAAAATATAGCTTCACCGATATTGATATGGAAAATATTTTACATACATTTCAGTATAGTGTGTTAGAAATGAAAAAGTATCAAGCCGATATTTTTTCCAACGAGCCTGTAGACCTTGTGGATTTTGATCAAACACAAGAAAAATGGCATTGTCGTGGATGCAATTTTAGAGAATTATGTGCGCAAAAGTAGAAATGGAGCATCGCCTATTTTCATTTGTACAAGAGGAGGGGGAAAATGATAAGAAATAAAAAGGCGCTTGTTACTTCCATTATCCTTTTAGGAATTTGTATGTGTTTATTTTTCCCATTTCCTAATTATCAAATGCTGAATGCTCGAATTTCTTTTATGTCGTTTCCTATCCTCAAAGATGAGGGCTATGTGTTGCTTGGTATACTTGGTTCAGTTCTCTTTATCCTTGCTGTGATTTTATTGGTCAAAGGTATAAAAAAATTCCATCTGCTTTCGATTGGTGTAGTGCTAATCACCTTTACCTTTTTCCCTTTACTTCTGATAACCATCTATCAAGAGACTTTCGCTAGCGGCATCATGGCGATTTCCTATACAGAGAATGGCGAATGCCAATTTGATGTAGTTAGCCAACATATATTACAGGGAGAATGTCATCTTGAATTACAAAATCGAAGTAATGAAGCGGTGTCATTTGAGCTAGAGTTTTTAGATGATCATTTAACGGAAAAAGGACAGCGTATGGAGTCGCTCATGAATGTAGCTGGTCCTTATTTTATGACGATTGAGCCTAACCGTAAAAAGTCCATTCATATAAAGGAATTCCTTGATGTATCTGAAGTGCCAAACCATTTTATTCAAGGTGGAGGTTCGTCGTATATACATGTTAAAATTATCGACGGGAAGACTGCACGAATTTTATAAGAAAGTGTTGTTAAAACAGTTGAAGTGTAGGTAGTAGCTTAGGAGTTGCATGTGCAGCTCTTTTTTATTTAACTTCTGAGCGGTTTAGTTGAATAAGAAATGAAATGATTTATGTTAAAATAATGGAAGAAAAAACCATGATGGGGTGAAGTAATGGTGTTTAGAAAATATTTGAGTATGTTTTCATTGTTATTATTTTCTTTGTTCATTCTTTTTGCTTTTATTACCCCCATTGTAGTGAATGGAACCTCTGAAATTGGGGACATTGTGGTCATCTCCTTAATATTAGCTTCATTTCTAGCCGCTCTTTTTAGCCAAAAAGGGAAGTTGAAAATAGTGGCTTTAATTGTTTCCTTGATGCCAGTCCTTTTACTAGTAGGATACCTTTTACTTCCTAGTAGATTGTAAATCAGGCTGCTCTTTTTTATTTAAATGAAAGAACTAGGGATAAAGTTGTCTATATTTTTTTGAGTATGACTCTCTTTTGAAAGGAAATGGCTAGTATAAAAACGAGTTATGAATCATATATAAGAAAAGTAGGCAATAGTATGTTCATTTTTTAAAATCATAAGGGGGGATGAATATGGCTAAACAACTAACCATGTTTGAACTTTTGATAACTCCTATGAAAAAAAATCCAGATGATCGTATGAAAAGTGTTGAAAAGCAAAACGTAGTGGCTCCACGTAAGGTGGGGTATATTGTGCACAGATAAGTTCCTAGGTTGTACGAAGTGGCGCTAAATGATTGTGATGGCGGAAAACTGAATTTGCATTTTTAATTATTTTGTATTAGATTATAATGTATTGATATTTCGAAAGGAGGCAAAAAGTGATGGATACTATTTTTAGAATGGCTGCAATGGAAGTAAAGACATTTTTACAATTAGCTGATGTCAATTCAACGGGACCAGTCTGTCTTTTTTTAGCGAAACTTCATATAGAATTCAGCAACCGGAAGCTTTTTGCCCTTGTATTTAATAGATAAAGTTTTTTTAAAATACTCTATGCATTTCCTGACGCCGGTTTTCTGGCGTCTTTTTGCGTTTTAAAAAAAATAATTGACCAAAAAATTTTTGAAAGGGTGAGACTATTGCTGAAAAAGTTAAGGCAATTTAGGAATGTTTCAGTGTGCCAAGCGCTTCTAATTTAAAAGATTAATTAGAAGCGAGGAATTTTAAAATGAATAAACAAACTATTTTTACTTCAGCATTTCTTTTATTATTTATGAGTAACTTTTTAACTTTTATAGGATTTGAAATGTTACTACCTATTCTACCTGCCTATTTGATGAGCTTACATGCTTCTCCCTTTCAGGTAGGGTTAGTGACTACAGTATTTACAATAGGCGCTATTATTATTCGACCTTTTGTAGGCTATTATTTAGTCGATAACAATAGAAAAGGTTTAGCTATGGGGGCAGGCATAACGCTAATGATTATTACAATCATTTATCCCTTTATGAACACGATTTGGCTCATTCTACTGTTACGGTTTTTCCATGGAGCCACATGGGGAGTGTCGACTACTGCAAATAGTACAATGGCGGTGGATTTAATTCCTAAAACTAGATTAGGTGAAGGGATAGGCTATTTTTCTATTTCGACAACCGTAGGAGCTATTATTGCCCCTAGCTTAGGCATTCTACTCTATCATTCTTTTTCTTTCAGTATATTAATCTATTCTTCTTGCATGCTTTGCCTTTTGGCAGTGATAGCACTTCAATTTGTTTATTCGGCTGAACCGGTTAAGCATGAGAAACAGCCATTTCAATTTATGGAAGCAATTTTTGAGAAAGAAGTATGGTTTCAAGCATTATTGACTGTTATGACGACGCTTGGCTTTGGTGCAATTATTACCTTCCTAGTGCTATACGGCGAACAAAGAGGATTAGATCATATTTTTTTATTTTTCCTTATCAATGCAATTGTTTCCACCTTACTACGTCCCTTTACAGGAAAATGGTTTGATAAAACGGGGCCATGGTCTATTATCATTGTGTCAGCAGTAGTAGGGTTTTTATCATTGATGGTGTTGTCTTACGCGACTAATAGTTGGTTGCTTATTATCGCAGCCATCCTGTTCGGAGCAGGCTATGGAACAGTTATGCCTTGTTTACAAACATGGACTGTTCAAAAAGTCAGTGAGGCAAAAAGTGGTGCGGCTAATGCAACATTTCTTTCTAGTTTTGATAGTGGAGTTGGCATTAGTGCCTTTATATTAGGGCTTTTAGCTGAATGGATGAGTGTAGAGATGATTTTCCGTCTTGTTAGTCTAAGCTTTCTACTTGTTGCTCTGTTCGTTTATATAGATGCTAAGAGAACGAGAAAAAATAATCACATACAGACTACAAAATTTTAAAGTCCATGATGGGGTTGGCAGGAAATTTTAGTCTGAAAGCAGAAACTAAATAGAGGATCACATTATCTCTTCATGTTTGGCAAAGGGGGCGAATGCTATAGAAATATCGAAAGGCGTAAAGGTACTGGAACTGAATTATCAAGGATTCATGATTCATCCTACGCTTTTGTGGGATCAAGATATGGCTGTTTTAATAGACGCAGGTTTTCCTGGACAAATGGAAGAATTGCGAGAGGCTATGGCACAGGTTGGTGTTTCATTGAACCAGCTAAGGGCGGTCATTCTCACGCATCAGGATGTGGATCATATTGGTTGCCTGCCGGATTTAATAGATACATGTGCACAGGAAATACGAATATACGCGCATGCACTAGAGCAACCTTATATTCAAGGGAAACTACCCTTATTAAAAGATGCACATTTAGAGAATCCTCCTAAGGGGCGAGTGGATAAGACTTTAAGTGATGGTGAGGAACTGCCGTTTTGTGGAGGTATTCAAATCATCCATACACCTGGGCATACGCCGGGACATATTAGCCTTTATTTGACACAAAGCAAAACGTTAATTGCCGGAGACTCGCTATACAGTGTTGATGGCAATATTGTGGGTATCCATGAGCCATCCGTATTAGATTTGGCGGAAGCTCAGGAGTC
Source organism: Lysinibacillus sp. F12 (assembly GCF_057773605.1). NCBI lineage: Bacteria > Bacillati > Bacillota > Bacilli > Caryophanales > Bacillaceae > Lysinibacillus > Lysinibacillus sp. F12. The sequence continues at coordinate 248,487 of NZ_JBYMLP010000003.1, forward strand.
TTTAAAAAAATACCTAGACCTCGAAATTGAGACGGTTGTTTGCTATCACGGGGGCATAAGTAGAGGAGCGGTCCTTGATCAGCTTCATCAAGTGCTATCATAAACAAGAGACCACTCCAATTATTGGGTGGTCTCTTATTGTTATTCGGTAAGAGTTTCTTCAAACGATTTTCGCCCGGGGCTTACTTTGTTGATATGAATATCGATTTTACTGATGGAATCCTTGGTTAAAGGGATTTTGCCATCCTTCTGTATTTTTTTCCATACCTTCACATTGTCACGATAGAGATATTCTGACAAACGAAAGACGTCTGCATCCAAGTTTAAGCCTTCCTCAAAAGTAGCCATAATTTCCTTTTTGACTTCTTTTTCCACCTTTTTCCTGATTTGACTCGGTGTCACTTTCCCTTTAAAGCCATTCAAAATGGTGTTAAATTTTAAATACACTTCAAATTTCACTTGATTGTTTCGAACAATCGGTTTGACATTGACATCTAATTTTTTAATATCAACGGTTAAGTAGTCACGTTCCTCACTATTGTCTAATTTTATCGTAATTTCCCCTTGCTTCGTTGCATTATTCATCCATTCTATTCCTCGAGCTGTATTGCCTTTAATAAAACCCTTGAAACCGTTCTTTGAAAGAATGCCCACACCTGCAAAAACGGTTTCAGTTCGGGATTCCTTTGCCGTTTCCCAGTCTTGATTGATGGAAATGAATGGGACTTTCATTTCATGATTTGGCTCATTTAACCCAATGACTAGCTGTCTCAAGTTAACAGGCTCTACAAACGACTCTTGTTTTGAAGTATTTTTAGGATTACTCAATTTGGTAGAAGTAGGCGATTTTTCAAGAATAGGAGATGCTAATAATACTTCCTCGATAGGGTCTTGTGTACAATAGACCCAAATATGGTATCTTGTTTCTCGAAAGCGTAAAAAAGTGTCGATAATGGGAATGGCATGTTCACTTTCCATTGCTTTTTCCGAGAAAAGGAGAAAGGTCATATGTCCCCAAAAAACTTCTTGGTCCATTGAACGATACAATTTATAAATGGCTTCTTCGATAGTTTTTCCTGTAGCTTTACCGACTTCAGTTGGTGCTGCTTGTGGGTTCGATTGTTCGATTTTTGCTACGTTGGCGAAGTTCATAAGTTGGATGTACGCTATATATTCATTATCCTTATAATCAACACCAACACCTTGCACATAATACATCCGTTGGGGTTCTGTTACATCCCAACAGCCTGACATGAGTAGTGTGGTCGTAAGCATTAAAATAACAAGCAATATATTTTTTTGGCTCATATGTCTCCCTACTTTTTAAAGTTCCTATTATTTATTTTGTACAACTAATAGGTGTATTATAAGTAGAGATTATAAGTATGTAAGGAAAAAACCAAATAAGAAAGTGCTGCTCGCGATGTTTACGCGACAGCACTTCATCATTAATGGAAATATTTTTCGACACGCTGAACGACATCGTTAGCTGAAAGCCCATTCGCATCAATGACAGGACCCTTTATAATTGGATCACTAATCCCCATGACGTCTCGGTCCTGACCAGTAATGATGCAGGCATCACATTTTTTAGCATCCTCTTCATTTCGAAGCTGGATGACTTCATAGCCTTTCGCTTTTAAAGCATCTTCAATATTGGATAAAGACTCTTCAACACCAATAATTCTAGACATAATTTGTCCACCTCCTATAAGTAATGTGCCATTACATGTAGCGCATTATTCATATTATTTTTTTGAACGTGGATCATGACTGTTAAAGTGACAAACTATGATGATGAGAAATCTCCTCTTCATCATGGTTGCTAATGGTTTGTCTGTTAAAAATTCATTATCTTTCAGATTATGCTTGGCTGGAAATGCAAATTCTGATTGAGCCTACACAACTTTTTTTAAAAGTACAAACTAAAGGATACATGGTACTTCCTCCTGTTACATGAACCCTATACTGAGGAATATAGTTACTACATAGTGAACATACATACAAAGGTGGTGAACAGATGGGCATTGCAGAAGTATTGACCATTGTTTTTGTCCTATTAAAGGTAACGGATATTATTACTTGGTCATGGTGGCTTGTTTTATTACCGACCATACTATCATTTAGTGTATATGTAATCATCATGGTGGTGAAGCTCATTATGGTATTGGTAGCTGTATTCGTGGTGAAAAAGCGAGATGCGACGAGATAAAAAAAGGGTGGTAAGCATAGTCGAATAAAAGGATGACTACCCTTACCACCTGATTATTTGCTTAGCTCGTAGGTTTTTATAGCGGGAGGAACAAAATTTTGACATTGATCTAAAAGCGCTGTAGCTTCTGCCTCAACAATTAAGGCTTCCCGATATTGGGCCTTTAAAAATTGTTCCTGTTGCATATGATCAAAAAATGAGATTAATAAATCGAAATACTGTTCAATATTGAAAATGGCGCAAGGTTTTTGAATGAGGCCGATTTGATTCCAAGTAAACACTTCAAAAAATTCCTCTAGTGTACCAGGACCACCAGGCAGGGCGATAAAGCCATCTGCTAGTTCCATCATTTTACTTTTGCGTTCATGCATGGTGTTGACAACAATCAGCTCTGTTAACTGCTGATGAGCAATTTCACGCTCCTCTAACAAGGTAGGAATCACACCAATAACCTTTCCACCTTCCTGTAGCACGGTATTGGCCACTGTTGCCATAATGCCGACGCTTGCCCCACCATAAATAAGGGTAATTTGACGTTTGGCTAACTCTTTCCCTAGCTGAATTGCACCTTCACGATAGGCGTCTAAAGCGCCGATACTAGATCCGCAAAATACTGCGATACTTTTCATTGTTGACTCCTCCATATCTGATGAGATTCTTTTATAGTATAATTTAATTTGAATAGGAAAGAAATGGAGGGGGAACGAAAATGGAGTTAAATGAGTTTCAACATTGGGTAAAGGACTACTATGAAAGCCGCGGGTGGTCAGAGCTTAACATATTTACACGAATTGGCTTTTTAGCTGAAGAAACTGGTGAGGTAGCTAGAGCAATACGAGCATTAGAAATTGGCCGAGATCGACCAGATGAAATTACACCAACCTATGAGGAAAATAAGCAAGAGCTCATTGAGGAGCTAGGCGATGTAATAGGGAATATTATTGTCATTGCCAATCAATATGATATACCACTTGAGGAAATTTTTGTCGCGCATCAGGATAAACTATTGAAACGTTATCAGGATTAGGAGGAACTTCATTTCGATACGCATATTTCTATTTTATATGAACCGTATGATGATTTTACGAATTTTTTACATGATAAAATTCGTAGCTTTAATAATGAGCATTCTCCATATCATCGGGAAAGTAGACAGAAGGGAGCGGTTCGTCCTCTCCATTTGATCGTAACGGATCAACAACAGCAATGGGTCGGTGGTTTGACCGCTGAAGTTTATTGGGGATGGCTGGAAATACATAAATGTTGGTTTCAAGAAGCGTATCGGGGAAAAGGCTTGGGCAGTAAGCTGCTAGCACAGGTAGAAATAGCCGCACAGGAAATGGGTGCTAAGAAGGCTTTGCTTACAACCTATTCGTTCCAAGCTCGTACGTTTTATGAGGAAAGAGGCTATCAAGTAGTGGGGGAAATAAAAGATTATCCGCCTGGCAGTAGCTACTATACAATGGTCAAAACATTTAATGCTAAAGAAGGCTGTCTCTAAAAATAGGCAGCCTTTTCTAATTGATGTCACCTAAATAAATAGTGGTTTGTAGCCCTTGCTCATATCGCTGAAGCTGTGGAATTAATAATTTGGGATATAGTGGGAACTCGTGGAGCCTTGCCACTGAGACCCATTCTGTCCCAATTTGGTGACTATCTGGATTAGTGGGTTGGGGCAATTGCTCATGGAGCTGACATAGAAAATAATATTCTACTTGATGAACATCCGCGTCAAAGGCAGCATGCTCATGATTTTTCCCAATATATTCGCGGATAAAAAGAAGCTCTCCAATATGCACAGATGCGCCTATTTCTTCAAGGCATTCTCGTTGGAGAGTCGCATGAAATGTTTCACCATGCTCTTGTCCACCTCCAGGACAAAGATAAAAATGTTCCTCCGAAATTTTATTTTTGATCAGCAAGATGTCACCATCAACGAGGATGATGGCTTTGACAGAATTTCTTATCATAGGAACCTCCCTAGCTTGGTTAATTTTTTATGTCTATGACTAAAACGTTCCATGAATGTCTACCTTAATAAAAAGGGGAGATGAAGCGTGTATTCAATGTCCAATTTTAAAATACTTGTTGAAAAACAGACTGAGATTGATACAATTTATCAAAATTGTGATGATTTAATCCAATCAACGGTCACGCCAAAACTAGATGCTGAGGTTGATCAGTTTTTACAGCTCGTTGAACAACATCTAACAGAGCAAGGCTTTAACATTACGAAAACTTCTACAGGCCTCATCGCCCATTTTCAAAAGGCGGTCATTAATATCGATAAACATTCAAAGCATCTGGAACAATGCTTTTTTATTAATTTAAATAGCTACGCAGAGGATCAGGTATCAATTGTGTTAGATATTTCACCTATTATGCTACCTAAAATCTCGAATCAGCTTGACGGCTATACGGATATTATTGAGCAAATGACAGATAAGTTAAAGCAAGCCAAAAGTCTTGAGAAAGCCTGTATGAATCCAAAATTCCTTTATAAGACTCAAAGCAATAAGGTGTTTCAATCCGCACAAGAAGTTGTGGATCACTATTTTCAATAAAAAAGAAGCCACCCTGTAAAACAGGGTGGCATTTTTGTTTTAGTAGATAAGATGCCCGCTAACATCCATTATCGAATATATTTTTTTGCACTTAACCACATCATGGTCGTTAATCCCAAGAAATAAAGTGGCATCGTCAGCAAGGATTCATTGTGAAGCAAACTCATACCATATGTGATCATACTGACAAGCAAGTAATAGCCGAGACTAAAGATGGCGCCTGCTGTTCCAATGACGTCCTGAAAGTTTACTAATGCTAGACTTAAACAGTTAGGAAGAGCAATGCCCGAGCCTAACAGCAAGATAAAAACTGTACCCATAATGCCTATGGCTAGCATACTTGTAGGCAATGGCAAAGTACAGACAATTATTAAGAGGAAAGCCCCTATCAACATCACCGAACAACCTATATGAATAATTTGTTGAGGTAAACGTGTGGTGATAAGTCGCTTAGAAATCATAGCCCCTATAATCGAGGCCAATGCTACGATGATGCCAAGAAAACCATAGAGACCCGGCGTCATCTGAAAGTAATCAATGAAAATAAAAGGTGCCTCCGCATAATAGCTAAATAGCACACCGTTAATGCCCCCAATGACCAAACCGTAGACAAGAACGGTCGGGGAAGCGAAAATGCGTTTGACGACAGGCCAAATCGCTATTCTTTGCCTAGCAGTTGGTTGCGTCGTTTCAGGTAACCTAACAAAGGCATAGATGAACAACCATATACTCATGACCACTAGGACAAAAAATACTGCCCGGAAGCCAAGGGCTTGATCCACCCAGCCCCCAATCAATGGTCCTACCGCAGGAGTAAACGCAATGACTGCGGAAATTTGTGCAAACATTGCATGTCGTTTATGACCGGCTACACTTTCTCGCAAAATGGTTTGCGTAATAATAGAGCCAGTAGCAGCACCGAATGCTTGAATAAAACGACTTACAATGAGAAAGGAGATTGTGTCCGCAAAAAAACATAATGCGCTCCCGATTCCATAAAAAATTAAACCGCCTAACATGGCAGGTCTTCGGCCAATAATATCAGAAATCCATCCCCAGCTAAAAACACCGAATGCAAATCCAATAAAATAGATGCTTAAGGTTAATTGGACAGAACTATTGGATACACCAAGTGCATCTGCAATGTCCGGTAGAGATGGTGTATAAATGGTTTCACTAATTTGTGGGAACGCCACAAGAACAATCATTAACAATAAAGATGGTACAGCCTGTTTTTTCAACATATTGCCCTCCTACAAGCAAATTCTACTCTGTTAGTGACAAGTAGAAAGCGTAGCTAGGGAACCGGCGGGACCATTATTAGAATACGTTCATAAGATAGCATGTTGAAATCACCTTTATATGCTTAATGTAGGAGTGCATAGTCAGCTTTCTATTATAAGCTATTTTATAAATTTTATATAGTAATATTTGTTATTTCTATTAAAATTTAAGAGAAATGACTTGTGCAAAAAATGGGAATTTCATAAGATGGAATAAATATATTTTTTGTAATAGGTGATAGTATGTATCGATCATGGTGTATGAGAAGTCGCCTTTATGCTTGAGATTAAAGGATATAGAAGTGGGAAGGGGGAAGAAGGATGTTTCCAAAGTTAGAAACAGATCGACTAAAATTAAGAAAACTGACGCAGGCTGATGTACCTGCCATTTTTCATTGCCTTTCCAATGTGGAGGTAACACGCTATTATGGGCAGGAACCTTTTATTGAAAAACAGCAGGCTGAACAGTTAATCAAGCTTTTTGACAAAAACTATGAGGAAAAGAGAGGCATACGGTGGGGTATTGAGCGTAAAGAAACTGGCGAAGTCATGGGTACGATTGGTTATCATTTATGGTCTGCTCCACACAAACGAGCGGAAATCGGCTATGAAATCCATCCAGATTACTGGCGACAGGGATATATAAAAGAAGCCATTCAGCAAGTAATCGCCTATGGCTTTGAACACATGAATTTACAGCGGATTGGGGCTGTTGTGTATTTAGAAAATGAAGCATCCAATCAGTTACTGCTGAAGCTAGGTTTTCAGCAAGAGGGAATTCTAAGAGACTATATGGTGCAAAATGAAAAAGCATATGATACGTTTATCTATTCTTTATTAAAAAAAGAAGTAGCCACTAGGTAGATTGATTTGTTTCCATAAATTGAATAACAATTCTTAACAATTAGGCGCAATTCTGCAACAAGAATTGTGCTTTTAATCATGACAAGAGCCGTATTCTTAGACTATATGTGAAAGATACCGTGAACAAATGTACGTAAGCGAACGGCAGAGGAAAAAGATTTGAATGTCGTTATTTTCATTAAATGTATAATGTGGTGCTTATTAATAAGGAGTGATACAATTGAAAATTTATCCTGATTGCCCTGTTATTGATAAGTCAATAGAGGTTGGTGGACTAACGAAATGGCAGCTAATTCAAAAGTTACAAGAGCATTCTATCTCGATGAATCATTACGGAGAGAAATTATTATCTGATGATAAATTTATTACTTCTGAAAGAAAGTATAGCCTAAAAATTGTTGAACTTGCTGTTAGAAATCTTGGTTTTCCTGATGGAGCCACGATGCCTCAGCTTATTGAACAAGCAAACAAACTTGGCTTGGATTTATGTCCTCTTGAGGTCGGACCTTACGTAAGACTTGCATATTTAGACCAACCTGAAAGTAAATCAGGGAATCCTCAACAACAAAATCGAGCGCCTTCTGGGTCCATCACAATTGCCTCAGAAATCGTAAGTGATGAGGAGGATTTTCCTAAAGGATTTTACATTAGAAAAATAGATGGAGTACTTTGGCTACGTGGATATCTTGCTGACGACTTGCATGTTTGGAATCCTGATGATCTATTTATCTTTCGTAATCATTCAGAATAATTCAATGTTGGCAATTAAAAATCAAGATGAGGAAATAACAGAAATCCCCCTCACTGTTTTAATGATGAGGGGGGATGTTAATTATTTAACTAATGCTAGCAAAAACTGATCGCGATCCGATTCATCCTGCATTTTACTATCCACTAACATTGCACCTGATTGAACATTTGTCCTATCATTGTCAACAAGGAATTGCACATTGACCTTTGCAACCTTATTATTAACGGAGCAATCTCCTTTGAACTCGACTACATCCTGTCTTTTTTGTGTTTCAAAATAAACCCAATAGGGATTTTCGCAGGCAGCAGCAAAGCCATTTTCTAAAGTTTTTGTACTATTTTCATAAGTATAGTTTTTTACATATGTAATATATTCATTGTCAGTAATATCCTTTTGTGGACCATAGAAGTACCAAAATACCCCTAAAATGCCGATTGGTACAATCCACAATATATTCCTTTTACTCAATTTCCCCATACCTTGCCTCCCCCTTTATGAGAATATTTTAACATTTTCCTTCGTATTTTTGCTAGCTTACGATAATATTTTCTAAAGTGTGAATCGTTTCTGTTGATTTCACATGCTTTGTATTCATTCATTAGATATGATAACGTTAGCTGGTAGAATGATTTATGATTCTTAGGGTTGGATTGAGGAGGTTTTTTCATGCATAAAAGAAGACGTGGCTTGCTCCTATTTCTTGTGCTGATTTTAATGGGTTTGCTCTTTTTTATCGGTATGAAGATGCGACCAGCCACACAAACGACTAGAAATTCGGAGTCACCCCCAATCCAGGAGCATAGCGATCATGCAACTGAGGGCGGCGATACCGGAAATCTTGACGTAGTCATTCAGGATATTGTCAACCTAGCAGGAGAAGGAAAAGTACCTGATGTGCCATTTGTCGCAGGGGAGTCAGATAGCCGTACGGTTCATCAGCAATGGGGGGACCCTCAGCAAGTAACGGAGTCCGCTAATGGACAATACGAGGATTTTCTTCAACAAGAGATAACGATTGGCTTTCAAAGTACAAAAGCTTTCGATATCCGTTCATTTAAAGCAGATATAAGGAATATTCATTTAGCAGATATTAAAAATAAATTGGGCGAGCCTGATGAGGTCCGCTATTATCAGGACACAAAGACCAATCAAATTATTTTAGTGTATCAGGTTAACGACCACTATCAACTAAAGTGGATTTTGCCAAAGCCGACTGACGGTGATGCCAATCCTGCTGTTCATCACATCTCTGTCTATACAGCAATAACGGATGATATAGCAGAGACAATCAACCAGATGACATTGGATGAAAAGCTGGGTCAAATGATGTTTGCCGGTGTTTCGGGCACATCACTTCAGCAAGAGACAACGAGTTTAATTCGTGATTACAAGGTTGGAGGATTGATTCTTTATGCCAATAATCTTGAAACACCACAGCAAACAGTCTCACTGATGAATGATCTAATGGCAGCGAACGGGACTAATCGACTACCATTATTTTTGGGAACTGACCAAGAAGGGGGCAAAGTAGTCAGATTACCAGGGCCGTTAAAAAATTTCCCAACAAACCAAAAGATTGGGCAAATCAATCAATCACAATTCTCCTATGAGATTGGTCAATTATTAGGGGAACAATTAAAGGCATTTGGCTTCAATCTAGACTTCGCCCCTGTAATGGATGTGAACAGCAATCCGAACAACCCGATTATTGGTGATCGTTCGTTCTCTAATAAGCCTGATATCGTTAGTCAATTAGGAATTCAGACTATGCAGGGGTTAGAAAGTCAGCAGGTAATTCCAGTCATTAAGCATTTCCCTGGTCATGGTGATACATCAGTAGATTCTCACTTAGAGCTACCCAAAGTGTCGAAAAGTCTAGACGATTTAACTAAGCTAGAGCTTATTCCATTTAAAGCGGCGATTGATAAAGGCGTTGATGTGGTTATGGTCGGTCATATTTTATTACCTAAAATCGATCAACAATACCCTTCATCGATGTCAAAGGAAATTATTACTGGGATTTTAAGAAATCAGCTTGGCTTTGATGGGGTTGTAATGACTGACGATATGACGATGAAGGCCATTACGAATCATTTTAATATTGGGCAAGCTGCTGTAGATTCTGTGAAGGCGGGTAATGATATTATTTTAATTGCCCATGAATTCGCCAATGTCACAGCGGCCATAGATGCATTGAAGGCAGCCGTAAAGAACGGGGAAATCACAGAGCAGCAAATTAATGACAGTGTCCGTAGAATCATTCAGCTGAAAGAAAAATATCAGCTTGTGAATCAGCCAGTATCAGCAGTTGATCTTAATAAGCTCAATGCACATATGGACCAAGTATTAAATACGTATTTGAAATAAGAGGGAAAGGGACATACATATCGATATGTATGTTCTTTTTTTGAAGGGTAGAAGAGGATGAGCGCATGGATCAGGTATTTACATTAGCTAGTCAATTGACGAACCACACCTTGATAGTGTAACTATTAAGGTGTTTTTAGTTTGGTGGCGGATAGAAGTGTTTATAACTTAATGAATATGTAAGGAATGAGTAAGAAAAAAGTGATGACTGATAGATACAATGAAACTAGATTAAAACAAATAGTTTGATGAGAAGATAAGGAGGCAATAGGAAATGGGCATGATGATTGGGATTATTACAGGTGCAATAATAGGGGGTGTTTTATTAATCATCAGCTTCATTTTATTTTGGATAGGCAAGAGAAAACAGGAAGAAAACCGATATGCGCTATGGATGATGCTTGCAGGTTTATTAGCATTAATAACCTCTGGAAGCAATGCTTTAACATATTTCTTTTGAGGTAGTGGGAAAGAAAGGGCGATATAAATATATCGCCCTTTGAAGTGCCTTCCCGCCTAAATGCTCTATTATTGAGGAAATTTAAAATGTACCCTATGTTCTTGTTTATCCCAAATAAGATGCGCATTGAAGGTTTTTTGTCCCTTCTTAAACCCTTTTATCATGTCTGTTTCACCAGTGGCTAGTAGCTTTCTTACATTCGTCTGTGAAATGGTTTTACTAAGAATTTTCTTGGACACAGAAAATTTACAGTTTGCAGCTTTATAGTTTGAACAACCGTAAAAAGTTCCATGATCTATAATAGAGCCATTACAAAGAATACATTTTCCGACAACGGTTTTTTCTTTTTTATATTTCTTTTGATAAGGATTATTGGCACTGATTTTTTCGACTTCCTTTTGATCGAATGTCCATGCTTTTTCGCGTTCATGTGCATCGGTAATCAATTTATAGGTAAGCTTTTTTACTTGCTCCATAAATGCTTGGGGAGAAGCATGTCCTTCACCAATTTCAGCTAGTCGCTGCTCCCATTTTGCCGTCATGGAGGGTGATGTTAATAGGCTGTTTTCACCGAGCGCTTCAATTAATAGCATACCTTTAGACGTAGCAAATACTTGATTTTTCTTTATTTCAATGTACTGTCGATCTTTGAGTGTACCAATAATACCCGCTCGTGTTGCTTCAGTCCCTAAACCTTCTGTTTTAGACAAAACCTTTTCTAATTCCGCATCATCAAGATGTTTACCAGCTGTTTTCATCAATGTAATTAAATGACCTTCTGAATATCTATTAGGTGGCTGTGTTGCCCCTTGTTTAACGCTAGCTTGAGCCACAGTTCCTAGCTCATTTTCATGAAGCAGGGGAAGCATTTCTTCCTCTTCTTGAGATGAACTATCTTTAGTTGGATAAATGACTTTACGCCAGCCCTCCTCGATTTGCTCCTTCCCCTTCGATATGAACTCTGCTCGTTTATCGACAAGCGAATGAATGGTGGTGTAAGCAAAAATGGCATGGTTATAATGTGCTGCAATGACTTGTCTAGCTACTAAATCGTAAATCTTCTCTTCTTCCATGCTTAGCTTACTAAGATTAGGCATCTGTTCTGTCACAATGATTGCATGGTGGTCCGTAACCTTTTTCTCATTTACATATCTTTTGTTATGCATAATGGAGTTTATTGGGGGAGGCAGAAGGTTTTTATATTTATCCATTTTGCTCAAATTGTTTAATATAGTTGGTAGTGTTTTGGCTTCTTCGCTTGTTAAAAACTGTGAATCAGATCTTGGGTATGAAACTAAACCTTTTACATAAAGCTTTTGTAAAATATCAAGAGTTTTTTGTGGTGAAAACTTATAAGCCTTATTTGCTGTAGCCTGTAACCCTGACAAATTAAATAAAAGAGGCGGTGCGTATTCCTTTGTCTCTTTAATTATTTTTGTGATGTCTACATTTTTATGTAGACAGAAATTAGCGATGGCTATCGCTTGTTTTTCTTCCAATACTCTTGACATATTATTTTTGTGCCATTTTGCTTTTAGCATCTTACCTGCAAAATGAAAGACTGCTTCGACTTCCCAAAAAGGCTCTGATTTAAAATTCGCGATTTCATGTTCTCTATGAACAATTAATGCAAGGGTTGGGGTTTGTACTCTGCCAATGGAAAAGACATCTTTGACACCGTTTTTCTTAAGTAGAACCGTATATAATCTCGACGTATTAATACCAATTAGCCAATCTGCACAGGAACGACTTAAAGCTTCGTAATAAATATCCTTCGTTTGTGCTTCAGGTAGTAAATTAGAGAAGCCATTTTTTACCGAGTTTTCGGTTAAGGATGATATCCATAATCGCTTCATCGGTTTGTTTACACCGCATACCCTTAAAATGGTACGAATAATTAATTCCCCTTCACGACCCGCATCTCCACCGATAATAATTTCCTGAATGTCTGCTCTTTTAACTAGATTTTTGATGATAGTAAATTGTTTATACTTAGATTTAGAGACTTTATATTCAAATCGATCGGGGATAATGGGTAATGTTTCCAACTTCCACTTTTTCCATGTAGAATCATATTCTTCGGGTGTTTTTAATTCACATAGATGCCCAATTGCCCATGTGATAATTGCTCCATTTGGGAAATATGAGTTGGCTTTGACTTCAAAATATCCTGTCTTTTTAGTAAAAGAAAAGGGAGCAGCTAACTTGGCAGCTTGGTCTGGTTTTTCTGCAATTACTATTTTCATCTATCATTCTCCTGTTAATAATCATTCCAACTCTTGTCATATCATTATAAATTAATATTCAGTATAACTGTTAGAACAAGCATTTTGTCGGTCTTTTTGATAGTTATCATACAATTCTTATGAAGTCAGTGGTTACAACTTCATAAAAAATACATGTGATCTTAAGGAGGGAATTAGTTTACTCTTCTTTTTCATTTAGGACAGCCTCCAATCATCCATGATAATAAAAGTATAATCCACTGCACGAATTTTAAAAGATGAATCGTATTATGAAAAGAAGGGGGCTCGATAGGAAATATGAAAAAGTTTGCGGGCTTATGTGTTCAAGAGGTTGTTCAAACATATAGTGACACCTTAATCCGAATTGCTGTGCATCAGACAAAAAATATGTCTGAGGCAGAGGACATTGTTCAAGACGTTTTTATGACTCTTATGAAACAGAGAAAGCCCTTTGATCATGAAGATCATTTAAAAGCTTGGCTCATCAAAGTAACTTTTAATAAATGTAAGGATTACTTTAAGTCTTCCCGTGTGACGAAGACAGTGCCGATTACTGAAGAAATGTCCTTTATCGCCAAAGAGGAGCAGATGGTTCTTACGGAGATTTTTGAGCTTAGTCCAGAAGAGAGAGTCATTGTTTATTTACATTATTATGAAGGCTATACAACTGTAGAAATCGCTAATCTATTAGGAATGAATGGCAACACGATTGGCTCCAAGCTACGAAGGGCACGAATGAAATTGAAAACAATACTAGAAGAAGGGACTAAGGTCTGATGAATGCTTATAAAAATGTGCTGAAGCAAATTCATGCTTCCGATGAATTTAAGATAAAGATGCAAAACGAGATGATGGAATTTGAGCAAAAAGAAAAGAGGGCATTTATGAAAAAAGTACGAATTAGTGTGGGAAGTTTAGTTGCCTGTGCAGTAATTGCTGTAGCTGCTCCTTTAGTAAATGTAAACAATGATACTGCACTTGATTTAACGGAAAGAATTGTAGTGGATCATGCAGCTCCTGCGGCAAAAGCAGTCGTCAATATTGAAGGAAAAATCACAGAAGTCGGAAAGGATGGACTGAGCTTTACGTTGGATAACGGCATGGAAGTTGTGGTCACAGATGAGACGAAATTGGGGATAGATGGTCCCACCGCACCCCCAAAGGAAGAACAATTTTTTGAGCCAACATTTAGAGTAGGGAATCTAATAGGCGGTTTCACGGAAGATACGACGACAGACCCAGTAAACGCGGCTGTCATTTATACGAACTGGAATTTTGACAATCCTATACGCTGAGGTACAGCTAAAATACCCCCTTTAGAAATAGAACTAAAGGGGTTGCTATCATTCCTGTTTCAATGAATATTTGTATACAAACTACATCGAAAGGAATAGCAGTTTTGTCAGAACTTTTACATCTATTTTCTAAAAAAGTGGAGGGAATGATCGGGTGGGAAAGTTAAGGGATGGCTGTTACTACGGCTGTGGTGCAACCGTGACCATCCAGTATAATTGGTCAGTTATTGTACATATCAATTAACCTTAAAAGCTGGCATATCATAAATGCCAGCTTTTAAGGTTGCTGAAAGGGGTTATCCAAGTAGGGTCCCTTAATGGTAATACGCATTAACTGAGTGGCCATAAATTTTGGCGTATAGGGCATATCATTTTCTAACCACCAGACGATTACTTCAAGGAAGGCGGCAGCATAAAAACGGATAGCCATCTCACGCGGTACGGTTAATTTTTGATCATCAGGCTCCATCAATTGAATGCCACTTGATACAAAATCGATAATTATCTTTTTTAAGCCTGCCGAAAAATAAGGGATATCTTTTTCTGTGAGGTAGACTTTGTAAAGCTTACTATTCAGCGCAATTTGTTCAAACAAATGCATAAAGGTCTCATGCGGCTGATCATAATGAGGCAATAAATCGAAATCTTTCTTCTCTTCAACCGTTGGGTGAATACTACCTACTAATTCATGTAGGATTTCCTCAGAGCTTTGATACAGTAAGTCTAATTTGTCACGATAATGTAAATAAAAGGTGGCCCGGTTCAAGGTGGCCCGTTGGGTAATATCTTGCACAGTAATCTTCTCATAGCCTTGTTCATCAATTAATTCCACTAGCGCATCTCTTAATAGCTGGCGTGTTCTAATCACGCGAGGGTCCATTTTTTTCGACATTTTCAAGCTCCTTGTATTAAATTTATCGTTTATACAACACGAAAGACTTCCATGTTGTTAATGCATCAATTATCGCTCTTGTGTAGTTTGCCCTTTTTGAACAGACAGTTATAATTATATTAACGACACCGTGTCGATAATACAACTAGTTGTTAACATGTTCATGAATTATACATTTATCTGATTCAGCCATTTAGTAGCAAACGCACGGAAAAGATATGCTTGTTGCACTTTTTTAAGGGTGTCCAAACACCTGCTGAATCGAAATGAAGACTTCTTGCTTATGTCAAGGATTGGAAAAATCTTGGGGCATTTTCACAGTGGGAATGGATTGATAAAGGAAAGGAAGTTTTATAGATGGGACGTTTAAATGGGAAAGTAGCTATTATTACAGGAGCAGCGATGGGTATGGGAGCTTCTGAAGCAAAACTATTTGCACAAGAAGGAGCAAAGGTTATTGCGACAGATGTGCAAATCGAGCCGTTGAATAACTTGGTCAAAGAAATTAAAGAAAATGGTGGAGAGATTATTGCTCTTTCACATAATGTAACTTCTGAGGACGAGTGGAAGGCTGTTATTGCAGAGGCGGTGAAGGTATATGGTAAAGTCGATGTACTAGTCAACAATGCAGGAATTTCATCACCAAAAACGATCGCCAACATGGAAATGGACGAATGGAATAAAGTGATGGACATTAATTTGAATGGCTGTGTCATTGGTATGAAATATGTGATTCCAGAAATGCAAAAGGCTGGTGGCGGTTCTATCGTCAATATTTCTTCCATTGGTGGAATCGTCGGAATGGCAGGGACAAGCCCTTATACTGCAGCAAAAGGAGCACTTCGAGTGTTATCTAAATCAGCTGCAGTCGAGTATGGGAAAGATCATATTCGTGTAAATTCTGTTCATCCTGGCATTATCGTTACGCCTATGACAGCGCCAACGATGGAGGAAGGCGGCGCATTGCCTTTCTATAAAACCTATACACAACTGCCATACTTTGGTGCACCTGAGGATGTAGCCTACGGTGTGGTCTTCCTTGCCTCTGACGAATCGCGCTTTATGACAGGTGCAGAACTAGTCATTGATGGTGGCTGGACTGCGATTTAAATGAATAGCTAGGAAAAACTAGGTTTCACTAAAAATATGTGATCCTAGTTTTTTTTGTATGGATGGGGGAGATATAAAAGATATTCCCTTGTTCAAGCTTAGTCATGAAGGAATTTTACATATCCGCAAAAAAGTGAACAAGCCATCTTCTAGGTCAATAGGAAGATGATAAACCACTTATAACCTCCTACTCAAAACCCTCCTTTCGCCTGCAAATTAGCACAAACAACGAGGATACTTGTGCATATCATAGTGGGGAGTAAGCGTTTTCCTCATTATATAGAAGAAAGTCAAAACGGTAAATTTCACGAATCTGTGAACGTCACGAAAAAAAATTCATAAAAACCTTAACTATTTCATACGAAATCCGTATAATAAATCAAACAGTACGAAAATTGTCCATATTTCTCAGTAAATTGCGCGAATTTTTTAAATTGTATTGACGTAGGAATTGATAATTTGTACACTGTGTACAGTCAATTGTTTTTTGGAGGAATACAATTAATTTGAAAAAGTTAGGATTTGATAGATATGATCGTGTGTAAATTTGGTGGAACATCTGTAGCAAACGCAGAACAAATTCAAAAAGTGGCAAACATTGTGAAATCTAATTCGGCACGTAAAATCGTTGCCGTTTCAGCACCAGGCAAACGATCTGGTGACGATATAAAAGTAACCGATCTATTAATACAATTAGCAACTGCCGCGTTACAACATGAAGATACCGAAGACAAATTGCAAATTGTAGTCGATCGTTTTCGAGCAATTGCAGATGGCTTAGGGCTAGATGATGCCATTTGTGACGTGATTGCGGAAGATTTACGTGAACGTGTACAAGGTGACAAAACGAACGTGGAATTATTCATCGATAGCATTAAAGCAGCTGGTGAAGATAATAACGCTAAGCTTATTGCCGCTTATTTTAATGCCATTGGAATGCCCGCACGCTATGTAAGTCCTAAGGATGGTTTAGTGGTCAATGATTTGCCAGAAAGAACATTTGCTTTACCCGAAGCGTATGCTAATTTAGCGCCTTTAAAAGACACAAAAGAAATTATTGTGTTCCCAGGGTTCTTCGGTTACACTAAAGCGGGCGTATTGCGAACATTTGACCGCGGAGGCTCTGATATTACTGGCTCCATTTTAGCAGCAGCTGTTGAAGCGGAGTTATATGAAAACTTTACGGATGTGGATTGTGTGTTCTCTGCGAATCCGAAGGTTGTCAATGATCCAGTGGAAATTAAAGAAATTACGTATCGCGAAATGCGCGAATTATCATATGCAGGCTTTTCAGTGTTCCATGATGAAGCATTAATGCCTGTCTACAAGATTGGGGTGCCCGTTAACATAAAAAATACAAATAATCCATCAGCCCCAGGTACTCGTATCGTACCAAGTCGTCCTGCAACAGGTCGTCCCGTTACAGGTATCTCGGCAGACAGTGGTTTTTCAACTTTATATGTTTCTAAATATTTGATGAATCGTGAAGTAGGCTTTGGACGAAAGCTACTACAAATTTTAGAAGATGAGAATATTTCTTATGAACACACACCTTCTGGCTTAGACGATATTTCAGTCATTATGCGTTCGAATCAGATATCACCAGATAATGAAGAGCGTATTATTAGTCGAGTGAAAGAAGAGCTACATGCTGAGTATGTAGAAATGCGTCATGGTTTTTCGATGATTGTGATTGTTGGCGAAGGCATGCGCCATAATACAGGGTTAGCTGCCCGTGCAGCTACTGCGATTTCAAGAACTGGTGCAAACATTGAAATGATCAATCAAGGCTCTTCTGAAGTAAGTCTCGTTTTTGGTGTACTTCAGGAATATGAAAACCGCATTTTACAGGCGTTATACGAAGAATTTTTTGCCCATGCGAAAGCTTAATGACACAATTATCACTAATCCAAGGATTCTTACTTGGATTAGTGTTTTCTTTTTGCTAAGAATACGGTAAAATCGAGGGCGTACATAGTTGGGAGGGTTTTTCGTGAAGAATTTAACGATTGGTATGCTTTTTTCGATTGTTGGGATACTTTTTGTCTGTTTAACGATTATGGATATTTTACCGTCATCGACAAAAACAATGAAAGTGGTTTACATAGCGATTGGTTGGGTCTTTATCATTATTGGTTCTGTGATTCGCTTTAAAAATCTCAAGCAAAAGCAGTAACAACACGTCAAAATGGAATTGTAGCAATAGGCAAACTTATGATACAATTTCAAAGAAAATAAATAATTTGAGTATTATGAAGTTGTTAGTCTGTACAAACGTTCAGAAGGTTCAAATTTTAATAAAGAATCGACAGTACAAATTCTTCTTTGTAAGAATTTGTTTTTTTATGTTCGTCATTTATTTATCGTCAGGAGGCAAGGGAATGCCCATACTTTCAAAGGATCATATTCAAATTTTAGACCAATATGTAGCACTTCAAGCTGTTTCACCTATGAAGGTTGTATCCTCGGCCATGCATAATCCAGGCTTTGGTTATTTTACTCATCTGATGAATCGAACTGTGCCCATTACTTATGATGATCGACAGCCCCATCGTGATTTACAACATTTTTTGCAAGCACATGGTTTTCCAATCGATAACACGGTGGCGATGATGACGGCTGTCCAAGCTAAATTTGCGACCATTCGTGATTTTACATATGAAGGCATTCATCTAGTCATTATGATTACTGCTGGTCTGGGCAATGCCGTGGATATTACACGTGCTTTCCATCGTGAGGAGCAGTACCATGCAGGAACAATTAATACATGGGTGCTTATTAACGGAAAATTATCTGATGAAGCGTTATTTCAGGCTATGATTTCTACAACGGAGGCGAAGGTGAAAGCGTTAACGGATGAAGGCATAACTGATCCTACCACTGGCACGCAAGCAACGGGTACATCCACTGATAGCTTACTCATTGCTTCTACTGAAGAAGGAGACTACCATCAATATGCTGGACCTATCACAATGCTAGGTAAGGTTATTGGCTATGGTGTCTATGAAACGATGCGTGCGGCTATTCGGAAATACAAAAAAGATAAAGAGGAGAAGGCGTTATGATTGCCATAGTGATTGCCTGTATCATAGGGATAATTTTCGATGTTTTAGTAGGAGACCCTCCGAAGCTTCCGCATCCCGTGCGATGGATTGGCAAGCTGATTCAATCACAAACAGCTTTGTGGAATCGAGGCAAGTGGCGGAAACTGCGTGGTATGGTGATGGCACTGGCAGTTGTAGGGACAACGATGTTTGTGGTCACACTTATTTTACTACTCAGCTATCAGGTAAGCTTAATTTTTGGCATTTTGGTGGAAGGACTTTTAATTGGCATTGGGCTGGCGCAGCGTAGCTTGAAGGAGGCAGCACTGGCAGTTTATGAGCCCCTTGTAAAAGGTGATTTTGCGGAAGCACGGGTCAAATTATCTTGGATTGTTGGGCGTGATACCGAAAAGCTGGGAGAAGATGAAATTGTACGTGGTGTTGTAGAGACCGTTTCGGAAAATACAAGTGATGGGGTGACCGCCCCACTATTTTATGCCTTTTTATTTGGGGCTATCGGTTTATGGGGCTATAAGGCTGTCAATACGTTAGATTCCATGGTCGGCTATAAAAACGAAACATTCAAAGATTTTGGCATGTTTTCGGCCAAACTTGATGATGTCCTGAATTTTATTCCAAGTCGTATCACTGGCTTTCTTATGGTGCTAGGTACAAAAAATGAAACGAGTTACTCATTTGGACAACGATTAAAGCGGTGGGCGCAAGACGCTAAAAAGCATCCAAGTCCTAATAGTGGTTATTTAGAGGCCGCAACGGCAGTACAGCTTGGCGTACAACTAGGCGGAAAAAATACCTATCAAGGCGTTATTTCTCAACGTGCGATTATGGGAGAAAAATTAGTTCCTCTAACAAAGGAACATATAATGGCATCTATTATTCAAATGCGTATTGCCATGGTGCTCTTTACGCTTGTCATGTTAGCAGTGGAGGTGTTCATTTATGCTATTACCTAATCACGGAGCAAATCCGCAAAATGTTTATCAGCAATTAGGTTTAACGATGCCTGAAGAGGTATATGATTTTAGTGAAAATGTCAATGCGGCAGGACCACCATCCTTTGTCGAAGCACGTTGGCGTACATTTTACCCGCTCATTCAACGCTATCCAGATCCGGATGGAGAGCCTTTTCTAACAAAGGTCGCTGCTTTTCATCAAGTGAAGAAGGACATGGTTTTACTAGGCAACGGGGCGTCAGAGCTCTTTAGTATTATTGCGAGGCGTTATGCTCAAAAGCGCGTCATCGTTGTACATCCTACTTTTTCAGAATATGAGCGAACATTGCGAGCTGCAGGGGCTATTATTATTCCGATTTTGGTGACGGACTTTATCCAATATACGTTGCCAATGGAACGGCTTAAACAAGAAATGGTGGAGGCAGACGCACTCTATATTTGTACACCGAATAATCCAACAGGTGTATTGCCAAAGAAGGAAGCTATACTAGACTTATTGGAGCATGGTCGAGCTGTCAAATGTGAGCTTGTCATCGATGAAGCTTTTATGGATTGGGTTGATGAGGCGAATTCCCTCATTCACGAAAGTGTGGAAAATTCACATGTCCTTGTGGTGCGTTCGATGACTAAAATGTATGCAATACCTGGCTTGCGCCTAGGCTATTTAGTTGCTCATACCTCCATCGTAAACGAGCTAAAGGACATGCTCCCACATTGGAATTTAAATGCCTTTGCACTCGTTATTGGTGCAGGCTGTTTGGATGAGCAGCATTATAGTCAGCAGGCAATTGCCTATGCGACAACGCAAAGGGAGCAGTTGCATCGTTTTTTACAAGAAAACGGCTGTCGTGTCACTAATAGTGTGACAAATTATGTGTGTTTTTCATTGCCAAAGGAGCAGCAGGCGGACGCCTTTTTTACGTATTGTTTAGCACAGGGAGTTGTCCTGCGTCATACGAAAAACTTTAAAGGATTACAGGGCGAATGGTTCCGTATTGGGATTAAAGATATTGCGGCCATGACATATTTACATAATTGTCTGCAGGCGTGGTTTAACGCAAATAAGGGGAGAGAAAAGTGACAACTTTTTATCTAGTAAGACATGGGGAAACACAATGGAATCAGGAGCAGAGACTACAAGGGTGGTTGGACTCTCCGCTAACCGACAATGGCAGAGAAGCGGCTGCTAGATTACAGCAGCAACTACAGTCAATCCCATTTGCGGCAGCTTACAGTAGTTCAAGTGGTCGTGCGAAGGAAACGATGGATATTTTGACGGCTCAACGCCAATTACCAGTTTACTATGAGGATAATTTGCGGGAAATCTGTTTAGGGAATTGGCAAGGTAAGAAAATTGAGGATATTTTGCTGACAGATGGGCTAGATTATGAGCTCTATACGAAGTACCCAGCTCAATTTATGGCAACCCATACGGAAAGCTTTGGTGCTGTCACAGAAAGAGCAATGTATACATTGAAAAAGATAGCGGAGCAGCACCGAGATGAGCATATTTTGATCGTTTCCCATGCAGTGACGATTAAATGTATGATTAATGCCATTTTACAGCGCAATATTGGTGAGCTTTGGTCAGCTCCATATATTCATGGGACAAGCGTCACTGTGATTGAAGGTCAGGGACAGCAATGGGTAATCCAAGAGATTGGTACGCTACATCATTTACAATAGGAGGTTTTACAAATGCCCCTCGTTTTTATTACAGGTGGTGTGCGTAGTGGCAAATCTCATTTTGCAGAACAAGCCGCCATACAGTATTACCAAACGCAGCCTAGTACAGAAAAACGGTTAATGTATATTGCCTCTGGTATTGCTTTAGATGATGAAATGAAGAAGCGAATTGATCGCCATCAAGCTGATCGACTAGCTCAGCCCATGCAATGGATAACAGTAGAGGCCCCTTATAACATCGCGCCCGTATTTGAGACACTCAAGGATGGGGATGTGGTGCTATGGGATTGCGTCACTACTTGGCTCACTAATGCGTTTTATGAAGGCTATGAAAGTGGAGCGCCATGTTTAACGAAGCCTGGCTGTTTAGCATCCAAGCTACACACTGTTAAACAGGCCATCCTTTCTCTGCTAACGAAGAACGTGACATTATTAGTGGTGTCAAATGAGCTGTTTGATGAACCTCCTTATCAAAGTGAAGAGGTGGAGCTGTATCGAAGAACTTTAGGACAATTTCATCAATGGTTTGTTGTGATGGCTCAAGAAGCGTTTGAAATGAATTATGGTATCTTAAAGAGATGGAAATAAGGGAAAAGGAAGGCAAGACAATGAAAAATGTTTGGTATAGCCTACTGTTGGCATTTCAATTTTTTACGGTTTTGCCAGTACATAAGGAATTACCTCTAAAAAGGTCAACGATTACAGGTATGTTTGCTTGCTTGCCATGGATAGGTGCCTTGATGGGGACAACTGTAGCTGGAGTCCTTTACAGTCTTACACAATGGACAGCCAGTAGCGAGGTCATGCTCGCCTTTATCGTCATCGGGCTGTTTGCTTTATGGACAGGCGGTTTACATTTGGATGGCTTTATTGACATGGGGGATGCGTATTTTTCTTATCGAGATCGGGACAAACGACTTGAGATTTTAGATGATCCTCGGGTAGGTGCTTTCGGAGTGCTATCCATACTATTTTTGTTATTTGGAAAATTTGTTGTTCTACATGAGCTTTTTGTGCAACATAAATTTGCATTATGGATGGTCGTATTCATTCCTTTTTTAACAAGGGTTGGCATGAGCTTTTATTTTATGTCACTTAACTGTTCAAAGGAAAAAGGGCTTGCCTTTTTCTTTCAGTCTCATCTACACGCGAAACGATTAAAAATAATGATGCTGCTGTTCCTTTTATTGGCCATGCCGGTTGTGCTGATCATCACAAAGTTCTCGATGCTCCCAATTATATTAGTCCTCGTTTTAGCGCTTGCGCTTGTTATTTTTCGCCAATTTACATTGCGTAATTTTGGTGGTGTCTCGGGAGATTTACTAGGTGCATCTATTGAAGGGATGGAGGTTGTATTATGGGTGACATTGTTACTGTGTGCTTAATGCGGCATGCGCCGACAAAGGCCAATTTAGAAAAGCGTTATCTGGGATGGACGGATGCACCATTAGCTGATACCTCCAAGCTCTCTGTCGTGGATGCATCTATCGAAACGGTATATGGCAGTGATTTACAACGCTGTCGCACCACGGCTGCCCATTATTTCCCAAATGCTAGCTATTATGCAGATGCTCGCTTACGAGAATCAAATTTTGGTGAATTTGAAGGGAAAACCTATGAGGATTTAAAAAAGGATGCTCGTTACCGTGCATGGTTGGATGATCCTATTCACTTCCCACCGCCACAGGGAGAGGCTTTTGATGATTTTGTAGCACGAGTTGTGGAAGGCTTCAATGATTTGCCGAAGATGGAGGATCATTATTTCTTAGTCGTTCATGGCGGAGTGATTCGTGCCTTACTCGTTGCTTATGCGCCAACAGAGCAGCCTTTTTGGTCATACCAAGTGCCACATGATCACCAATTTCATTTAACTTTTACTAGAAAGGCTTGGGAGGAGGGAGCTAGATGCATGTTTTTATCGGAGGCGCCTATAACGGAAAAACCGATTATGTGATGCGTTTATATGAACAGCACGATGTGGTACTTGTCGAAGGCGATCTACCGGATGTTGCACCAGCCTGTGAAATCCTTGTCATTAAACATGTGGAAAAATGGCTTTTGACACAAAACCTTGAGGAAGATGAGGTCGTGGTACAATCCGTCCTCACTAAATTAACAGCCCTTGCCCAACATTGTTCGCTGGTACTTATTGTGACAGATATGGGCCGCGGTGTTGTACCGATGGAAAAACAAGCTCGTTTATTACGTGATACGTGTGGTCGCTTATACCAGGCATTATTTGCTGAAGCAGAGCAAGTCGTACGTATTTGGTACGGGATTGGCGAGCAACTCAAATGAGATCAACATACTAACGGAAAAGAGGAAATGCAATGGATCGACAAACATTAATGACATGGATACTAACGGCTATGGTAGCAGCCATTTGTGCAGTAGGAGCCGCCATTAAAGTACCCGCATTTATTTCGACTGCAGCACTGGATTCGGCACCTGCCTTTTTAGGTGTTGTCTTTTTATCGCCATTATTAGCTGGGATAGCTGGATTCATTGGTCATTTTATTAGCGCATTAACGGCTGGCTTCCCACTTGGTCCACTCCATGTAATTATTGCAGTAGAGATGTTTATTGTTGTTTGGATTTTTGGAATCATGCATAAAAAAGGTATGCATTTTTGGAAATGGCCAGTTGCCCTTGTATTGAACGGCATCGTGGCACCACTTCCATTTTATTTTATTATTAGTCCTGCCTTTTTCTGGGGTGCTCTAGGGAGTATTTTCATCGCAACGGCTATAAATTTAATCATTGTAGCTGTGGTCATGCCCATTCTTTCGAAGGTTTTTGTGCGTAAGGCAGGTCGCGTTTAGTGAGAAATGCTATGAAAGTGGGCGCGTTTATTGCGACAATGGATAATGCGGCGGCCATTGGGGAGAAGCCACAAGATATTGTGCCAGCTTCCGATCAATTGACAGCCTATATGACAGCCCGTGTGACATTTTTAGAGCAGCTGGCTGCACAGGCACTTCCTATTCAAATTTTACTCGCTAATTTTTCAGGGGATGCTGCATGGTCACGCTATGAAAGAGGCATTCAGCAAGTGTTCGAGGAAACAGGCCTTCCCTGTCCAGTCATTGCAGGCAGTTCGGAATCCAATATGCCAACTTTACAGTCTGGTCTAGCAATTACTATGCTTGGGGAAATACAACAGCGAAAAGCATGGGACCTTGAACAGCTTAGTTGGTACACATACGGCTTACCACTTGTTGGCGAGGAACTATTAGCACAGCCTGATGATGTGGCGCAGTTGCAACCTATTTATCAGGCATGGCTGGCAGAAATCGTTCAGCAAGTGTGGCCTGTCGGATCTAAGGGACTTCAGGGTGAGTGTGCGCGTCTTTTTGGCCAGCAATTAGTTGAATGTTCACATGATATGACCAAATCAGCAGGACCAAGTACAGTGATTTTACTTGGTATGGATCCAGAAAAAGAGCAGTTGGCACATCAATTTTTCCAAAGAAATTTTGAGAAACTGCGGATAAGTGCTGAGTAAAACGACTGCTTTGAAAATAATCCAACGAGCGGTACAAGAATTATTTAAAGCGACCTTCATGAATAGACGAGGGCACTGAAAAATTTATGTTTTCATAAAAGCGAACCTTTTTCAGATAAAAATAAGGCACTTCTTGTTCAATTTTGAACAGGAAGTGCCTTATTTCTGTCTCACTGGATCTTCTGTTGCCATATCCAAATGACATATCATACTTTGAGCGCTCTACTAGGTCGACGTCTGATACATCATTAATCGCTTTTAATAATAAGTACTTAAACATGCGAATTGGAGGAATGGTATTACGTCCATTATCTAAACAATATTTTGTTTTTAGCTCTTCTAAAAAAAATGAAAATTCAACAAGTTCATTGACCTGGCGAAGCATGTTATCTTTTGGCACAACAATATCATAGATTGCCATGTATGGACTTAAATTAAGGGTTTCCTAATTTGAAATCATTGGGGCTCCACCTACATATTCATTCTTTTATTATAAAGGAAAGTGTGACTAAAATAATAGTATGATACATTGCGTTGTTTGCAGAAGCATCGCTCGACTCCTGCGGGAAAGCGAGACAGACGAGACCCCGCACGAAGCGAAGCGTAGGAGGAGACTCGGCGCTCGCCCGCGGAAAGCGAGCGGAATGCTTCGGAAAACAACAATAGAGTCACAGTGCCAAATGAAAAAAAGATATGGACTTTTTCAGTGCCCTTTGTATAGGCATGGGGGCTTTTTATTTGGATGGATATCAGCCATATGCTCGACGATATCTCCTCATTTAGTTAAATCTCAACTATTACGAGTCTCGAAAAAATATTGTCAAATGGGAATGGTTTTCAGTTATAATGAGGAACGAGTGGGATTTAAATAGAACGGAGACGAATGTATGCAGGCAATCAAACAGCTAGGGCAGTATTTGGAGCCCTATAAATTTTTCACCTTTATAGCTCCTCTTTTAATGGTGCTGGAGGTGACAATGGATTTAATTCAGCCGACCATTATGCAGCATATGATTGATACAGGGATTGTCAATGGTGATCATGCTTATGTGCTGAGTATGTTTGTGTGGATGCTAGCAAGTGCAGTACTTGGGCTTGTTGGTGGGGTTGGTTGCTCGTATTATAGCTCGAAGGCTGCGATTCATTTTGCTTCGGATGTTCGGCAAGCTCTCTATCAGAAAATGATGACGTATTCAGCTAAAGAACGGGATGCCTTTACGACTGGCAAGCTAATTACCATTTTAACGAGCGATGTTGAAAGCCTTCAACGCGCGTTTATGATGACGCTGCGTATTTTTGTGCGTGGGCCGCTACTCTTTATCGGGGCAGTCATTATCGTGTTTGTAACAGCACGGGAACTTTTTTCCATACTTCTTATTATTGTGCCGATTTTGATTGTGGCTATGTATTTTTTCACGAAGTATTCGGGTCTGCTGTATCGTCGCGTACAAGAGGCTATTGATGCGGTGAATACGAAGCTACAGGAAAATTTAGCGGGTATCCGTGTCGTTAAAGCCTTTCGTCGGGAAACCCAACAGGTATCCCAATTTAGTGAGCTAAATGATGGGCTGACAAAACGTTTCATCACTGCAGAACAAATTGTAGGGGTGCTTGTGCCATTTACCATGTTCGTCGTTAACATTGGGATTGTCGCGGCACTTTGGCTTGGTGCCGTTAAGGTTGAGGCAGGTACATTAAAGGTTGGGGTTATTCTCGCATTTATCAACTACTTAACCATTATCTTAAATGGCTTAATGTCTTCCAGTATGGTGCTGATGCAAATTGCGCGTGCATTGCCTTCAGGAGAACGAATTGTGGATGTCTTAAATATGGATATTGCCGTGAAAGAGGCAGAACTTGCAAGGACAGATTCGATAAAAGGGGCCATTGAATTTGACCATGTGAGTTATCGTTACTATGATACAGCAGAGGATGTTCTTAAAAACATTTCGTTTTCTGTGAAACCGGGGCAAACAGTTGGTATTATTGGGAAAACAGGTAGCGGTAAATCAACACTTGTAAAGCTTTTACCGCGCTTATTCGATCCAACAGGAGGAGCTATTTACATAGATGGTAACCCCCTTTTAGCATATTCTTTATCCACGTTACGGGACCATATAGGATTTACCTCACAAAAGGCCTTATTGTTTTCTGGGACGATTGAAAAAAATATACGCCTTGGTAACGAACGGGCAACGGCAGAGGAAATACAACAGGCATTAGATGCTGCCTGTGCCAGCGAATTTGTGGAGCGCCTTGATAAGGGCTTAGCACATGAGTTGTCACAGGGAGCAACGAATCTCTCAGGTGGGCAAAAGCAACGCTTAGCTTTAAGCCGAGCATTCGTTCGAAAGCCAGCTATTCTCGTGCTGGATGATACGACCTCAGCCCTTGATAGTGCTTCAGAAAAACATGTGCAGCAGGCCATTGCTGCGCATTTTCAAGACACGACGACATTGATTGTAGCTTCAAAAATTGCCTCGATACAGCAGGCAGATATCATAGTTGTCTTAGAGGATGGCGAGATGGTTGGGCAAGGGACGCATCAACAGCTACTTCAAAATAATGTACATTACCAAGCAATTTACGCGTCACAGCAAAAGGCTGGTGAAGAAGAATGAGTCAACATCAAGCAAAGCAAATGAATTTTGGGCGAGGGCCTCGTATAGGTGGGCCAGCTGAAAGAGCGAAAAATCAAAAGGCAACACTGACAAGAGTTTGGCACTATGTCAAACAGCAAAAAATAGGACTGTATTTTTCGATCTTCTTGGTGATCGCTTCCACTTTTTTAAGCTTGGCGGGACCCTATTTGATAGGCCATATCATTGATGATTACATTATGAAAAAAGATATAGATGGGACCATCCGACTAGGAATCATATTAGCTGTGATTTTTACGGTAGCATCGATTCTGACATGGCTGCAAACCTATGTCATGATTCATGTGGCGATGAAAACGATTCGGACATTGCGTCTAGTGCTGTTTCAAAAGCTACAAACGCTCACATTAAGATTTTTTGACCAGCGTGCGCTCGGTGATTTAATGAGTCGTGTCACAAATGATATCGATAATTTAAATACAGCGCTTGCTCAAAGTGTGACGCAAATTGTATCATCCATCTTAACGGTCGTGGGTGTTAGTATTGCCATGTTCACATTAAGCTGGCCATTAGCGATTGTTACCTTAATCATTATTCCGCTTATCGTTTTCACTACTAAGCAAATTATCAAGCGCAGCAGTAAAAATTATGCGGCGCGTCAACGAGATCTTGGTAAGCTGAATGGCTATATTGAGGAAATGATGACAGGTGCAGAGGTACTCACGCTATTTGGCAAGGAACAGCAATCCATTGACACGTTCCATCAGCAAAATGAAAACTTGCGAAAATCCGCACTACGCGCAGAGATTACATCAGGCTTATTAGGACCTATTAATAACTTTATGAATAACCTTGGCCTCGCGATAGTGATCGGGACAGGAGCTCTTTTAGCGGTGAAAGGGTATGTAACAGTTGGTATTATCGCTGCATTTGTCACCTATACAAGGCAATTTTTTCGCCCGCTCAATCAATTATCAAACCTTTTAAACACCTTTCAGTCGGCTATTGCTGGAGCAGAGCGTGTATTTGAAATAGTAGATGAACCATCAGAGGTAGCTGATCGACCTGAGGCTATTGAGGCTCCGTCCTTAAAAGGAGATGTCGATTTCAAGCAAGTATCGTTTAGCTATGAGCAAGGGAAGCCCATTCTCCAAAACATTAACTTCCACGTAAGGGCAGGAGAAACGATAGCTCTTGTCGGGCCTACTGGCTCAGGGAAAACAACCATTATTAATTTACTAACACGTTTTTATGACGTGGATCAGGGTGAAATTTTAATTGATGGGCACAATATTGAACACTATAAAATGTCTACGATTCGCGAAAGGGTAGGTGTGGTTTTACAGGATACCTATTTGTTCTCTGGCACAATTCGTGATAACATTCGCTTTGGAAAGTTGGATGCGACGGATGCTGAGGTTGTGGAAGCAGCAAAAATTGCGAATGCCCATCATTTTATAAAATATTTACCTATACAATACGATACGCCTGTTCAAGCGGGTGGCGCTAATTTAAGTCAGGGACAACGCCAGCTCATTGCTATTGCCCGTGCTATTTTGGAGAACGCGGATATTTTAATTTTAGATGAAGCGACATCCAGTGTGGATACGCAAACGGAAGTCGATATTCAAAAGGGCTTACAGCATTTAATGCAGGGTCGCACCAGCTTTGTCATCGCCCATCGTTTGAAAACCATTGAGAATGCGGATAAAATTCTCGTTATACAGCAGGGCGTAATTATTGAACAAGGCAATCATCAAGCGTTGATGGAACAACAAGGGATGTATCGTCAACTCCAACAAAAGCTATTGTTAGAGCAGGCAGAATAGGGAATAATAGGGATGAACAATGCAATTTTGTGAAGGCGAGGGATACACATGTATGAATTAAAGACGAAAGAAACCGATGCAAGTGTCATTGAATTTATTGAAAGTGTCGATCATCCAAAAAAACGGGAAGATGCCTATCGACTACTGGATATTTTTACGGAGGTCTCTGGCTACGAGGCTAAAATGTGGGGACCAAGTATTATTGGGTTTGGTCATTATCATTACAAATACCAAACAGGCCATGAAGGCGATGCACCACTTGTCGGATTCTCCCCTCGCAAGGCAAAAATTAGTTTATACTTTGCACCAGGTGATCGTGAGCGAGAGCAGCTATTACAGCAGTTTGGTAAACACACAACAGGGAAAGCTTGCGTTTATATTAATAAACTCGCTGATGTTGAAGAAACTATTTTAAAGGCTCTTATTCAACAGTCTATCGCCTTTTTACAGAAAACCTATCCAAATGAATGACTCAAAGAAAGCTGCCACATGATGTAGGCAGCTTTTTTGTGTTCATAGACAAGAATTTCAACTTACCTAGCAAATAGGTTAATAAAATTTAATGAGATATTTATTTTTCGTATGTATCCTTACAAGTATCAACGGAGAGGAGAGGCGTATGAAAAATATCATAAAGAAAATGTTTATTTATTTGGTGTTCATCGTATCGATCGGTATCGTAGCCGTCAGTATGTACCACTATAGTTTGACCCAAAAGGAGGAGGCCATTTTACGTAATAAAGGCATGATGGTAAATATTGATGGTCAGAGCATGAATGTCTATCGGGAGGGGGCTGGGGAGGATACGTATGTTTTTATGGCAGGGTCAGGCATTGCAGCCCCTGTTTATGAGTTAAAGGGGCTTTATAGTAAGTTTTCGCAGCACCATCAAATTGCTGTAGTGGACCGAGCAGGCTATGGCTTTAGTGAAATTGCCCATGATGAAAGAGCTATTGATACCATTCTTATGCAAACAAGGGAGGCTCTTCTGGCAAGCGGGCTCCAGCCGCCCTATATTCTTGTTCCTCACTCTATTTCAGGACTTGAAGCGATTTACTGGGCACAAAAATACCCAGAAGAAGTGAAGGGGATTATCGCTCTGGATATTGGCTTACCTAGTCAATATGTAAAGCATAAAATGAGCACCTTCGATAGATGGATGGTGAAGGGGGTAAGTCTAGCTACTAGCGTTGGTTTACACCGCCTAGTGCCATCACAGGTATATAATCCACAAGTTCTGAACATGTCCTTTTTAACGACTGAGGAAAAGGAAATCTATCAGGCGTTGTCCTTTAAGCAATTTTTTAATGAAGATATGAAAAATGAGCTGTTACACGTCTATGAAAATAGTTTACAATCAGAACAGCTTCCATTGCCGCAAGAAACCCCAATGTTAATCGTGGATGCTATTTCCAAGGAAAATGTACATTCAAAATATACAGAGCAAAACCGGCAGGATTACGCAGACTTTGCGAAGCAATTCACTCATGCCGTAGTGAAAGAGGTAAGTGGCACCCATAGTATATACCTGTATCAACCAGATGCAATCTATCAACTAGCGATGGATTTTATGAAAACGAATGCTGATGAGAGAGGTCGTTAACATGAAAGGATTTCGAATTTTAATTGTAGAAGATGATCACATGATTGGTGATTTACTTCAAAAAATAATGCAACGTGAAGGCTATGAGGCCGTGTGGAAAACAGATGGCAGAGATGTAATGAGGCTCATTCATGATGTAGATTTAGTCATTATGGACATTATGCTACCAGGAGAGGATGGCTACCAATTAAGCAGAAATATTAAACAACTAGGCTTAAATATTCCTATCATTTTTCTATCGGCACGTAGTGATATTGAAAGCAAACTAGAAGGTTTAACCGTTGGTGAAGATTATTTGACAAAGCCGTTTGATCCAAGGGAGCTATTATTGAGAATCCAAAAAATGCTAGTGCAACAATATGGAACGTTTACACAAATACAGCATTTACTCATTGACGGAGAGCATCGAAAAGTATTTCATCAACATCTTCAAAACGAAATTTCATTAACGGCAATAGAACGAAAAATTTTCTTTTATTTATTTGATAACCGTGACAGAGTTTTAACAAAGGAACACTTTTTTGATTATTTATGGCCGTTGGATGATCGTAATCATAATATTCTTAATGTCTACATAAAAAAGATTCGGACAAAGTTGGATGATTCAACAGGCATGATTGTACAAAATATATATGGAGAAGGGTATCGTCTAAATACCCATTTAAGAAATGACGTTAAAAACTAAATATAGAACCCTTTTATTTGTAGCAATTGGGAGTGTGCCCGTCGTTTTATTAGGTATTAGTGTGTTTATGTCCATACTTTATAACAAGGCTTTTAAAACGAAAAATAATGGCATCCCATTCCATGAATCCTTTGCATATCCTGTTATGCTTCTTGCATTTGTACTGTCTTTAGGGATTCTTGCCTTACTATTTTCCACATCCATTCATTCATTATTAGCTAGAATTACCATGCTCAATCAAACAATCCGGGAACTCGCGAGTAATGAACGGATACCCGATACGTTAACGGTAAGCAGTGAGGATGAATTAGGGCAGTTAATTCATTCTGTCAATCTTTTAATTGAGCGCACGACTTATCGGGAATTAGAGTTAGCACAACAGCAGGAGCTCCAAAAAGAGCTACTCCAAAAATTGAGACATGACATCCATACCCCTTTGACAGCGATTCGTTTGCAATTGTTTTATTTAGAAGATCAACTACAAGAGCAGCCAAAACTGGTGGAATCGTTAAATGAACAAATTCAGTATATCGCGAATTTAACGAATGAATTGCCATACCAGTCTTTTGATACGAGCGAAAATTCCTTTGTCGTTCAGGAAGAAGTTCGGCCAGCTTTACTATTGGAGATTATGATTAGGAAATGGAGTTATTTATACAGCATGCAAAATATTGCTCTTCATTTTTATCCAAAGGATGCAGAGGCAATCTGGACAAGTAATGAACTATGGTTACAACGTTTATTTGATAATGTCTTCCAAAATACGTTAAAGCATGCCCAAGCAACCAAACTTGTGGTGACGATTAAAGGAGGCGAAGTATGGATGTCTGATGATGGCATCGGCTTCCATTCTGACGTCGAACAGAGCGGACTTGGACTGAAAATTATCCAAGATATTGCTAGAACCTTGAACATTGTAGTTTCTTTACAATCCACCGAGGAGGGTACGACCTTTCGCTTTACTCCGTCATAAAAAAACAACGGACATCATGTGCCGTTGTTTTTTTATTATGCCGACTTTCGTTGTTGGAGTAAAAAGAGGGCAAGTCCTAGTAAAATGACGAATATGCCAATCCCTTGTTGCACGGAAATCATTTCATCTAAAATAAAATAAGCTAAAATACATGTGCCAATTGTTTCTCCTAAAATACTCATAGAGATGACTGTCGTACTTAGCCATTTTAATAGCCAATTAAATACCGTTTGCCCAAAAATCGTTGCAATTACAGCCAGTCCTAATAGGGACCACCATGTGGATGCGGGGTAGTCGAAAAACGGTTCCTGCATAAAGAGCGCATAAATGGCTAAAAAGATTGAGCTACTGCCATATCCGATAATCGAATAGGTGATAAGTGATAAATCCTTCCGTACAGATTGCCCGATGAAAAAGTAGGCTGTAATAATGCCAGCCGCAATAAAAGCTAGAATATCGCCATAAAGAGCTTGTCCACTAATTTGAAAATCCTGCCAGCCGATAATGAAACAGCCAATGATCGCTACCAAACAGCCAACAATAGCGCCTTTTGAAAAACGCTCTTTAAATAAAAAATAGCTACCTATTAAAGAGAATAATGGCTGTAACGTGACAATAACTGTGGAACTGGCCACTGATGTGTAGTTTAAGGATTCGAACCATAAAACATAATGACAGGACAAAAATAGACCTGATAGAATGCCCAGTCCCCACTGTTTTTTAGACAGGTTAACTAGTTCTTGTCGTAGCCCCTTTTGAGCTACTAAAAAGGGAAGGAGTACAAGCATCGCAAAAAATAGTCGATAAAAAGCCGTAATAGCCGGCGGGGCATCAGCAAGCTTCACAAAAATAGCTGATGTAGATAAAGCAAATACTGCTAAAAACAATGAGATGTAATAAAACATGATGTACTCCTATGTATTTACAAGATTAATAATATCAAACCTATTATAGTGCAGTCTGCTTGAATAATATAGGCTTTTTAAAATATTCGCATAAACAGCAATTTGAGCTATCGATTACTTAGTTACTTCTTTTCAAGCAAGGATTCTACGACCTGCTTTAATTGCAGTATAGAAGAATGCTTATGGTTTTCCTTTTTATAAATGAAGACAGTCTCAATGACCTTGTTAAGTGTCTCCATTTCATAAAAGTGCAGGTCCGGACATGGATAGAGTGCTAGTAACCTCGTATTTAACACGGCCAATGTATGCTCGATTTCTAGAAAATCAAGAATACTACTTACGGATTTAATTTCCTTCATCGTAAAAGGGACTTCTTTGTGAGTAAGCCATTCAGCTAATGCCTTCGAATACATACAGCCTTTACTTAAGACTAGGAGTGTCACAGGCGTTTGCTGGTCAAAATCGATGACATGTGAAGGACTCGAAATGACTTCGAAGGTTTCTGTTGTCATTAAATCATAGTGTAAATCAGCATAATGCTTCAATGGATTACTCGTTAATGCACAGTCTAGCTCCGCCTGATGTACTTTGTGATTTAAGGATGTACTCGATTCGACCGTGAAATCCACGTCGATAGGACTATGACCGGTTTGTAGCGCATTCATGATGGACGCACCATATAATTTAATCGTCGTATGGGAGGTTCCAAATTGAATATGTGCTTGCGTAAATCCAACCGTTTGTAAAAATTCATCATATTGTTGGGCCACCTGCTTTAAAAAGTGTAAATAGTGGTCACCGACGTCTGTTAGCTTTAAGCCTTGAGGTGTTCGTTTAAAGATTTCCTGTCCAATTTCACTTTCCATCTTCTTTACCTTCGAGGTTAGAGCCGATTGTGTATAGTTGGTGATTTCGGCAGATTTACTTAAATTTTGCCTTTCTAATAGCTCAATTTTGATGGCAATGTCGTCAATGTTCATGTTATTTGTCACACACCTATTAAATTTTTTGATAGCCGCTATCATTTTCCTCCATTTTACGAATGCTAGCTGTCAACGTAAACTCAAGATATCTAAATGATACTGCACAAATAAAGCGGTATATAGCTATGGAGGATTTACATGCATACCTATTACAAATGGATCATTTTACTGGTGGCTACGCTTTCGCAAACGGCTTCAACCTTTGTCACATACGGGATGGGGCCCGTCGCCGCCTTTTATCAAATGGAATGGCACTTAACGTCATTCCAAACAGGATTAATTGTTTCTGCCGTGAATATTGGACCGATTTTCTCGATGCTTTTCTTTGGCTATCTCATGGATAAAAAAGGAGAAAAACGGCTGATTGGATGGGGCTCTATTTTACTGGGCCTCTGTACGTTCCTCTTAATTCCTGTGAATCATTATACGACATTGCTAGTCGTATTAATAGTTGTTGGTTTTTGGTACGGTAGTGCCCAAACAGGAGGTAGTACAGCCATCGTAAAATGGTTTCCTAACGAGCATCGAGGTTTAGCGATTGGAATTCGCCAAACGGGAATTCCCATCGGAGGGGCTCTCGCTTCCTTCATACTTACCTATTTATATCATCACATCCATCTGACAGCTGTGCATGGGGCACAAGGTTTCGTAGCAATCGGTGGCGGTTTATTATTTTTATTGATGTATCAGGAGCCAAAACAGCATAAATCTTCTGTAGCAACACCGATACCGTTTAAAGAAAAGATGAAGGCTATCAAAGACAATCGAGCACTCTATCCCATTTTTTTTGTGGGCATTGTGATGATGTCCTTACAGATGATCCTCATCGCCCATTTGATGAGTTATTTACATCAGGAGGGTGGCTATTCATTAACAGCAGCAGGGAAGTATTTGAGTTTGGTCTTGCTTGGAGGGATGGTAGGAAGAATTGCTCTTGCATGGCTGAGTGACCGATACTTTGCTCAGAAGCGCGAGCACTTACTAATCATCGTTATGCTTGCCACATTTGTAATGGTCGCTTGTATGCCTGTTGTTTTACATGCTAAGAGCTTAATGATTTTATTTTGCTGTGTAATGGGCTTTTTCGCCCTTGGCTGGTATTCCTTATATATAGCGAGTGTAACGGAGCAGTCCGATCCTCAATCTGTGGGGCTTACTGTGAGTGCCGCTTTAACGATCAATCAATTCTTTATTGTTTTGGCTCCGTCTATCTACGGTTTACTCGTTTCCATATTTTCAAGTCATCAGATGGCATTGGATATAGTAGCTATGATGGTTATTGTGGGAGCGTTTTATTTATCGAGAACAACCAATAGTAGCCTCTTATCACAAAGTTCGGTAAAATAATGGAAAAATAGGAAATGGGTGTGTTGCGGATGGGTAGCTCAATTTGGATTCATGCAGCAGTAGAAAATGTATGGCAAGCAGTAACCGAGGAGCAATACCTCTCTCAATGGTATGCGCCAGGCTCTACTTGGAACATCCCTAAACTAGCTGCAGGAGAAAAGATGATCTTTACTTTAATGCCTAATGACCATAATCAGCTAGCAGATCCATTGCCAATGCAGTTAACGATTCAGCAGGTCAAAAAACAGGAGATTTTTTCATTTTACTTGGAAGTTCCAGAAACGGTCATCGCTATATCGTTAGCAGTAAAGGACAATGGCACAACAGTTAGCTTCAATATGCAGGGCTATGATGCGCCTCTTGCTAATCTAAAAGCATTGCTAGAGGGTGGTGATTTTCCGCACTTATCGTAACGACTACGTCTCAGGTCTTAGATGAATTTCAAGCGCAAGGTCGTATTTTATATGTTCCACTCCTATATAATGAAATTATTGGTAGAATATATAGCGGGAGGAAATTAAATTGAAGAAATTAGTTGGGTTAGGTGTCGTATTGGGCACATCAGTTTTCGTCTTATCAGGGTGCTTTTCGTTTTTGCCGAGCAAAATGCAAGAAGAAACCATTTTAGTAGAAAAGGATAAAGCCAAGACATTAGAGGTAGCTATTGATTTAGGTGTCGGCGAAATGAATCTAACTGGTGGCGCCAAGGAGTGGGTTGAGGGCAAAGCGGACTATAATATTAAGAAGCTAGCCCCTCAAGTTAATTATGATGTAAGTGGCGATACAGGGGAAGTAGAAATAAAACATAAAGGCTCGACGAAGCTAGGCATCTCCAATATTAAAAATACTTGGGACATCCAATTAAATGACGATATCCCGATGGATTTGACGGTAGAAACTGGGGCTTCCTTAGCCAATCTTGATTTACAGGGACTGCAGCTAGAAAAACTAGATATTGAAGCGGGTGTTGGTGATCTCACTGTCAATTTAGGTGGCGATTGGAAAAAAAGCTTTAATGCAAGTATTGAAACTGGGGTAGGTCAAACGACAGTCATTGTCCCTTCAAAGGTTGGTGTCAAATTAACAACAGAAAAGGGCATAGGTTCATCCAATATTGAAGGTCTCATTTCGAAGGGCAAAGGTGTCTATGTCAATGAAGCATATGATAAGGCGGATGTTGTACTGGAAATCAAATCAGAAATAGGCTTAGGAGATATTACGTTTAAATTAGATAAATAAAGAAAATGCAGTAGACTACTAGTAAAGCGGTAGTCTACTTTTGTATGTTATAAGATGATGCTAAGCATTGAACAGGAAGCATTTGAACTTGAAATAGGTAAATGTATGATACTGCACAAACCGACGCTTACATTCTTTGAATTGGGTGCTTGTTTTATGTTAGTTTTAAGGAAGCAATTGTTTTGAAGGAGCGAGTCGATTGAAAACCTATACATATAAACAGCCAATGGAAATTGATTCTACAGAGGTGGTATCGATTTTAAATGAATCAGGAGAGACATCATCAACGGTTCAACGTGTTTATTCTAATGCTCTAAAAAAAGCATTTGATAAGACGATGGACTTCCGTTATTTTGTACGTTTTGACGTCCAAGATCATACTGGTCAGCCACTATTTACTTGTAAAAAGGTATCTCGACGTGGTCGTGTACATTTCCGAGGCAAGGATTTAGTGACGGGGAAGGACTATATGATTGCCTATGACGGTTGGCAAATAATGATTCCTGATTTAGTTATTACAGATGGAGAGCAGCAAATTAAGCTCAGTAAAGAAATGGAAGACTGGTCGATCTTTACATGGAATGAGGAGCCGATCGCACGTTGGCAAGCGACTTTCTGCGAAACCCATTTTGACATTACACTTCAAATTGAAGATAACAGTCCTATTCAGCATGAAGCCTTTTTTATTGCCATTGGACAGGCTGTATTATTTGTGGGAGCCTAACATTATGCTTATTCGGCATGATAAAATAGGGCACGCCAAGATTAGTGGCATATGTCATTCCATTATGCTATAAATACAACAAGAAGGTAGCCTTAAAGAGGCTACCTTCTATTATGATGAACGTGAAGAAAGGTTCTGATGTTGTGCTTACTATTTTACGGGCTAAAGAAATATACTTGAAAGGAAATGAACACGCGGTATTACTTTTACATTCCTTCACAAGCCATACAAGAGATATGAAGAAAGTGGCGACGAAGCTACACGAAAAGGGCTATACATGTTATGTACCTCTATACAGAGGACACGGCCAGAAGCCAGAACTGTTAGTACAGTACGAAGTTGAGGACTGGTGGCAGGATGTGTTGAAAGCGCACCAATTTTTGCTGGATGAAGGCTATCAAACAATTTCCGTTATCGGCTTATCCATCGGTGGTATATTTACATTGAAACTTGCACAATTAAAAAAGCTACAGCAAATCATTGTCTTATCGGTACCGATTAATAAGGAGCCAGCACAACTAAAACAAAGAATCATTGACTATGCTTATAATTATAAACATATCGAGGGTAAATCAGCGTCTCAAGTTACAGATGAGATGAAGCCGTTTAGTGATATGCCATTGGACGCGATGATTGCATTTCAGCATTTTATTATAGAAACGATGCAGCAGCTTGAGAAAATCACGATTCCAATTGCTATTTTCTACGGCAAAAGAGACGAGGACTTATACGCGTATAGTGCTGACACAATCTATCAGCGTGTTCATTCTGCTAGGAAACACAAAAGGGGCTTTGAAAACTCCAAGCATTTAATGACTTTAGGTCGTGAGCAGGATGAAATCCTTCAGGAAATCATGAGTTTTTTATAGTGAAGAGCTTACTGGTAGGGAGATTGACGACCAATAGTAAATTATGTTATCATTATCTCGAATTAGAGATAAATTAATTCGAGATATATAAATTCGTAACATATCTCAAGACAAACACAAGAATGTTTTCGCGATTTGACAAGCCCTAATTTAAAAATAGAAGAAAGATTAACACCAATTGAATAATAAACATTTTAGATGTAGGTCTAACTGTATATATCGCTAAAGAAAAATATACTATTTGATGGATTATTAGACCATTATTTGGGGTAATGAAAAAAGAAAAATGAGGGGTGTGTTAGGTATGGGTTACCGTGAGTATAGAGGAGAAGAGATAACAGTTTTTTTCGATAAAGACATGTGTCAGCATGCAGCTGAATGTGTAAAGGGCTTGCCAGAGGTGTTTAATGTTAAAGCAAAGCCTTGGATCGCACCGGATCAAGCAGCTGTCAAAAATGTAGTAGAAGTTATCAATCGATGTCCAAGTGGCGCATTAAAATATAAAAGATAAAAGGAGCATCATACCATGGAAATTAAACAAGGTCACCAATCATTTTATATCGGAAACGAGGATAATAGTGAAGCAGAGGTGCATTTTGTACGTGTAGGAGATAGTCGAATCATTCTCGACCATACACATGTAGCCGAACATCTAAGGGGCCAAAATGTTGGACAGCAATTGGTCAAAGCAGCTGTTGAATATGCGAAAAAAGAAAAACTACAAGTTATCCCATTATGTCCGTTCGCAAAAGCAGAGTTCGAAAAGCATCCAGAATATCAAGAACTAGTAGGCTAAATCAAATCGTCGCACCCCAAAACTTAGGGGTGCGTTTTTATTTTTCTCTTTCCAACTTAATTTTTTCAAGTTCCACTTCGAGCTCCTTTAGCTTGATGATGGACTCTTGCTTAATCTGATAAACCTTAATTAAACTAACAATCCCCATCAATAAAATAAACATCAGCATTAAAAATTGAAGATTTGACAAATCCTCACCTCACTTTTATTTCAATTATACACAATAAATACAATAATTTCCTGTTGTGCTAAATGATGAGTAATACAAAAACAAGAAACCAATTTAGTTTTTGATAATTATTTTACTAATTAATAGTAGGACTGCTAAAAATACTCTTTTCTTCTCACGAAACAAAGTAAGTATGCTGGGAGGAGTATGACTATTCGAAATAGAAGGTCTATAGAGTGACAAACATGAAGGAGTGATTGGATGCGATTAACGAAAGGAATTACCGGCTTTGATGCCGACCATTTAATCGAACAGGATATGCGCATGTTTCAATCGATGGTATATCATTTAGC
Organism: Lysinibacillus sp. F12; assembly: GCF_057773605.1. NCBI lineage: Bacteria > Bacillati > Bacillota > Bacilli > Caryophanales > Bacillaceae > Lysinibacillus > Lysinibacillus sp. F12. The sequence continues at coordinate 288,815 of NZ_JBYMLP010000003.1, forward strand.
AACAAGTGAACAGCGAGCGAAAGTACGACATTTTATCGATCAACCGCATTTTGTCTATATGCAAGCAGTAGTGGAATTAGATGGAAAGACGCTGACCATTCTTCACCATCGGTGGATGCCATATATTGCTTTTGCAAATTCGGATAAAGAACTTAGCTTTACCTTTTTATCGAGGCCTCAGCTTCACAAATATTTTCCTATGCGAAAATGTTTGGAAGCGGTAACGCTGAATACTTTACTGGAAAAGGACCGAGCCTTGCATAGTTTATCTCCTATGGAATGGAAGAACATTGCCTACTTCAAAAGTCAAACTATTGGAGATGTAATGTTTCATGCTTGGGATTGATTAGGACAAATTACTCATGTCGAAAGATGCTATCAAATACACAAAAAAGACTAAGTTATTTCTGGAAATATAGCAAAAATTCCTAAAGTCACCAATCTTTCTGTTAAAATGGTAGATTACTTTTTATGGAATAGATTCGGAAAATAAGGAGTTTTTGCACATGTCATTCAAAACAATTAGTAGAAGAATTGTTTTTTCCTTTAGCATTGTCATTACAATAATGGCGTTATATATCGTGTACAATTATTTTGCCATTCAGCAAAGTAACAATGCGACAGAACAAATGGTTTCGCAAGAATTACAATTATTGACTATAGATTACGAGCAAGCGCAAACCATTGATTTAAGAATAGCTGCGGCTAGAGGCTATATATTGTCTGGCAATGAAAAGTATAAAACTATTTTTCAAGATAATGTAGCGCGCGCGGCGAGTAATGAAAAACAGCGATTAGCCTTAACAAGCTCTGAAGATTTCAGCAAACTTGCAGAAATAGCGAAGGAATGGAATCGCTATATTGAACAACAAGTATTTGCTATTTATGAACAGGGCAACGCAAAGCTCGCTATCCAAAACATGACGAAAATGGATGCAACAGCAACGACCATTCGTGAAGGCTATGAAGATCTAGCCAAACAACGCAAGCAAGCTATTAATGAGGTAGGAGCCGACGTGATGGTTGCCGGCCAAAATAAGCAGCTAATTGGCATCGTCGTAGGTATACTCATCTTTGTCATTGCAATTATTGTTGAGTTACTGAGTGCTCGTGGTATATCAAGACCCATTATTACATTGACGGAGCGGCTGCAACAAATGACGAATGGCGATTTAAGCGGTCCCCCATTAAAGATTCAATCAAAAGATGAAGTGGGCCAACTCATGGCGGCAACCAATACGATGGCGGATATATTAAATCGCTTATTACAGCATATTCAAACGGTATCAAATGATGTAGCTACCCAGAGTGAGGAGCTATTGCAATCTACAACTGAAGTAAAGACAGGCACCGAGCAAATCGTCAATACGATGACAGAAATTGCAGGTGGAACGGAAGAGCTGGCCAGTCATACGACAGCTATTGCTACCTCCATGAACGATTTTGCTGGAAAAGTAACTGCCGTTCATCAAAGCAATAAAGACGTCCAGCACTATTCTCAGGATGTCAAAGCTTTAGCAAAAGAAGGACGTGATTTAATGTCCTCCTCTACGAAGCAGATGGGAGCAATTCAACGTATTGTGAAGGATGCGGTAGACCAGGTTGATGGATTAAGCAAGCAAACACAAGAAATTTCTAAGCTTGTCACTGTCATTCAATCCATTGCCTCACAAACGAATTTACTAGCATTGAATGCAGCGATTGAAGCAGCCCGAGCGGGAGAACAAGGAAAAGGGTTTGCTGTAGTTGCCGATGAGGTACGAAAGTTGGCTGAGCAAGTGTCATTTTCTGTAGGAGATATAACGAATATTGTGCGAAACATTCAGGATGATTCCAATAGAGTGACCGCTTCTCTTGAACAAGGCTATGGCGAAGTAGAGAAAGGGACAAGGCAAATTACGACTACTAATGCAACGTTTCATCATATTGCTGACGCAATAGAGGCCATTGCTACAAATATTGAACAAACGTCCTCCGAGCTAGATGATGTCGTTCACAATACTGACACGATTAATAAATCCGTAGACGAAATGGCTGCTATTTCTGAACAGTCAGCGGCAGGCATACAGGAAACATCAGCCACCATCGAACAGGCCGCTAGCTCTATGGAGGAAATTAAACATAGTTCCGAGTATTTAGCAGAGATGGCCGAGCAATTAAATAGTCTAATACGACGATTTAAACTGTAACGATATGTCCCTTAATTTCAAACTTCCATCACATTTACGCTGTATACTAATGTATTGGAAGGTGGAATCATTTTGAGAAAATATTTACTTTTATTACTAATGAGTACTTTATTCATGGCACCTGCTGCCTACGCCCATACGATGGATAAAAGTACACTATTTACGGATGTCCCTGAAACAACCTCAACTATTCAGGACATTATGGTGTTACATAGTATTGGGCTCCTTGGGTATAATGGCAAAGATATGGCCTTAAACCCAACTGACAACTTATCACGCAAAGATTTTGCAAGCTGGGTAGGTGGCTTCTTTGGACTTGAAGGAGCAACAGTGGATGAATTAGCACAAGCAGCACAAAAAGAAGAATACATTTCTTCCTTGGAGGGCGACCTTACATACAAGGAAATAAATACAGCACTTTTTCATCATAAACTCGAATTAGAGAACCCCGATGCAACAATGACCAAGGAGGAGTATATTGCCTTCTTAATGGAACATCTGGACTATGATATGGGCGGCCACACGCTTCTTCAAATGGGTGGTTATGCTGAAGGTCCAACTGGTACCATTGAAGATGTCGTGACAGGAGATGAAACGGGCATTATTATCAATGGTAAAACGTATATGCTGTCAGGCCACCCTCGCATTTTTGCGGAATCAACTGATGCTAAAAGCTGGGTAGGTCAACAGCTAGAACGTTCTATTTTTACAACAGCTGGCGATCACCATCATGGACATGGCGGCGATCAAGAAGGACAGGGTAATCATGAAGAAGGTCATGGAGATAGTCATGATGCCCAAACTTCGAATGTAGCCACACTTCAATATGTGCAAATCAGCTCTGCTCAGGTAGCTGAAGATGATACAAAAGAAGTACAAACATCCAATGCCACACCAAGAGAAAAGCAGCAAACTGATGAGACAACATCCTCTAACTCAAGCACTGTGTGGGTCATTGCCATCCTAGTAGTGCTGGCAGCTATCTTCGCCTTTGTTTTTGTGAAAAGAAGAAAATAATGGAAAGTAATAAGAACCAACAAGGATGCCCATTCTTTGTTGGTTTTTTCGATTTCATTTCAGGTATGGAAGCGTGCTGATGTGCCATTCCCTAGCATAAACCGTCATACAATCTTCAATCATCATAAGTGAATCCACGTAAATTCCAGTAATTTTACACAAAATTGAATAACTACAAGCCTGTTCGGTATATAAATAGGGTACGATCATTTTTAGGCTGAGGAGTGTGTAAATGGCAACACTTGTAGTAAAGAGAAGTATTATGCATCGGTACCAAAGCATTGGGCAGGCAATTGAAGAGGCTATGCCTGGGGATATGATAGAAATTCGAGATGGTATTTATGAGGAAAGCTTGGATATTTCCAAGCGGCTGACATTGTATGGAGTTGGCAATGTTACAATTAAAGGTGGTGTTTTTATTCGCTACCAGACCCATGTAGATATGCGCAATTTACGTTTTCGTCAAGGACAGGGGCTCTATGTGAAAGGAGATCTTCAGTTAGAAAATTGTATTATAGAGGAGCAATTGATTCGCACACAGATTATGGTCAGCTATGGTAGTTTACTGATGAAAAATTGTGCTGTGCTTGCTACATCGCTCAATCATTTTGGTCTGCGTGTTGCTAATGGTTCCAGTGTTATTCTCGTTGATACAACACTTGAGCATCATGTGAAAGCTCAAATTATTGCACAAAATTGTGAAATGACATTAAGCAATTGTCTGCTACTCGAAGGGAAAAAACATGGTATTTTTGCGATTCGCCATGTGAAGATGGTAATGGAGGATTGTGAAGTTCATGGTCATGAAAAGGAGCAAATTGTAGCGGCGTCTAGTGAGCTGGCAATCACCAATTGCCTTATTCACCAAGGACAGGGGGTTGGTATACAGCTTTTTGATGATACGATTTTACGTATGGATGGCTGTGAGATTAAGAATCATCATGACACGAATATGATTGTCCACCGTAGTGAGGTAATGGTATCTGATTCTATATTTTCAGATGGCCAAGGACTCGGGCTGTACCTGGGAGAAAAAACTGAAGCTCAATTCTACGATTGTCAGTTTAACCGTCATGTAAAAGCACAAATGCTGATAGAGAATAGCAAGGCAGAGTTTCGCAAATGCCATGTACGTAATGGAATGGCTGTTGGTATGACCATCGTAGATGAAGCTGATGTTTCGATGACCGAATGTCAAATCCAAAACCATCAGCAATTTCATATCATTGTGGATGCAAGTGGGCTACAGCTCCATCAAACGACTATTCAATTTGGGCAATCAGGTGGTATTTATGGCAATGAGCATGCCAAAATTATGCTTCACCATACAAACATTCGAGAGCTGGAAAAGCAACATGTATATTTGAACAATGCCCGTTTGTTTACTCAGCATTGTACGTTTGAACAAATGCAAAATAACGGGATTACGTGTATTGACGCCATTTTTGAAGTAGCCAACAGCCATTTCAAAGACTGCCAGGATAGCACGTATGCGATGATATGGTCTGATCGTTCAATGGGACGTATTGAACATTGCAAAGTAGGCGAAGCAGCACGCCCATTTTTAGCTCTGTCCAATCAATCTTTATTAGAAATACGTGATACAGATTTAAGTGCAGTGAAGGCTCCAGCGGTGGTACAGGAAAACAGTCAGTTATATGTGCAAAAGCATGTTCAGACAACAACTTGGCATCGAGACACAGCTTCAAGAGTATCACAAATAGAGATGGTTCAAACAAATGAAGAGAACCATATAAAAATGCTGAAAAATGATATTAAAAAAATAATTTAATAACCGATTATACAACTAAGACAAGTAGTTTCAATTTTGAAATTACTTTTTTTATGGCGGGCATCAGAAGGTTTCAACTTTATATTTATGGGTAAAGTAATATGTTTGTGTCAAAAACGATGAGATAAATAGGCAGCGAAAACTCTATAATTCGACAAACTGACTGATTATTTTTATAATGGTATAGACAACTTCTTTTCAATTACTGCAATTTTCCAAAAAAATAAGAAGTAAAATGGTATATTTTCTTGTAAATGTTATTTTTGGAATAATAAAGTTTGGAATTGATGTAAAAAAAATAGTAAGAAATTTTAGATAATAGATTGATTAGTTTCGGTGAATTAGCCTATAATTAGTAAAAATGGTTCATATATAAGATGATTATATGTTATTTGTGAAGTGTGTGTAATTTGTTTAAAATAATAATAAAAAGGAATGGGGGTGATAAGAGATGTTTGGGCTGACAAAAGAGGAAATTCTTTTAAAGTTAGAGGAAATTGAATTAGCAGAGAAGCATAAAAGTGCGATTGCTGATATCTTACAACTAAACAATATGCGCATAGAACAACAGCTTGCATTACTGATCCATTTAATAATCGATGAGCGCGAACGTAATATTTCTAACCATACATATTTAAATTAACCATATATATAGATGCAAAAATCACAAGTGCAGGATTCGAAGCACTTGTGATTTTTTTATCACATTTTTTATAATTTTTTTGTAAAACAAATGATTCGATTCGCTTCCGTAAACCCGAGCTGTAAATGTACTTGTAAACTTTCGGTATTGTCCCATTCACAATCACTTGCAAATTCTGAGCATCCCATATGCTTGGCCCATTGTTCACAATGTGCTACAAGCTGTCTAGCATAGCCTTGCTGTCGATAGTTATCCATGACGAATAATCCTTCTAAATAGCCGACTGGACTAGAGTCCGTACCCTCTACATAATCTGTTCTCAGCTGACATTGGGCAAAGCCAATCGCCTTGTCATGGTCGTAGGCTAAGAAAATAGCTGCATTGTCATCCTTCAATAAATGTGTCATGCTTTCAGTAAATTCCTCTACTGTATGATTAGGCCACAGCAATAAAGCTAATGTCGCAGCTGCCAGGGCATCCTGTTGCTCTGCTTGTTGAATCATTCAAAGTTCCTCCATCCTATTCATTCCGAAAACGAAACAAAAATCTTTTTTGTACGTACAAACTAGTAAGAGTTTCTGTCGTTGATGTGCTTTCTATCATTATATACAGGGTATACATGTAAAAAAAGGATAAAATCCACATCGATTTTGATGAGAGGGGAACCGATATGTCATTATTACAATCGTTAATTGAACAGGCAAAAAATCCAAAAGGATGGATGGGTTCATGGATGCTACGTATCATGAATATCACTCATCGTGGCATGAATAGTTGGTTTATCCGGCAAGGTGCCATCAATGATGGGGACCGTGTGTTAGATATTGGCTGTGGCGGAGGGAAAACACTCGGAATTTTATCGAAATTGAATCCCAATAGTATAATTTATGGGATTGATATTTCTGCACAGGCAGTAAAGGAATCCATCAAAATGAATGAAGCGAATGTCGCAAGTGGCAGCATCATTGTTAAGGAGGCAAGTGTGTCTCAAATTCCATATGAGGACCAATTCTTTGATGCAATCACAGCTTTTCAAACCCATTATTTTTGGCCATCATTGGAGCACGATGTTGGGGAAGTATGGAGGGTATTAAAAAATGGAGGAAAATTTATTGTCATTGCGGAGCTCTACAAAATGAATTACCATATGGAAGCATTCCAAACACCAGCAGCTATGAAGGATTTATTGAAAAAAACCGGTTTCCAAACGGTATATATAAGTGAAAAGACAAGTAAAGGATGGCTATGTATTACGGCCATAAAATAATATATAAGCATAGGAGGTTTTTCGATGAAAAGATGTTCGTGGGTCAAGCTAGATCAGCCGTTGTATGTAGATTATCATGACAAAGAATGGGGAGTACCCGTCTATGATGATCAGCATTTATTCGAAATGCTTTGTTTGGAGGGGGCACAGGCAGGACTTAGCTGGTGGACCATTTTACAAAAGCGAGAGGGCTATCGAGAGGCATTTGATCAATTCGAGGCTAAAAAAATTATCCTTTATTCAGAGGACAAGCTTTTGGCATTACAGCAAGACACACGTATTGTGCGCAATAAATTAAAAATCGCTAGCGTTGTGACGAATGCTAAAGCTTTTCTACAAATACAAGAAAAATATGGCTCGTTTTCTGAATATATTTGGGGATTTGTCGATCACCAACCAATTGTAAATGAATGGCCATCTATGGCAGAGGTACCAGTGACAACAGATCGTAGTGATCGGATGAGTAAGCAATTGAAGAAGGACGGCTTTAAATTTGTAGGAAGTACTATTTGTTATTCATTTATGCAGGCAGTTGGTATGGTCAATGATCATATAACGGATTGCTGCTGTCGACAACATGAGCTTGCGCATGAGCATTAAACATATCCAATCTCAGCTAGCCAAGCAAGCGACCATATTCCAGACGGGTGGCTTCCGTCCAACCCATGAGCTTTTAGAAAGTTGGATTGGCTATGTGGGATGGTCATTACTAGAGGAGGATCGACCCTCCAATTTTCAACCGCTTGCTACATTATTTTTGAAAGATTTGCCCTATGTTCCTCCTGCTTTACAGCCATTTCAATTGGTAACGCTATTTGTCCATGAGAATATTTTCGAACATCTCATGGAGGATGATTTGAGCAACTTTTTTAAAATAAGAGCCTACACCACTTTAGAAAACCTAGTACAGCGGGACTGGCAGCATGAGCGTATTCGAGCCTTTCCTCTGCAGGCAGAGCTTATTCACAATGATTATCCAGTATGGGATGGCGGGGGTATTCCTGCACAAATTGAAGAGGACATACTAAGATTGAAGCATGAAAAGGGTCTCAATTATTTTGACGATATCCTCGAAGATCTGTATCCGCAACACAAAATTGGTGGCTACCCGACCTTTTGTCAAAGTGGTTATGATTTTGGAGAAGACACACCTTTTGTCTTCCAGATTGCCTCAGATGCCAAGGCACAACTGAATATTGTGGATAATGGCAATTTTTATTTCTTTTATAATCCAAACGAACAGACATGGCGCGTCTATTGTGATTTTTATTAACATTCTTTAAGGCTTAGCCCAAAAATGTATTGTGATAGCAATCATGTATTGAATGAAAAATAAGCCTAGATACGCGCCTGACATTAGAAAAATAGGATTTAAGAAAACAGCGTGAATCGTTGTCATAAAGACCACATCCTCACGAATAATCTGCGCTATAGAAGTAGCGGCAATATAGCCAAAAAGAATAGCTGATACGACACCTAACGCATTGAAAACAAGGCGCATTTTATCACTTTTTTGCTGAAGATAGACCATGAGAGCAGGTATGACAATGATAGTAACCATTATGAAGACGTTCATCCACACACATCCTTTTTTCTCAGGATGCCCTTGTTAGCTGGTACATAAACCAAAAATATAGAGGAGGGGAATAAGGTGAGATGGCAAGATGGGGAGATGAAAAAAATAAAGAAGGTGAAGAAAATGGAGCATAAAACAGTCGTCAAGAATGGCATAGGCTTTGGTTCTGTTTTAGCGATTACGATTTCATGGAGTGTCCATCATTCCATCATATGGGCAAGCATCCATGGATGCTTTAGCTGGCTCTACGTCCTCTATTATGCATTTACTCGCTAAACTTTAAAGCATACCTATCAGCTAAGTATTTGTTTATTCCAAAAATTTTTGGGGTACAAACAAAGTAACGTTCATAAATATTGACTAACAAGCATAAATAACAAAGTGCTCTTTTTCAAGAGAACAAACTTCAGTATGAACGTAGAAGAAAGGTTGATAGCATGACACATCAAGTAACGGCATTAAGTAATGTGAATGGAAAAGCTACGGGAGTGGAAGGTATTTTACAAAATGTAGCATTTATTTTATCGACGTTTACGGTCTCTTGCCCGCAACGGGAATGGAGCATTCGGTCAGATATTCGTAAACTCTTCCAACGTATGAAAAAAATGAACACCAAACGTTTGATTGAGTGTATCCAGCGTTTTGAGCCTAGAGTAGTCGTAGTGGAAGTGGATTATTTGGGCGATGTTTATCGAGGAAAACTTGAGCCCATTGTGAAAGTAATTATTAATGAATAAGCCTATAAATTCTGCCAGGATTCAACCTGGCAGAAGATCAAATAAATAGTCCGTTTACATATATTAGAAAATATCAATTCCAGAATTCTTTAAGCAATTGTGCTTCTTCGTATTAGAATAATTTGTTGGCAATCTATGATAATCGGAGAAGCTCCTACATCTGCTACTTCTAAGAATGTAGCACAGCACGTTTTAGGATCTAGGCTAATGAAAAAGACATCAGCTAAGCTAAAACCACCTGCTAACACGACGTCTACAAGTGTGCCAATAGGCAGACATTCTAATTGATGGCAAATACAGCCTTTACATTCGTTTTTCTCACAGCAATCTTTCTCAGGGCATTTTTCTTCCTTGTGTTCGCATTTACATGTATGCTTACATTTTTTCTCACAGCACTTTTTTGCTTCGTCTTTTTGTTGACCCCAATTCATATAATGATTAAATCTACAATCTTGCATCTTTTAATCTCCTTTATGGTTAATTTTTAGTATTGGTCGCGCAACCCTTACACATCTAATCTATGAAAAATTAAATAGAGTTCTTGGTAATTTGCCCTTGGAATAGAAAAATGGAAACTTTGTCGTACATAACTAACCGTTTTTAGGGGGTAATACTAGATTTCTGCCTGTTAATATAAAGGTGAAAGGGAGCGAGTGTATGAAGAGAATACTACAAGGTTTCTTTTTACTGATGTTCGCTATAGTAGTGATATCATGGCTGATTGTAGAAAAACAGCCTTCACCAATAGCCGTAAGTTTCTCTCCTTCTCCGACCTATGCGGAAGAGTTTAGTGAAAAATTACAAGAGACTAATTTTACACAAAAGATTATACAAGCAGTACGAAAGGCAGGTTATTCACCAGATAGTACAGTAGGCTATTTGGTAGATTCCCCTAACCATCAAATCATCACCATCCAATTACACGATGGTAATGAAATAGAAAAAAGCACAGAAAGTGAGATTCAAACGATTATCCATGAGCTAGCCAAAGAAGAGAATATGGGAACATTTATAGTGAATGTTCAGCTATTAGAAACAAAATAAGGAAAGCGGGAGACACATATTGCATGTGTCTCTTTTGCATAGAAGGGGCATGTTATAATGGAATGAAGAGGTGAAGGTCTATGAAAATATTAGTTTTGGGTGCAACTGGACGTGTGGGAAGAAAAATTGTTGAGTTCGCGTTAAAAGATCAACACGAAGTAACGACATTTGTCCGTGATCCCCATAAATTACAGATGGACAATAAGAAATTACATATCTTTCAGGGAAATGTCTTAAATAAGAACGATCTCGAACAGGCTATGGTGAATGTGGATGTAGTAGTAAGTGCATTAAATACAGATGGGAATGATACTTTATCTACTAGTATTTTGCTCATACTTGAGGTTATGGAGCAACAAAAGATAAAGAGAATTATTACGATTGGCACTGCGGGTATTTTACAAAGTCGAGTGTCGCCAACAATTCTTCGTTATCAATCAACGGAATCCAAACGAAAATCTACGTTTGCTGCTAAGGAGCATCAGTACGTTTTTGAACAATTACACGTTTCCAATGTCGATTGGACGATTGTTTGTCCAACCTATTTACCAGATGGATCATTTACAGGAACCTATCGAGTGGAGCGTAATTTTTTACCTGAAGGCGGTAGTGAAATATCAGTAGCCGATACAGCCTACTTTGCCTACCAACAAATCTTTAGTAAGGAATTCGTTAAAACGCGAGTAGGGCTCGCCTATTAAAAGGAGGGTAAAAAATGAGAATCATTCACATGCTCATTGGCCTGCTCATTACATGTATTGGGCTTGCTCTGCTAAATACAACGATGGATGCTGCCATTCGAAATATGATGGTAAAAGTATATGGTATCCTTCTTCTGTCTATTGGGGTGTTTTATCTAAAAAAAATTGCGAAAATGGGGAAGTAATAGCTTTGTTAAGTAATGGATTCCTTCAATGGACAGGGTTTTAATAGGAATAGCGGATACTTATGCTTATAGGGTGAGAAAGTAAATGGATATTTTCCTTTTTATTGAAGGTTTGCTATACTTTATGTCGAATATATATCATTAAAGAGGTGATTGTATGGGCAAAGAGATATCAAACCACTATCAATATCCTGAACACCTAACCAATCAAGATGGAAACGAAAAGACAGAGCTATATGTCATAAAGATAACAAAGGAACAAGTGGATAGGTTGATAGAGGATATCGATCAAACTTTAAGGGCGTCTACCTGACGTCTTTTTTTATTATGGGTTTGCATCATTAAGAGTAAAGCTTAGTCCTGCCCCGAAGTAATCAATTCAGGAAAAAGTTCCCTCATTTATTGGTGAATCAAAACGTGCAGTTATTAGCTTTACTTTATAAAAAGTTATAAAATGGTAAAATATTAAATATTACATCAGAACGTTTAAAATGAAAAGAGCTAGAAGGGGCTATTTCATGCTGGATAATTATTTGATTAAGGATTTTACCCTATAGTTCTTTCGTACAGATAAAAAAATAAAATCAGTAAGATTGAAAATGCATCATCGCTACGCCATTTCATAGCTGCCTGTATAAAGCAGTTTTTTCTAAAAAAACTATAGGAATTTAAATACAAACAAATATTTTATCGGATTATGAAAGGAGCTGAGCTGTTTTATGATTTATAAATTGGATAAAAGAGACTACTACAAAATAAAAAGGTTACTACAAACACCTGATCAGAAGAATGATTTAACATTAAATTCCATAATTAATGGTATGAACAGAGGGACAATTTATGTAGACAATCTGCAAGAACCCAATACAGCACTAATAGATGTAACAGGAATAAGCAGTATTTTTATTGGGAATGCGACTAATCAACAGTTTATTGATTCTTTACGAGATTTTCTTGATAATGAATTAAAAATGGATACTTATGAATCGTGTGGTGGAACCTGGTTTATTGCAGTCATAAAAGATGAGATATGGGAACAAGTAGTAGAAAATGTTATTGCTGATAAAGAATACGAACCAGATTATGAGTTGTATTATCAATTCAATCCTAAGGCTTTCGTTTCCTTAAAAGAGCAATACAAACCTTTACCGGATAATTATCTAATAAAAAAAATTGATACCGAAGTCATTAAGAACGATCCAGATGGAATTCTTTCTGACGTATTAGAAGAGGTTTGGTATTCAATTGAAGACTTTAATACTCATGGACTGGGATATTGTATCCTAAGGGATAATAAAATAGTAAGTGCATGTTTTTCTTGCTGTGTACACGAGAATAAGCATGAAATTAGTGTTGAAACATACGACGAGAAACACATGAATAAAGGATTAGCAACTTTAGTATGTTCAGCATATTTAGATGATTGTATAAAAAATGGACTAGTACCCCAATGGTCAACGATGGAAACAAACCTTGAATCTAAACGTTTAGCAAAAAAATTGGGCTTTGAATTTGAGTCAAAACTAAAAACATTGGAGTTTGAATGGAAATGATTATGAGATACTCTTTAAAAGTATATAATATTAAAAATTTAGAAAATTTTTTCTGCTGTAACTTTGAAAAAACTATCCTATAATCAGCAACATGATCACGTTTATTTCATTGGAATGGATTTGCAGTCACCAATACTCAAATAAATAAAATCTGTTTGTAATGTATCTATTTTTCCTCTGCACAATTTCTTCTTATTTATAGTTTATAGTATAAATCGTCAGCGTTTTACAAAGTAGAAAGAATGAAGAAATTAGAGGTGAATAAAATGAAATTAAAAGCTTTTGCTGTAACTTTACTTACTACGGTTGTCCTAGGTGCTTGCAATGGAGAGAGTACTAATGACGATAATCCTAGAAAAGAAGTGGAGATGCAAAATATTAAGGAGTTGGTGAATGAATATAGCGGGGACAAAACTAAAGACGAATCTGCTTCAATCACATCAAACCAGCTGATTGTAACTGATAAAGAAGGAATTGAGTCAGCATATGCTTTGCCAGAAGACGAATTTTTTGTTTCTGTAGCTCCTTACATAAATGAAACTCACCCTTGTACTAACCATAGCTTGACGGGGTGCCAAGGAGAACTGGCTAATAAGGATATAGCTGTCTATATTGAAGACTCAAAAGGTAATGTGCTAGTGGACGAAAGCATGAAAACTCTAGCAAATGGATTTATTGATTTATGGCTACCTCGTGACCAAACGTATAACATAAAAATGGAGCACAAAGGCAAAACGGTAGAATCGATATTTTCTACTTATGAAAGCGATGGCACTTGCATTACAACAATGCAATTAAAATAGAAAAAAGTAGGGTTGTCCAAAAAGTCAGTGAAAGCTGATTATTTGTGGCAACCCTTTCCTTTTTAGATTTTTAAAATGCTAGGTTTAGTTTTGCAATAAGGTTGCGATGTTTATAAAAAAGATACGGTGTTTTTAGCATATTCGAATTGTTAAATGCAACTCAAACGATTTAGTTAATGGATCCATTTCATCTTTGATTGATAAGAAATATCTTTATGATTTAATTCACCATCTTATGTAAAACCTCAGTCCTTTTGACAGGAAAAGGAGTAGTTAAGAGCCAAATAATCACGAATGATTTTAGGATGTCCGCCATTTTCAAGACAAATTTTACTCGCAATTTTAATTTCCTTCTGATTATAGTGAGATTGCGCACCAATTAAAAAGATGCCTGACAGTATCAATAATGTGCCAATCCCCAAAACATATTTTATGACTCTTTTCAATACACGTACCTCCATTTCAAAAGTAATCGCTATCCCCAGTATATGTTGAACGATGAAAGCAATATGTTTATTGACATGATGTATACAAATTAGAAATTGGAGCATTAGGTGGCTATAGTGGCATCTGCCTGGCGAGAGGAATTGAAGATGTGGGGCACATTAACCTCACTAGAGTTAGAGGAAAAATATGCACAAGGAAAATGATGAGCCCTATTTAGCGTACTGTATAAAAATAGAAAATACTGGTGCGTTAATGGTCACGGATAGTCGGGTAGTGTTGCTGATCCAGAGATAACACCAAAACGCTATACAGCCATCATGAAGAAATTTAATGAGCTGGTGGCAGTCCACCCGCAACTGGAGTCCATCCTTTGACCAATTGGGGATGGCATAACCGTTTCTAAAGTAAAAAAATAATAAAGGTAAAACCTCCTTTATGGTAAAGTATGGTTAGTAACCCAAAAAGGAGAGATGCTTTTGAAACAAGCGTTAATTGTGATTGATGCACAGCAAGAACTAATGGAAGGTAATCAGGAGGAACAAGCTGTTTATCGTAAAGACGAATTAGTAGAGACCATCAATAAGGTGATTAACAAGGCAATCGAAGAAAATGCTCAAATTATTTTTGTTCGTGATCAAGATGTAGCTGGTGGGGAGGGAGCTGGCTTTCAAGTACATAAAAAAATCCATGTTCCCACATCAGCTGTCTTTTTTGATAAACTTGCTACCAATGCATTCTACAACACGGGTTTGCTGGACTATTTAAAGGTTCATGATGTGAAGCACTTGGTAATGATGGGGTGTAAAACCGAGCACTGTGTAGATACCGCCGTCAGAACTGCCACTGTTCAAGGCTTTGATGTCACAGTTGTCGGTGATGGACATTCGACGAACGGCTCCAAGGTTTTAGAACCAGGCGCAATAATCGCACATCATAATGACTTATTACATGGTCATTACAATGTTGACCATTTCTCCCTTGTGCGTCATTCCGACGAAGATTTATTTGAGCCGAGCCATTCAACCTATCGCTAACATAAGAATGACCAAGAATTTTAGTTCTTGGTCATTCCTTTTACTTTCTAAAACATCCAATCTACTACATGAAAGACGTTATGCTATAGCAAAAGCTTGTCCAAAAGGATAGATTTTTTTTAGAAATGGAACAGGTAACTTATTGGATATAGTAAAACTGGGATACAAGTTATATGGAAACCTTCTTCTTCATAGGGCCACTGTACGACCAGTGACCCTAAGTATCAAGTCAGGAGGTGTAAGGCTAAAATTAGCTTTACACTATTATATATATGTGAAAGTAGCTTTGAAAGTTAGTGATCTGCCTGTTCGATAGATTATTTTTTGAAAGGCGACTAATTAGGGCACAATATGTCGGATGACATCATTCTATTCTTGCTATTGTTGTGTAAAGGGAGGTTATTCAAGTGGATTCATGCACACGATTGAATGAAGCAATTGCCTATATTGAGGCCAATTTGACAAACGATATTGACATGAGGGAAGTAGCAAGAAAAGCGTATTGTTCAGAGTATCACTTTAAAAGAATGTTTTCATTTCTAGCTGGTATCTCACTATCTGAATACATTCGTCGGCGACGTTTGACACTGGCTGCTCTTGATTTGTCGAACGCCTCTTTGAGAATCCTTGATATAGCTGTTATGTACGGCTATAGCTCAGCAGATGCTTTTACACGAGCTTTTCAGCACTTACATGGAATGACACCCTCAGAGGCAAGGCAAACTGGTCAAACATTTAAAGCTTTCCCACGGATGACCTTCCAACTTACCATCCAAGGAGGAAAAGAAATGAATTACCGACTCGAGCAAAAAGAAGCCTTTCACATTGTTGGCTTGATGAAACGTGTACCGATTATTTTTCAGGGAGAAAATCCGGACATTGTGAAAATGGCGCAATCTCTAACAATTACAGATATTGAGCAGCTTAAAAAGCTGTCCAATGTGGAACCTAAGGGCATCATCCAAGCCTCTACAAATTTTTCAGAGGGGCGAATGGAGGAGAAGGGAGAACTCGATCATTATATTGGAGTAGCTACTACAGAAGCAACAAACCCTGGGTACTTTTGTCAGCTTGCTGTCCCTGCGAATACATGGGTAGTCTTTACAGTGGTAGGACCATTCCCGCAAACACTTCAGGAATCGTGGGGCCGCATTTATGCCGAATGGTTTCCGTCTTCTGGCTATAATCAGGTGGCTGGCCCTGAAATTGTCAGTCATGCGAGCACTGATTTCTCCTCACCAACCTTTACAAGTGAAATATGGATACCCATTCACAAAAAAGAGCCTCTTGCATAATGCACGGCTCTTTAATGTATTTTTGTGCCATTTGGTACGTGCTGATCAGGTGTTAACAGGATAACGTCTCCCTCTTCGGGCACTCCACCAATCACTAACACCTCTGACTTAAAACCGGCAACTCGGCGTGGAGGAAAATTAACAATGGCTACAACTTGCTTTCCGACCATTGCCTCTGGCGTATACCGTTTTGTAATTTGGGCGGAAGACTGTTTAATGCCGATCTCCTCCCCAAAATCGATGTTCATTTTAATAGCAGGAACACGCGCTTTTGGTAGCTCCTGTGCCTGCAAAACTGTACCAACTCGTAGATCAAGCGCTGTAAAATCTTCAAATGTGGCCAATAGACAACTCTCCTTCATTTAACTATATTATCATGCTAACATTGTATGGGAAATTATTCAAAATAAAAAGAAGAGCACATAGAGTGCCCTTCTTTTCTTAACGACGATGCTCCACCAGGTCAATAGCTCCTAACACAATATGAGCTAAACCAAAGCCAAAAATGGTGTTGGCCACCATTTTATTAGAACCATGCTTTTGCTTCATGGCATATCCTGCCGCTGTGACAGCCGACCCGAGAATAGTTGGGATTAAACCTTCACGAACATTATTCATAAAATTGATCCCTCCGTCGTATGATTCGGTATGAGTTTCATACCATACTTACTATGAACGTTTGGAGCTTATCCTATACGAATAAATAGTAGAGGAAAAATACTCGTTTGTTATTTATTGTTGAATCGGTTCTACTTCTATTTGATCGACCATAAATTCGTTCTTCGTATGATCGAATGTATAGGTAATATGGAAATCAGCCACATTTATAGGAAATACGCTAGCTGCAAGGGTCAATTTTATTCGTTGGTTTTCTATATAATAAATCGTTATTGCACCAAAACCTAGCTGATCCTGCTGTATTTCTAGCTCTGGATCGATTTTATAGTCAAAGTGATATTCCTTGCCAAATGCTCGACCCGTAATATTTAATGTTTCAAAGTCTTTTTTCACAACGTTTGACTCCATATGTTGAGCAACAATTTCCTCATAATGAGGAACCTTTATTTCTTGTAAGTCCTGATCTACTACATGAATATCATAATTATCTAGCCCCGTTCCTCTACCAGTCTGAAGGATAATAACAGCTTCCTCATCGCCGTCATCTGTCATATCTATGTAAAACACTTGAGACTCGGTTCCTGTATCATCAGGGTTGTTCCAATTAAAGTCCTTCATTTTCCCATTAAACTCCAGTTTTACGCCATCTCCTTACTTATACAGTTTTACTTCTTTATTGGCAGAGGAACCCATTCATGTGGCATCAGCATGTGTTGGACTATAAGCTTTTTTTAAAGTTTTTTCTTCTGTGGGATTTTCTTTTTGATCTGAATGGCAACCTGAAAACAAAATAGCACTCAACAATAGCAACGCACCCATTTCTTTTTTCAATTTGTATCTACTCCTTTTGTATTCTTTGGAAAACCGTCGACTTTGCTCATCGCAACGATTTATAAATAAAGAAAATTCCTCATTATATTATATAGTGGCTGTAATGAATATGAAAATTTTGGTTTTTTTGAAACGAAAATGAAGCTTCCACCGTATACTACAGAAGGGGTGTGTGGAAATGAAATATGTAGGCATCGGAACGATCATGTCCATCCTAGGTGTTGTATTTTCAATCCTAATATGGGGTACAGAAAAAGCCCATTTCCTTTCGGGGCTTGTAGGTGGAATACTCATTATTTTCGCTTTGTTAATGTCTGGATCAATGGGGAGTGGGGATCGAATGCGGGCCAATTTTGCAACAGAAACCAAAGAAGATAGGGATGAACGTAATCACATCATGAATAACGCTTTATGGTTAGCATTACCGAATATTATTGTCGCTATCTTTGCGTATTATATGTGAAAAAACCGTCTCAATAGAAAGGATGTTGCAGATTTTGGATAAAGAAAAAGATTATTATTCAGAGGCTTCTAGATATACACTTGCAGTTGTTCTCTTCACACTTATTATTTGGGGCATCTATGATTGGCGACATGCAACTCCCAATGGTTTTCAATTTTTATTAATAAACGAAATTGTTATCACCCTTGGCATTACACGATATATGTTGAAGAAGCGAGATCAAAGAAGAAAGCACTCTCAATAATCTTTACATAGGTAATCAATAAAAGTGTCACATCTACCCTAGGTGTGGCTTTTTTTGTTGCATTTAATAGTTAGGAGTACATTTGCAATAGAGAGGTGGTACTATGCAATTAACAGATGGTACACGGACATTTGAAACGGACATAATTGATGAAGCTGCTAGAAAAAAAGAACGTGATGAGCAGGAGCGGGAGATGCTTAATGCATTTGCTCGCTACGCATACCTTCGATACAAGCAAATACGGGATAAGGTTAATCCACGTAAATGCAAATACATGTATATCCATCAAGTTCGTCAACAATTAACTTCACCAGCAAGACTGCAACGTGTTTGCAATCTTTTAAGTATGACTGATGAAGAAATACTTTATATTGTAGAATTTGTCCGCAAGTATTTGAAATACGTCAAATAAAAGCCTCATCATCGGATGGGGTTTTTTTACATAATTTCTAGGGAGAATTGTTTCTCAATCACCCACTCCATATAGTATGATGAACGTGGATAAAGGAGTGAAGCGATTTTGAGATTCATGAAATGGTTAGTTGTTTTTATTATTTTCATTGGTATAGTTGGCTATGGTGTATTACATTTTGGCACGAAATTTGCGTCAGAAAAAATTGTCAATACACTCTCAACAGAATTAGAGAATAGTGGACAAAAGGAAGAAATCAAAAATACAATTGAAAACGATCCGGAGTTAAAAGCCTATATGGAAGAGGCGAAAACGGTAGATAGTAGTACGTTACCTTTTACGTCGAAAGAAGAGGCTACTAAAGTAATCATTCAAAAAGTAGGCATTACAGAGCTAAATGATATTCGTGTGAAATTACAGGACGGCTCCATGACGAAGGAAGAGGCATTACAACAGGTAGAAGGCAAATTATCAGATGAAGAAATAGCTGCATTAAAAGTTATTATCTATAAAGAACTATACGAATAAAACAAGGCACACTCAACATTGGCAGTGAGCGTTGCAGCAGAGGCACTTACGAAATGGTAAGTGTCTTTTTTTGTCCATGTATTCAGAAGAACACCCTCAAAAAAAGGACCATAAATTCTAGCGAAATAAAAAATTAGAAAAATTTGTCCCTTTTTATAGCATAAACTTTTATATAGATAGTACAGAGAGTAATTGTGGAGGAGGGGGATAGCCATGATCTACAGAGTAGTGAAGAACGATAACTTTGTGGTATTGGACAAGGGCTTTTTAAATAATGACCAATTAAGTTGGAAGGCAAAGGGATTGCTTGCCTATATGCTGTCATTGCCAGATGATTGGGATTTTTGTCTGACAGATTTGGCGACACGTAGTAAATGTGGACGTGACGGGACTGCTAGCATTGTTAATGAACTGATTCGGGAAGGTTATCTTCAAAAGGTACAGGAGCGAGCAAAGGATGGAAAATTCAGCAAGGTGGAGTTTGTCGTTTTTGAAGTCTCTAACCGTGCTGCCCAGCCGTCAACGGGTTATCCGTCAACGGCCGCACCACAAACGGAAAAGCCCACACAACTAAATAATAAATTACTAAATAACCAATTACTAAACAATAAAGATGATAATCAACAATCACAGACAGCCTACTACTTTTTCGAACAACAAGGCTTTGGCTCTCTGTCGGCGTATATGACTGCAAAAATTCATTCCTGGCTAAACATTTTTTCAGAGGAAATAGTCATCCATGCGATGAAGCTAGCTGTGGAGCACAATGTATTGTGCTGGCGGTATGTTGAGAAGATATTGCAAAATTGGCATCATAAACAACTAAAGACCATGGCAGATATTGCTTCAGACCAAATGCGCTTTCATGCCCAGAAGAAAAAAGTGACGGACATGCCAGCCAAGAGACGTCAAGAGATTATTCCACAGTGGTTTCACCATCGTCATGAAGAGGAACGGCCACAGCAGCCAGCCATTAATTTTGAAGCAGAGCGGCAAAAAATATTAGCGCTGCTCGAAAGTGGCTAAACGACCTGCTGATCGGGATACCATAAAGGCCTCACGGAGGAAAAGTAAGCATGATCCTGTAAAATTAGCTGAATTCTGGCTAACGCATCGTCAAATGATTGCGGATCATATTGGCGTGTCCAGGCAATGGTTGAAATGACATTTATGGCAGCATATAAGGCATATAGTCGCCAAAACTCATCATCTGGTGGCTGGGTGAAATACCCATTTATTTGCCCGATGCAATAGGGGACACTATGCCGTCTACTAAACAGGGCTAGATTATAAAAATCATGATAGGGATCACCTACATCATAGCCATTAAAATCAATAACCCCATTAAAACTATTTTGGTGGCAAATAATGTGCCCAAGGTGGTAATCATCATGAAGAAGGGTAGTTGGGCGTTGTCTTAATAGCGGCCAATGTTCTTCTATAAAGTACAATAATTTAGCCTCTTGCGGAATTTGATAAGAATCCTGCTGATAGGCTTGTAAATAATTAGTAAATTTCTCTTTTTGTAACGTCTCCCAATGGATAGTTTTTGGTGATTTCACCTGATGAATTTTTCTTAATTCTTTCCCAGCCATTAGACCGAGATGATACTGCTCTGTGTCCGAAAGCTGAAGAATGATTTCATCCGCAGGGGAGCCTATTAAATAGCTCATCACCATCGCTGAAAGATGGTCGTCCGGGAGGACCATATATTCAATGGCCTTATGTGTTTGAACTCCCTGGAGCTCTAAGTCCTGTAGCAAAGTAAATTCAATCCATCTTTTCTCTTGGTGTGCGAGATCGGAGAGGCGTACAAAATAAGGCGTATCATTAACGGTTACGACATATTTGGTATCAGAGGAATAGCCTTTGTCGATTTTTTTAATAGCCGTGTAACCGTGTAGGCTAGTTAATCGATTCATGATATTTTCTACAATCACTTTATCTCTCTCCTTCATTCAGTTTAGAAGATACAAAATACTATATGGAGCCGTTCTTTGTCAATGCACCTGTTGAAGTGAAATGATCATTTATTCATCATTTTAAATAATAGTCATGAGCACAACTAACTAGAAAAAATGGTGTAGCTTGCATTTATTAGAATAAGTGAATGTCACTCTCATCCTTCATTCACTTTATATGTGTAGCAGCAAAAAAGGTGAAATAGAGCAGTCATCCATTCAGCCCATCAGTCAACCATGGCAAATAGCTAGCCTGTCGCAATAAAACTAGTTGTCCATTCACCCCTATAATCGTCAGAACTATTGATGAATAGCATGGTGGTCATTCGCAAAGAAATGATAGGAAAGGATGGTGCATAATGAGTTATGTGATTGAATTGCAGATGATGTCAGGATTACCTAATCAACCGCTCACCGCCATTAAGTACGTGGTAGCACATGAATCGGGTAATAGCACTAACACTGGTCCAAATGCATTAGAAAATGAAATTGCCTATATGAATAAAAATAAAGCCAATGCCTTCGTTTCTCACTGGGTAGGGGGTGGCGGACGCATTGTGCAAATAGCACCAGTTAATCGCGTTCAATATGGTTGTGGCCCTAAAGGGAATCCATATAGCTATGCCCAAGTAGAGCTAGCGCGGACTTCTGATAAGGAACAATTTAAAAAAGATTACGCAGCATATATTTGGTTATTGCGCAAAATGGCTATAGAGGCAGGGATTCCCACTATTTTAGATGGTACTGGCAACGGCATCAAATCCCATCGTTGGATAGCTGATAATTTGGGCGGCACCACACACAAAGATCCGTTTGCCTATTTAATAAGTATGGGTATTAGCGAAGCACAGTTCCAGCAAGATTTAAAAAATGGCCTGGAGGAGGGGTTAACAATGTCACAATATAATGAGTTGAAGCAGGAAATAGAAGCTTTAAAAAGCGTATTAGCTACAAAAGCTAGTTTACTATACGATCGAGAAGTAGCCGCATCTCATAAAGAAGCGTGGGAATGGGCTATTAGAGAAGGCATTATCCGAGGCGATGGCAGTAAAAATATGAATCCGGCAGGGGTTCTCACACGTGAGCAAATGGCTACTATGCTCAAACGTTATTACGATAAATTTGTCGATAATAAATAACTATGCTATAATAAAGAAAGGATAAAGTTCGTTGAAACAGCGTGCTTTATCTTTTTTTTTTAAAGATCTTTAGAACTTTTGTCGAAATAAAAAGAAGAGAGGCGGGGGTTAGGATGTTAACGAAAATAAGAAAAGTAAAATTTGAGCAGGAAAGAAAAAATCCGTTATATAACGTGGTCATGGAGTGTCCAGAGGGAAAACAACTATATATAAAATTTGATTATACCTATAAGACTAAAAATTTCTGGCCATTAGAAGTAAATTATAATAAAAAAAATTATGGCGCCAAATTGGCATGGTATACAAATGAAGTTGAAAATATGACAGTTGCTGCATTTTTAGAGAAAATAGCTAATAAAATTAATAAAAAATATCAGTTCGAGTTAGAACAACACTAAAAAAGCAGCATCCTTCCAAGGAAGCTGCTTTTTGTTTGTCCATTATTTTGTTGTAATATAGACGGTTAATTTGGCTTCATCAAATGTTACCTCTGCGCCAAGGGCTTGACTAACAAAGCGTAAAGGCACCATTGTCGTTCCTTGATAAACTTCGGCAGGGTGGCTAAGGCTAATTGTAGATGTCGTTCCATTTGCATCAACATAAGCTGTTTTGTTGCCAACCCCGATAACAATTTTCTTCCCGACCTTCGTCGCAGTTACTTTTTTAGTGGCATTATCATAAGAAACAGTTGCTCCAAGAGCTTCAAAAATTGGTTTCATCGGTACCAATGTTGTGCCATTTTTCATGTAGGCGCTTGGCGTATAACTTTGTTTTACATTATTCAAATAAACGGCTACTTTTGTCAATGCTGGAGCCTGAATTGCTGTTGTGGGCTGTGTATAGCTGCTTTGACCACCTGAGGAGGAACCACTGTCGCTATTCCCATTATGATAATGATAGCCTGTACAAAGACCTTTTGCCTTTGACTTGTCTGAACAATTATGACCACCATTGCTATCGAGACGCCCTGGATGTGCATCAGCAATCGTGGTAGTGGTGAAGAATAGGGTAATCATCGCTAAAAATAAGACTAATTTTTTCATATATATCCTCCTATTATCAAAATATGTAATTATTATACTATCAAAAAGTAAAATTTGGTATGTTTTTATAGTAAAATAGTAGTGAAATATAGGGAAGCTATTACATATCCAAAATGGAAGGCACTAACAGAAAACGGTTAATTCTTTTCGGTTTTTGCAAGAGGCGATGAGGACAGCTGCAAAAGTTGCTATGGTACTTGATGCAAACATAAGACTCATTGCCCTCATAATACTACCGGTCATATCTTCTTGCCTATAAAGAAGTATCATAGACAGTACCCTGTTAGGATAAAGAAAATGATGACTATAGTACAATGCTTGTTCGGTTGTTCTTTGTTGTCGTTACATAAACGCATGAATTCTAAAATAAAATATAGGAAATTAAAAAAATAATGAAAACCAATATTTTTTATGCGATAACAAAAAAAGCATTCATCCGAATGGGATCAATGCTTGTTAGATTGATTCATTAACATCTTACATATTTACGTTTAAAACCAAGCCTTCCTCGATCAAGTTCCTTTTGAATAGTTTCATAGGCATTCAGTGTCGTGCTTTTTTTATTGTCACGCTTCATTTCCACAGGACCAACTGCCTGTGCTATTGCCACAGCTTTTTCGTGGAGGGGTACATAGGAAATCGCCACTGTGTAAAGAAAATTATTCATCGCAGATTTTGTTCGTTCAGGCGCAGTATGAATTGTTTTTTTCACAACCTCTAGCATGCTTGCTAATTTGCTTTCAGAAAATTCGTTATCTTTACGATTTCCTAAAAGCCAGCAATAGCAGCTCCAGCCTGCTGACATTTTCAGTTCCTCACCACTCGCCATCCATGCATCCGCCACCTCTTGTGCAATAGGTGATTCCGCTAAAGTGACTGCCACTACATAATCAGCCAGCATATAAAAGTAAGCCGAATCCATCCATCGATCAAAATCAGCCGCCGTCATCGTTTTTGGATCTGCAATGACACCTGCAAAATACATAGCATCATAGTTGCCAGTCGCATAAAGCTCTTCTGCCAATGCCTGATCGATTTTAATTTTCTTGGCAATCGGCTTCATGGCTCCTGTTGCCACACCAAAAACCGGCTCATGTGCCCCATTCGACATATACATTTTTTTCGTCCGTTCTTTGCCTAGCTCCTTCAGCTCCTGCATCACCATTTCTGCATTCATAGAAGCACTTCCTTTATTATCTGATTTCAACGCTCTTTACTATTATCCTATAGGGCATGCCCTTTTGTCATGATTGAACTAGTTTCGTCTAGAAATGCTTCCATCTTATTCGAATAAAAAATACGCTATTCAAATATAGTTGTTCACGATTAAAGCCTATTCCAAATAAACATAAATTGTGCAGCATCCGCTTCAAGGGCTAGTTGGTGATATTCGGTCGATTCATCCTCTGTAATTAAGCGACCTTTTTGAACATTTAAAATGGCATGTTTAACAGAAGCAGGATGTTCAACGGAGTAGTGAGAATCCTTTAGGAGGGTAAGGGCAGATCGACATTTATGTTTATCAATGCGTTCATTTTTTCCTTTGAAATATAGTTTTATAAGGTAGGGGATGTCATCAACGATTAAACCAAGCTCTGGATTTGAACGGACGATTAAGTCATCACAAACCCAATTAGATTTACCGGGTTCAAACCATTGCACATTTTTGTTTTTAAAAAATTTTAAATAGGCTTTTATAGCTTCTTGATAATTTTTCTGACGAGCAGGGAGGGCATTGTCTACAAGATCGAGAAGGTAGGAGTCATTAAAATGATGTTCATGGTATTTTTTTAACCCTTCGCGTATTGCTTTCCAATAATCCTTAATTGGATGATAATCGCCCTGATATTTAATATCTTTCACAAATTTCGTCTTGGCGGCACTTCCCTTCATCGTGAAGTCCGTAAATTGTGTTAAGCCAATTGATGGCTTTGTCAAAATTGTCATTTTCACATCACCCTTCCTTCATAAAATTACAATGTTATAGATTAGTATTATATTGGTACGAGTAAATTTATATGATTGCTCGAAGACTGAAGAGAGCTGGAATGGCAAGGTTCTACTACTATAGAAAAATCAATTTTTTGAAAAAAGGATGTTTAGATAGGATGTAGCTGGGAATATAAATAGCGAGCTAGTCAATAGCTCAAAAAAAATTAGGAGGAATAGAAAATGGCTAACAAGCAAAACAATCGCAACAGAAACAACAATGAAAACATGACTGTCGAAGAAGCGGGACGTAAAGGCGGAGAAGCTACCTCCAGAAATCATGATCGTGATTTTTATGAAGAAATAGGACGTAAAGGCGGCGAGGCTACGTCTAAAAATCATGGACATGAATTTTATCAAGAGATTGGCCAAAAAGGTGGAGAAGCTACAGCTGACAACCACGGCGAGGAATTTTACGAAGAAATAGGTCGCAAAGGCGGCGAGGCTCGCAGCAAACAGCGTAGTAATAACACTAACCAAAATCGAAGAACTAACAATAATAACTAATCCCTTTAAATAAGATAAGACCCTTCACACACGGGGCGTTTGTAGTTTTTACTACAAGCGCCTTTTTTGTGGAGCATTTCCTCAAGATCTACAGGATTTATTTGTTGAATTTATATGAATTGTAGTATATATTTAATCCGTTTCCATTATAGTTACATGAGATTGTTTGCAGAGGAAATGAGGACGGATCATGACAAAACAACAAAATGAAAAAGAACTATATGATATCATCAACTCCGTTGTGCAGGCTGTTGGCATGCGGATGACTATAAAGCAGGACCATTCAGGAATTAATATGAGCTATAACTTTATTGGGCATTATGTAGGCTTTGATGCCGAGCGATTAATCGAGGCAAAGAATGAGCTGCCACATCCACCTTCACTTGAAGTGTATGTAAAAACAATGACCTTACATGAGCTGGGTCATGCGGTGGATCGTGAAGCATTACAATCATCGCTTCCGCGTACCATTGAAATTTTTACAATGAAAAAACAACATAGCTTACAGGAAATTTATCTTCATGAGCATCTGTTATCTATGTTGCTGGAAGAACATCATATGAATATTCAATTTGAGCAAACTGCATGGGAAAATGCTTGGGCTCTCAATCATAAACATCACTTAGTAAGTGATGAGGATTTTGATTATATAAAGCATTATAGCCTAGCGACCTATAAAAAATTATATGACCAAGATTTACAAGCATATCACCATCTTTTGAACCAGCTTGTACCTCAATTAGCATAGCTAGAAATGATTATTTCATACCTTTCCAAGAATGAGATCGAACCAATTAGGGCAATGTAATACTACTTGGAGGTGATCATTTTGACAAAGGGCAAGCAATATAAACGTCAGTCAGAGTTGGCGGAATTAGCGACAGATTTAAGTCCAGATGATTTAGATGTGCGTGAAGATAATTCTTTAACAAAAGAACAAAAGAAAAATTCAAACGATACGAATCGTGCGAATGAATCATCATCATGTAAATCTCAATCATAATTCACACACCACAATCCATACGATTGTGGTATTATTTTGTCCGTAATTTCACCTATGAGTAGACTAAAGCAGAGAAGATGGTTTGAATCCGTACATACAATGCATAAACAGATACCAAATTAACATCCATTCCTATCAATTACCAGATTTATATAAAAACTATGGGTATAAAGAGAACAGATTCCATTTTTTGCATGCTATAATCATACATAATGAAAGAGGAGGGATGGAAATAGTGGAATTTTTTATTATGTTTATTGGCATCATCATAGTCGTCAGTATCCTTAGTAGCTTTAGCCAAAAATCTAATCAATCCAATGAGGAGATACATGATTTACATTCAACAAACGATTGGAATGGTCATCATTTGCATACTACTACTCACGAGAACCATCATTGTGCTGATAGCTCAACAACTAGTGATTCGTCATGTGGTCCTTCAGGAGATTGAGCAATGAGGAAATCTAATTTAGTAAGAAAGCCTAATGATTATTATTTATCATTAGGCAAATTTATAGAAAGATTGTAGTTTTTTCATCGTAAATAGAAATTATGGCTAAAAGTATGATTTACAGATGACATACTAGATTTATAACAATGAAATAAAGCCTCCTTTAAAGGGGGGAGAGAATGATTTTTAAAATGATAATCATTCCTATAATTAGTATCTCAGCCCGAAGCGTTCCTTGTAATAGCGAATAAGTCCTTTAGACCACCAACTAACCATAGATTATTACCATCCTAAGGTTGTAAAATAAGCTATAGATACAGAGAGAAATTGGAGGGAAAAGATATGATACGATTTGGAAATGATTATGCAGAAGGTGCCCATCCACAAATTTTGCAAAAATTAGTGGAAACCAATGAGGAGCAATCTCCAGGTTATGGGATGGACGAGCATTCGGAAAGAGCTAAAGCCTATGTCAAAAAAGAGATAGCGGCTGAGCAGGCAGACGTTCACTTTTTAGTTGGTGGCACGCAAACGAATACAACTGTCATCGCCTCCATCCTACGTCCTCATCAAGGAGTCATTGCGGCAACTACAGGCCATATTGCTGTCCATGAGACAGGGGCAATTGAAGCGACCGGTCATAAAGTGCTCACTTTGCCTAGCGATGATGGTAAAATAACGGCCGCACAGGTAAAGGCATGCTATGACGCCCACTGGCAAGACAGCACACATGAACATATGGTACAGCCAGGCTTAGTGTACATATCTCATCCAACAGAAAATGGAACAACATATAGTAAAGCAGAGCTAAGTGCAATAAGTAAAGTTTGCCGGGATTGTGGATTGCCATTGTTTCTAGACGGTGCTCGTTTAGGCTATGGTTTAGTAGCAGACGGTAATGATTTATCGTTAAAAGATATTGCTCAGCTTTGCGATGTATTTTATATAGGTGGAACAAAAATGGGCGCCTTATTTGGCGAAGCGGTCGTAATTGTGAATCCAGCTTACCAACGAGATTTTCGCTATATGATCAAACAAAGAGGTGGGCTACTCGCAAAAGGCAGATTACTAGGTCTTCAATTTGAAACATTATTGGAGAATCATCTTTATTTGGATATTGCCCATCATGCGGTAGAGATGGCAATGCTCATTCAGCAGGCGTTTATCCAAAAAGGATTCACCTTACGCTATAATTCAAAAACCAATCAGCAATTCCCCATTTTGCCGAACGATTTACTTAAGAAATTAGGCGAAAAATACTCCTTCTCTGTTTGGGAAACCTTCGATGATACCCATACGGTTGTTCGTTTTTGCACAAGCTGGGCGACAAAAAAAGAAAATGTGGAGCGTTTAATAAAGGACATCGAGCGACTAGCATAATTATTCAACTGCACTTGGACTTCCCGAGTGCAGTTTTTTTCCTATTATTCCCTAAATATTGCTATAATGCAATTAGGAAGAAAGGTGGGGGTGTATGATTAACTACGTAGCATTACTGAGAGGCATTAATGTAGGTGGACATAATAAAATAAAAATGGCTGACTTAAGGGAAGCTCTTATACCACTTGGATTGCAAAATATTCGTACCTATATACAAAGCGGGAATATTCTTTTTGAATCCACCGAATCAGAGGAAGTTTTGCAGAAGATAATTCATGAAACAATCCAAATAAACTTTGATATTACAAGTACAGTCATCATTAGAACCGCTGAGGAACTTCAGCATATCGTCAACAATTGCCCATTTTCTCAGCAAGACATGGCTGACGCTAGTGCCACGGCAATAGGGGAATGCCTTCATGTCGCCTTATTACCTGCTGCCCCTACGGAAGAAAATAGTAATAAATATTTATCATATGTGAATGAGCAAGAGCGTTGTGTCATCATCGGCAGAGAGGTTTATCTTTTATTTTACAATAGCATTCGCAACGCTAAGCTTAGTCAACAATTGCCCAAGCTCGAGGTGCCCGCAACGGTTCGTAATTGGAAAACAATCATGAAGCTTACAACCATGTTTGATTCATGACGCGAGCTCCATTAAGTTTACTCATTTAACCTATTAGTTATTTCATTGTAAAAACGATTCATCAAAAATGCTCATCATCTATCTCTTTATTTTGATGTGGAATTGGGCGAAAAAACTGTATCAATGGGGAAGAAAAATAATAGGGGAAGCATAAAAACGGGAGCAACTAAGGATGCTTTCGTTTTTTTAAATAGATAATAAAAAGGGCTGTAGCGAGATTATTCGCTACAGCCAAGAATTGGTTGACCCTCTGAGGATTTCCAATGTATTATAGCATAATTATTTAGTTCTTGTATAGAAGGGTAGGAATTAGGTGTATGGTCACACTAAATTAACCCTTGAACATTGCACTTTCTAGTAGTTGGTGACTTGAAAAAACACGCACTGTCAACGGATGAGCTGAAAAAGAAAACGATAGCTCAAGCCAGTACATCGACGTTTGTCTTGACAATACCCATGCGCCTTATTTAAATTTCTCCGGCTTAGCCACTTTGATGGATGAAGCTTCCCCACATTTTGTACAAAACGTTAAGATGAGGGGAGATCCAGTAGCCATAATGGAGCCCATCGGCCGTATATTTCCTTCACTGGTGAAACTGCCAATTTGTCCTGAAGCAAAGGCATCGTTTCCACATGCTTTACAATTCAATTTATTGCTTGCCATATGAACACCTCTTTATGTAATATATGTAAATTTTAACATAAAAAGAGAGCGTAGGTAATCGATTAGCTAGTCTTTTTAGTTTAAAAATAAATAGTTTAATGTTAAACTATCTTTCAGGAAGAAAGAGTTGGTTGCTCTTTTTAGTTATAAGGAGGAATTGTAAATGAATCGTGTACAAAATAAAGTAGCATTAGTAACAGGTGGCGCATCAGGGATTGGTTTATCAGCAGCGACCTTATTAGCACAGGAAGGCGCAAAAGTTGTTATTGCCGATTTCAATGTAGAGGGTGCTAAAGAAGCGGCCAGTTCTTTAGTGAAAGAAGGATACGAAGCTTCAGCTATTTTCCTTGATGCAGGAGATGCCTCTTCTATAGAGGCAGCGGTGAACTTCACGGTGGAACAATACGGCACATTCACAGTACTATTTAATAATGTGGGTCTAACGAACTTGCAGAAGGATTTAGATGTTGTCAATCTAGACTTAGATGAATGGGATCGTTTAGTCAATGTGAACTTAAAATCCATTTTACTCGGTAGCCGTTTTGCGATTCCACATATGCAAAAGGCAGGAGGGGGTTCTATTATTAACACAGCTTCCATGGCCGCATTCGCTAGTGATCAAATCCGTACAGCTTATGGGGCTACAAAAGCAGGCGTGGTCAATCTGACGAAGAACATTGCCACTCAATATGGTAAAGATAAAATTCGCTGTAATGCGGTCGCACCAGGTCTCATTTTAACACCAGCAGCGAAAAATAATATGCCAGAAGAAATGCTAGCAATCTATTCTAAATTTAATGCTCTACCGTATCATGGTGAAGCAGATGATATTGGTCATGCAGTGGTATTTTTAGCCTCTGACGAATCGAAATTTATGACAGGTCAAACATTGCAAATTGAAGGTGGGCATTATTTAGCAAACCCAACCATTGCAGACACGAATAACGGGTTAGCTACTCTTAACTAAGTTCTCCATAAAAGAGGTTGTCCCTTAATAGGCAACCTCGATTTAATTGTTTGATTTACATGTTGGGAGCTTGCAACCCGAACTGTGCCCATTCCTCTTTGGCTGGACCATAAATGCCTGGAACAGCTAAGCCTGCTTGACGCATTAGTACAGTCATTTGTCCACGATGATGACTTTGATGTTGCAATAAAAATAATAAGAGGGAGCCGTTAGGGATGGTTTGACCAATAAATTCAATTGTTTCATTCATGGTCTTGTCTGTCCATTGTGTTTTTAAAGCTTCCATAAAGGCATTACTCGCTTGGTAATAGCTATCTGCAATCAATTGTGCTGAAGTAGGAACAGGAAAATCCTCTGCTGGTGCCTCGAATGTTAGATGGGTATTCGCAGAAATAATTCGAATGGCTGTGACCGTATGCCAAGCTATACGTCCTAAAGTCCAATGTTCAGCAGTAATGGCTTGATGAAGCGATTCATCAGTAAGCTGTTGTAATAGTTTTTGCGTAGCAGTGGCCTCAAATGTCCAGGATTGTAAAAAATGCTCTACTGTTTGAAACATAAAAAACCTCCTAAAATGAAATCTTCCATTCAATTATATATTTATTAATAGTGAATGGGATTATTTTCCACAAATTAAGTTCCCAAAAGAAAAACCATATAAAGTATGGCATAAACAGGAAGGGCAGTGGACGTAACGATATACATTATCCATTCACCCATCGTTAGTTTTCTTTTCCATCTCGTTAATTTAAGATGTCGACGATACACCATAGTAGAAATAAGTATGAGTATAAAGGATAGCTCCTTTAAGGAATCTAATAAGGTAATCAAATCATCATCTCCTTTAGGCTGTTGCAATATATGAGCCGAGCTGTATGAACATGACAACAAAATACGTGATATCCGCCAGTAGCTGGTTTAAGAAAAAAGCGCGCCTCTATACAAGATAGAAACGCACATACTGTTACTCTTCGCGAATGACCATAAATACTCCACTAAAAATAAATAGGGAGCCCAACCAAAACGAAAGACCAATCGCTTCACCTAAAAGAAGCCAGCCTAAAATTGTGCCTACAACGGGCTGAAGGAAGAAAAATAAGCCCCCACTAGAAGCATTCATTAGTTGAAGCCCTTTATTCCACAATAAAAAACCTCCAGCAGTTGAAACAATACCTAAGTATAACAAGCCGCCTGAAATTGTAGGCTGTAAAACAACGGATAAATTCAAATCTTTTAGCCTTGGAATGACAAAAGGCGTTAGTAGTATGACGGCAATCAAAGAAGAGTAGGTTGTTACAACAATTTGAGAGTAATGACTTGGAACCTTTTTTACTAGTACTGACATTAATGCCCATGTTAATGCAGCAACCAATAAGTAGAGTCCACCTAATTGTTGGGTTAAATTAATTCCGCCATGGCCTACAATAGCACCAACGCCAATTGTGGCAAGAATAATGGACAATCCTTTTTTCGGCGTTATGTTTTCCTTCAATATGATACGAGCAAAGACCACCATAAAAGCAGGTGTTGTAGCCGTAATAATCGCACCCATTTGGGCAGTGGAAAGCATAGTGCCCATTTCTTGGGTAACTATCGAAATTGTATTCCCAATGAGGCCGACAAGAATAATAAGGAGCCTATCTTTTTTGGCGATTTTCCAAGATTGCTTCATCATAATGCCAATTAAACCAAGCGCTAATACGGCAATCAAATAACGAATCCAAACAAGCTCCAACGGTGGCACGACTTCCACCACTACTTTAACAACTACATACATAGCGCCCAAATGCTCGCCGCAAGCGATAAAAAGAGGGCACCGATAATTTTAATTCTCATGTTTTTTCCTCCGTTTTCATAGATACCTATGTCCTTAACGGAGAAAAAGCGCTTCTACCGTTAAGGAAGAAGAAGTGCTGGAACGTCCTGTTCAAACAATGGAGCATACATCATTTAGATCACACCATCCTATTCATATATTTTTATAAGTACAAGGGAAACGTCATTGATTTCAGCAAGGCGATTCAGATTGAATAGCAATACTAGTTTCGAGCTGTTCTAAACAACGATACACTACTAAAAACAAAGCCTATAAATCCACAAACGAAGAACATATAAGCTACAAGCTGGGACATAGCTTCCAAGTGATTGGTAAAGATTTTATAGGCTCCTACTAAAAATAATGCTAAGCCGCTAACTAAACAGATGAAAATCCTACTCTTAACAGTCATCACATCCCCCCTGAAAATTAGATTGACGAACGAAGCTTGATACATGCCACTTCTTTTTTGCTCTTTTAGGGAATAGTCAGCCTAAAAAAACCTATAAAAGAGGAGGGACACCAATAAAACTAAAATAGCTCCTACTCCATAAACAGAAATAACTGTAATCATGTCCTTTTTCATGAAAACACCACCTAATTTGAAACTTCATCCATCAAAGTGGTTCTTTTTATCACCAGTTTACTAAAAATTGATGCAAGCACTTGCTGAAATAACATGCCAAACACGACAGGCATTGCTACTTTACCCGGGAAGTATGTAGTAGCAACAATGACCCCAACGGCAATATTTCTCATACCGCCAGTATAAACAAAGGTAGCCATATGTGAATAGTCTTTTAGCAAATAGCGACCTATGTAAAAGGCGAAAACATAGCCGGATACAGCAATTAAAAACACTAATAATATCACGAACAATAGGTGTAGATTAAAATCCTTCAAGTATGGAGCGATCGCACTGCTATTAATTAAAATGACAGTAAATAAACATAGCTTTGAAAAAGGTGCAAGCTTCTTTCCAATTTTCTTGGGTATTTCTCCCTTTGACCATTCATTCACCAATATACCGACAATCGTCGGCAAGACAATCATTAAAACTAAGTTAAATACAAGCGATAGAACGTCTAATTCAATTTTTTCACCCGACACAAAGAAGAGAATGAAAGGGAGAATGAATGGAGAAAGTAGCGTATCGATTAAAATTATGGATAAGCCTAATGGTAAGTTTCCTTTGCAAATATTGATCCAGATAACACTTGTAACCCCTGTTGGAAGTGCAACCGCTAAAACAAAGCCGACCGTTAATAAATGGTCGTCAAAGATCACAGTGGATAAGAAATACGCCCATAACGGCATGAATAGGTGAAGAAAAATAATGGAGAAGATAATAAGTCCTGGATGCTTCATAAAGATTTTTACATCTTTAAATTTCATATGTAAGCTTCCTGAGAATGTCATGAATGCAAATAGCCAGGACACGAGGAATAATAAATTTTGTCCCCAGCTTTCAACTAATACACCTAAAATTAAACTTAATGGTGTCAAGATGGCAATGTATTTTTGGAGAAATACATTTAATTTTTCTAACATCAAAAGACCTTCTTTTTCATCTGATTTTATACCTTAATTATAATAATAACAGGAAGAATAGGGGGATAGGCAAATAAAAAAGCAGAAGGTTCGATAGCATCCGGTCTAATAGGCTTACCAGTGATTTATCGCTATTTTCACCAAGACAACGTATAATAAGTGAAGCAGAAGAAAAAGAATTTATTTTTCCTCTAGTCAAAAAAAGAGGTGCAATTACTTGAAACAGTTTGAAACAGCATTACCTGAGCAGTATGAAACATTAAAAAAACAGGCCAATTATACATCTAGCTGGCGAGAGCGTTTAGACGCAGTCGAAAAGTTATCGGCTTATCAACATGACAAAATCATAGATTTATTATTAAATCGTATGCAGCATGATACTGTCTACAAGGTGCAGGTAGCAGCCTATGAAGCACTTGTGGCGCTTGGCGAGGACGTAGAGAAACCATCACCTGCACGTTTTGATATTATCAAGGGAACAGACAAAATTTTCCT
Organism: Lysinibacillus sp. F12; assembly: GCF_057773605.1. NCBI lineage: Bacteria > Bacillati > Bacillota > Bacilli > Caryophanales > Bacillaceae > Lysinibacillus > Lysinibacillus sp. F12. Next base: position 323,806 of record NZ_JBYMLP010000003.1, read on the forward strand.
GCGGGTTAAAAAAAGCTTGCCGAAGGACCATACAGTGGCAGACTTTGCAGATAAACTAAAACGTATGCGTTTAGATGTCTTTGATGCGTATGAAGGCGACAAAGGTGTACAATTTATGAACTGGTTAGAGGAACGTTGGGCAAAACTGTAATCAATTGTATACCGATTTATGAAGGAAAGTTATTCTCTCCCAATGTAGAGAGAATGGCTTTTTCTTAGCTAAAGCTGCGGTTCAACAAATAATAAAATGTATTACTTTTTTACTTTGCATCAGGGAACGACGCATACTTTACATAACGATCTTTAATTAACCGGCACTTTTTACGAAATAAGGAAAGCATCAGATGTCAGCTATGTATATATAGCTAAAAGAGCACCAACATTGACTTATTCCTGCCTTTTAGTGTGTTTCCAAGCTTTCGTGTGGGAACGTTTATTGAATTTATAATCTATAAAGTATTTATTAATCAAGAATAGTCATTGCAGTAATACATCAGAAAATGAATACAAAACATTAGTTATCCACGATAATGATGAAAACACCAAATAACAAGAAACATACTCACTATCCCCCAAGCAGTGGAACTCCATAGCCACCAAATTACGGATTTAGCTTTGAATGAATTTTCCTCGTTTATAAAAGCAACCTTACTTTCCATCCCTTTTTTCATGGAAGTGAGAACAATAAATCCAATTATTATGAAGCCAATAGTTATCCAAAGTAATAGGTCCATTTTTACACGCCCTTTATAATTGAAAGTCACTCCAATTTATTATAGTAATTAGATTCTACAAGGAAAACAATAAACCTTGTGATCATTCAAGTGCAATTTAGTATTTAAAATACCCTGTGAAAATAATAGATAAACACATGCTGAAACTTAAAGTTCCAAAAGCTATGTTTGGAATCTTTTCTTTCAATCTGACCTGATTGTAGATGAATAGATTTTGCACATCAACAAAGGATTTTTAATCAAACTTTATTGATCAATTTGCTTGTCTCATTTGCATCATTTCATAGTTTCTTTATTGATTATTTGATATTTGTCTCCATTATAGTAAAACAGCCCCTTCAAAATGAAAGGGGCTGTTCGTGGGGGCTGAAATTACCCTCAAGTCCAAGGGATTTATCGAATTTTGACTTGTCTTTTATCAGTTTCCTTCGAAAAAGGAATCCGTACAATACCAACGATCAATAAAATATTACCTGTCCATCTTAGCCAGACATAATAGGGATGATCCTTTAACAGAAACAGTGAGGTTAGTATAATAATCATCCCAATCCCAATGAGCAATTTTATATAAATGGGTATTTTCGACATTTCCTTCCTCCTTTTAAAATAATGTACTTATCATCAATCTATAATGTTGCTAAGTACTTAAAAGACTAGAAGTGGGTAACGATAATTGCTATTGATCCAAAGATAAGGATGCCCATATTTAGCATACTAATCATTGAATAGTTTCAATATATTATAAAATTTATGTTTACTAAACCTTCCTAATAACTTATGTAAGTCATGTAAAACATATGAAGGGTCACTTTGGTTAGAAGTGACCCTAAGTAACAAATCAGGAGGTTGTTAAACTAGTTTAGCTTAACTATTACTATATATATGATGAGTTCACTTCGTATATCTAGTTGATGGCCTCTTCAGTAGAAATTAAAACTATATTGAAGAAAAATTATTTTTTTAGCAAAAAAATAGTTATCGGAGGACTCGTATTTTCAGTAAAAATCTATAATACCCATACAAACATAAATAAGGGAGCAAATAGGAGAAAAAGGTAAAATAAATATTCCATCCGTTTTGGTAGATGACCCTTTCAAAGAAAACAAATATCCCTTCTAAAAAAGTGGTGAGCAAAGTCATTAAAAATAGAACCAAAAAAGGTTTGTTCGTTTTTTTTATGAAATAGATACAGTAGCAGGATAAGACAGGGTATATGCCAACATCAAAAGGGAGTGAAGCGAAACTTTTTTGTTCGGGAAAAGGTAGCACCTCCCAAAAATCGAAATAAAAGCCGAGAGCATTCATGAGATAAGCAACGACACTAAAAAATGGAGCCACTAAAAAAAGCAATATTTTTTCTTTTTTGTATAGATGCATGAGACAAATCATCCAAGGAATGAGAAAAACTAAAAATAAATGTAAAATCATCTTTTACCCTTTCATTACTAACTAATCTAATCTTTATTAGTATTACTGCAGAACCGTAGAAACATACAGATGTTGGTGATGTGGAATATAACAATACGTCAAAAATATTTTAATTGATGTGGACAATAATGAGGACGGGAGTTGAATAAAGTGAGTGGAATTGATAAACGTAATCGATTAAGCGAGGAGCCATTTACGTATGAAATTACGAAAAAAGGGACTGTCGCTATTTATTACGAGGGGAAACAAATTAAAGTGGTTAAGGAAAACGAGGCAGAGCGTCTTTTAGCAAAAATCCATGAAGCGGAACAACAGACAATAGAAGTTCAATTATTATTAGCGAAAATGACGGGCAATTTTAAAAGAGGGAATGAAAAATTAGGGAAACAAAAAAGAAAGGTTTAGCTATGGAGAATCAAAATTTATGTGATGAATGATTTTTCGGTATAATATTTATGCAATTTATACATCCAATTATTGTATTTCATTTTCCTTTTTAAGGCATTGAGCTAGGTGCGGATCGTGATTTTTTATACCTCATCATCCACTTATAAAAATACAAATGATTGTTATGTCCAATTATAGGGGACTTCTAATGGCGTGCTTTCTTTTGAATTTGAATATTTTGTTAATCATTCGCTCATTTTACCATTTCTGTGGAAATACGTGTTATTCTATATTGGAATAATAAATAGGGAGGCGTTAATATGTATTACAGCAATGGTAACTATGAAGCTTTCGCACGTCCTAAAAAACCTGAGGGGGTAGATGAAAAATCTGCTTATCTAATTGGTTCGGGTCTAGCCTCGCTGTCAGCAGCATGTTTTTTAATTCGGGATGGCCAAATGAAAGGTGAGAACATTCATATTCTTGAAGAGTTAGATATTTCAGGAGGTAGTCTGGATGGCATACTTAATCCGACGAGAGGGTTTATTATTCGCGGTGGTCGAGAAATGGAGGACCATTTTGAATGCTTATGGGATTTATTCCGTTCCATTCCTTCATTAGAGGTAGACAATGCTTCTGTTTTAGATGAATTTTATTGGTTAAACAAAGAAGACCCCAATTATTCAAAATGCCGATTAATAAAAAATAGAGGTCAAAGACTTGAAGATGATGGCAAGTTTACCTTATCGGATCAGTCATCTGAGGAAATGATTAAATTATTCTTTACGCCTGAGGAAAAGCTAGAGGATAAAAAAATCACAGATGTTTTCTCTGAAGAATTTTTTGAATCGAACTTTTGGCTATATTGGTCTACGATGTTTGCATTTGAAAAATGGCATTCAGCTATGGAAATGCGCCGTTATATTATGCGTTTCATTCACCACATTGGTGGACTACCAGACCTATCAGCATTGAAATTTACGAAATATAACCAATATGAATCATTAGTATTACCGATGATAAAATATTTAGAAAGCCATGATGTTGATTTTCAATATAATACGGTAGTAGAGAATGTTTTGGTCGATAAAGTGGGCGACAAAAAAGTAGCTCATACGTTAGTTTTAAGAAAAAATGGCGTGAAAAAGAATATTGAGCTAACAGAAAATGAATTGGTGTTTGTGACAAATGGTAGTATCACGGAGAGTACAACATACGGAGATAACTATACACCAGCCCCTATCAATAAAGATTTAGGTGGAAGCTGGTCACTGTGGAAAAACATGGCTGCCCAAGATACAGACTTTGGACGACCAGAAAAGTTCTGTGATCATCTTCCAGAAGAAAGCTGGTTTGTTTCCGCCACTCTAACGACATTAGATGATCGTGTGGCTCCCTATATTGAGAAAATTAGTAAAAGGGACCCTTATGCAGGTAAAGTAGTGACTGGAGGCATTGTCACAGCTACAGATTCTAATTGGATGCTAAGCTATACGTTAAACCGACAACCTCACTTTAAACAACAACCAAAAGACCAATTAGTCGTTTGGATTTATGGTTTACTATCAAATAAACCAGGTGATTTTATTAAAAAAAGTATTACGGAATGTACTGGTATTGAGATAGCACAAGAGTGGTTATACCATATGGGTGTACCGGTTGATGAAATTCCTGACATCGCCCAAAATTCTTGTAATACTATTCCGTGCTATATGCCTTATATCACCTCTTATTTCATGCCAAGAGCCATGGGGGATCGTCCACTAGTTGTACCAGAAGGCTCTGCTAATTTAGCCTTCATTGGTAACTTTAGTGAAACAGCAAGAGATACGGTTTTTACAACTGAATATTCAGTAAGAACTGCGATGGAGGCAGTCTATCAACTATTAAATATTGATCGTGGAGTTCCAGAAGTATTTGCATCTTCTTTTGATGTTCGCACTTTATTAGCTTCAACTGCTCGCTTATTAGATGGCAAACAATTAACAGATATTGATGCCCAATTTATCTTAAAACAAATTGGTAAATTAGGTATTCACAAAACAAAAGATACGATTATTTATGACTTATTGAAAGAAAGTAAATTAATATAGACATGGGTAATTAGCGGAATCAGCTTACTCAATAGACAAAGCCCTTAAAGGGACTTTGTCTATTTTTATGACGAACATAAATCTTCATCCTAGAAAGAATGAACGGAATGTAATGAAACTATTAAATTTAGTCTATCGTAGCGAGCGGATACCGAATCAATCGAATTACGTTTCTCAGCAGATTTTATTAACGAAGAAATAATCAATGGGTAATAGGTTCTTTGAGCGAAAATATGTATGAGCCGCTGCCATAAAACGAAATAAACATCAAAATGTCGCCCCTATATAGGCGACTTTTTGATGCTATTCATTTGAAGATTGGAGCGCAAACATTTTTATAAAATTGCTCTATAGCGAGGGAGAAACTATACTATAATTCAAAGCGCATCGTATGGTTTATATCCTTAAACCCAAGTTTTTCATATAAGGCTATAGCTCCTTTATTTCCAGACAGAACGTTCAACTCCAAGTAATTTAATTTGCGAGTATCAGCCCATTTCTTCGCTTCTAACAGTAAGGCAGACCCGATTCCTTTACTTTGGTATCGCTTTCCAACAATGACATCAATAATAAAGGCGTAAGTGTATTCGACCATGCATGTATAGCGAGGAGTCGTCATCTCCTTTATTAATAAAAATCCTAGGATTTCATGATCTTTTTCAGCGATTAAAATATCCGAATCATCCTCGATAATGGTATATCGAATAAAATTAACATCTTGTTTAGCAGGTCTGATATATTTAGGTTGTAGAATAGACATTTCTAAAAAGAGCTCTTGGTATAACACCTCGATCTGTGGAATGGCATCAAGTGTGGCAATTTTTATTTCCATCGTCATATACCTCCATTTATGTTTTACTAATATGGAATATTTTACATGATTGGATGAATAATAGAAAGGGGAGAGAGCATGAGATTATGGCATGTGGATGTAATAGGCTTCCTACCAAAAGGGCAGCTACTTTCACAATGGCGAGAATTAAACAGTATATTTGCCAAGGAAGATAAGCATATACTCATTAATTATATTTATGAATATCCTAAAGACGACTTGTTTATTTATACGGAAATGGTCATTGCTGAAATGAAGAAGCGTGGCTATCAAATTAGAGCCTATGAAAAAATGAATAAATACTTTGAGGATTTAGGGCCTGTCGAGGCAAAAACACCTTTTAAGCAACATCATAATAGGGAATATCTTGAAATTTGTTATTATAATTTAAAAGAGAAATTTATTCGCGGTCAGAAAGATTATGATGAGGACATGTATCAACAATTATGTATGTTTGTAAATAGCAATCATTGATAGGGAAGGTGGGGTTGGCCATGCTACAGGCTATTATTTTTGATGTAGATGGGACGATGTTGGATACAGAAAAAGCGATTTTACAGTCGCTGCAAAGGACATTGCGTGAGGAAACGCAAAAAGAATATGCTTGTGAGGAATTACGATTTGCCCTAGGTATTCCAGGGAAGGACACATTACAGCGTTTAAACGTTGAGGATATAGAGGCGGTTCATCAAAAGTGGTCTGCAGCTGTTCTTGATTTTTCTCATGAGGTTTCCGTCTTCCCTAATCTGGAAGCGGTCATCCAATCCTTAGCAAGTAAACCATTAGAGCTCGGCATTGTTACATCGAAAACTAGACAAGAAGTAATAGATGAATTTGATCCGTTTGGGTTAAGTGAATATTTCACCCAAATTATTAGTGCCAGTGATACGGAGCAACATAAACCCCACCCAGAGCCTCTTTTAAAATGTCTGGAATTATTGCAGATAGCCCCTGAAAATGCTATCTATATAGGGGATTCCATATATGATCTACAATGCGCAAAAGAAGCAGGAGCGAAATTTGCCCTTGCCCTGTGGGGTGCCAAAACGACTGAGGGGTATGAAGAGGCGGATTATGTGTTACAGGAACCGTCGGATATCCTGACCCTTATATAGAAAGAAGGTGTATCCATTATGTGATACACCTTCGACTATTAATCCCAAATTTTCGGTATCGTCACTTTCGCTGTTCGCAAATAATCCAGTAATTGCCCCGTATGAACGGACTCATGATAGGCAATCCTCAGCAACATATCGCCTAAATTTCTTATGTATCCTACATCTGAGCGGTCAATTTGAATACTTGTTAAATCCTCATCTGTGAATGATTGAACTGTTTCGATAAATTCAAGTCTATAGGGCGCTGTCGTTAATAATTCTGCTTCAACAGTGGAGTATGCTTGGTTTTCAAAGGGTGAGTCATAATCAGTTAGACTACCTTTATTTTTAATTGCTAGATGGTAATAATGCTCACTTTCAAGAACATGTCTTACCATTTCGATGCAAGACATAGCCTCATTGTCGGGCTTCCAAAGTAATTTTTCTTGGGGGATCGACGTCCAAAGTTTTATACTACGTCTACGTACTTCTTCAAAATTTAATACTAGTACATCAATTGAATTCATATTCTTCCTCCATTCGCTAGTATAATAAAATTATACACGAATGTACGTTCTTCTGGGGAGCTATTTCTATCAGCTTAGCGTATGATTCTTTAATTGTTTATATAAAAAATCATAAATTTGGCTTGTGCTTTTTTCTTCACTATTTGTATAACACGTCTATTATGTTAAAGATACTTTCTGACGTGGTGATTCGCAAAAAATAATTCTTGGTACCGATCATCTTGGTACATTTCCTCAAACCAATCATTCTGTAGTAGTCTTTCCAAATTGCGATCGAATTTTCTTGTATGTAAAGTCGTAGAACCATTCAATGCATTGGCTAAAATTGCTAACAAATTGGGTGTTCAGGAGATACAATCCTTTTTGACACTTGCTGCTGTACGAGAGAAGTGCAACGGTATCTCCCAATTTTGGTTGGGTTCTTTATCGCAGTACATTCTTCGTCAGTTTCGATTATATGCGAAACTGGATGGGGTGACGATTTTTACTTTACTGTTGAAAAAGGTTACCAACGTGCAGTTGTGAAAATTAACTTAGATGCACGATTTATTGAAGATAGGTTAACTTACCGTGAAATATTAGAAATTAAAGACAAAAACTTTATATCAGCATATAAAGAATTTTTTTATAAATGAAATTTTATTAGTCGTGTAGGGTAGTTATCAATAACTTATAAAAAGTAAAAGAGGCATGCAAAAATCATTTATCAAGTGAATTTTAGAATTTTTACTTCGCGAAGTTAAATATGCCTTCCTAAATCAAAAAATGTTGGACCGATTGTATCCTGGTCTACCATTTTTTTCTTTTTGTCCCAACATCTTTAAGGATTGAGAGTAGCAACAGATAATTCTTTTTAAGATTAAATGTAAAAAATTTCATTTTATAGAAGGGATATTCCAATTTAGTGTTGAATTAATAAAGTGTGTAATAAAATACCAAAAATAGGAGGTTTTATTATGTCGAAGGCGAAAAAAATAATTTTGCCAGTATTAATGATCTTTACTATTTTTTGTTTAGGTTTTTCTCCAGCTCAAGATATGTCTGTGCAAGCTAAGGATTCTCCGAGTGTTGTTGTAGTTTCTGGCAAACTTGCTAAGGAACTGGTAAATTCGACGCTCCGAGCAGTCAAGGAGGGTGAAGTTGAGAATGTAGCTCCTGTGTCTGCTTTTGATTTGGAAGGTTCGAGTGTGTACACTGTTGGGGGTGGAGTTACGGTTGTTACAGTTCCTTTGCATGGGGATTATAGCCTTCCTAGTAATATAACAGTATTCTTCGATGAGGATAATACTGTATTACAAACAAATGAAATGTTGGTTACCAAGAATGATTTAGGAAACTTCCGAGTTGAGACGTATTTGGATGGATCACTTAGTAATTCTGTGGATACTGAGCTTGCATATATTACAGATGAAGAGATGCTTGCAGAGGAGCCAGTTATGGAAGCGATGGGTGTAGGAGCAGTGGCGAGTTGTCTTGGTGCAGTACTTGGTATTGGTGCTACGGCGGCATATATTATTGCAGTTGCGTGTGGTGGTTCGTGTGCAACACCGACACCAGTGACTGCTGCGATATGTGCTGCATGTATTGGTGCATATGCAGTTATTGGTGCCGGTGGTATTGCCGGAGCGGTAGCTTGTTTCAATTACCTGTGAGGTGAATAGATGCATAAGGTTTTGGCAATCTCGATTTTGGGAATGGGTATAACTGGGGCCGTTTTAATCATCTCGGTCGCATTGTTATTCAAATCTCCAATTGGAAATGTGGTACTGATGGTTACAGCTGCTTCAACAATAGCATTCATTATATTCGCTGTTGCAGCTTTAGTATTTCGTCGGCGATTAGATGCAAATAGAGAGTAATATATTTATTAAATTAATAACGAGAATAAAAGGGGTTGGGAAAAAACAATCTCTACTTAAAAAGCCTGTGAATTTTTACGAAGAGTAAAAATTCACAGGCTTTAAATTTATATCTGAAGAGATTTAGTTTTATATATCGAAGAAGGAAATAAAGAACAAAAGCAATGAAAATCAATAATAAATTAAACACTAATCACAAGATAATATTAGGAGTGCATGTATTCGTTCAAAAACAAAAAACCTACTATATTTACAACTGATTATGTTCATTTTTTTTAGTTATGGCAGACAATATTATTATGCTTACTTTCAATGTTAATAATGATTAACCAAATGAATGAAGTAGACCGTTCTTATCTCTCGTATTCAATGACCGAAAAATGGGAAGGGCACACCCCTCGGAAGTGCCCCACAGTAACAAATCAGGAGATGCCTTGTTAAACGACTTTCGCTTAACATTACTATTTATATGATTGGATAACTTGGTTTTGTAGACCCTTGTACCGACCCTTAAAAAAATCTATTTATAATTATAGGCTATATGAAGAGATAAACCAGGTACCCATTATTTATGAGTACCTGGTTTATTGTATGAATGAGGATGAAATTGTCTATGTAAAAAATGGATGCCTATAAAAATGCTGCTGACACCGATGATTCTTAATAATACGTTTTGGAGAAATTGCCTATCGCCTACTGTGATAACGATAAACATAAGGCCCATTGTTAATAATGCAGAGCCAAAGATCCCTTTTATTACTCTCATAAAGATGTTCGGTTGATAATGTTGCAGAAATAATCGCTCCTTTCTGAAAAGTAAAAGGATCACTAGGCTGGTTTAAGTGACCCTTTCATTATATTGAAGGGATATTTCTAGGTGCTAAAGGGATGTATTAGTATCCACCACTCATAAAACTAGCGCCAACGATAATTAAAAGAATGAAAAGAACAACGATTAATACAAATGATGAACCGTTATAGCTGCCGCCATTGTCGCCGCCATAATAACAACCGCCACTGTTCATATTACCTACATTTCCGCCGTATCCGTATCCCATTGAAGATCCCTCCTTTCTACAACCTATAATATGTAGGAGGGGAGGATAGAGAAATGTTATTTACCCTATACTAGCTTATTTATTTTCAAGAATAGCATAAATAGAGGGAAATAAAAGAGGCTATTCTTTCAGCAAGTATGGTCGTCTCCCCCTAAAGGTACGTTCCTTCCGATAAAGAATCTGTCTATTGGGTTCTTTTTTTATAAAGAAACCGTCTAAATGTGTCTTAGTGTTCAAAATTCGAAAGAAAATATTCCTAAATATAACATTTTATGTTGATATTTTTACATAATATGTTATTTTTATAGAGGTAATATAGTACTAAAAATTAAATATATTACCAAAAAACCTGAATAGGACTATAGGAGGATATAACATGAAGAAAAAATTTACATTCAATCAGTTATTAATTGGGGTTAGTACAATGGCCATTTCGTTAGGTGGGTTACAGGCTGAAGCATCCGCAGCAGAAAAAACACCGTATAATGTATTACAAATGAAACCTATTGGCATAGAAATGCCGAAAGATGAAATGGTGCATTCCACTATGGCAGAGGAAACATTATCCTATGAAGAACGTTTGGAAATTGGAGATTTTTCACAACGCCCTGCTCCAACTTTAGAGCGCATGGATACACAGCAATTGCAAGAGCAGTACTCGATGGCAGAGCTAAATAAAATGAGCGATCGGGAGCTTATTCATACGCTTGGAAATATACGTTGGTTCCAAATTACAGACTTATTTCAATTCAATGATGACACAAAAGCCTTTTATCAAAATGAAGAGCGCATGCAAGTAATTATCAATGAGTTAGGGAATAGAGGAAGCTCTTTTACAAAAGATGATTCAAAGGGGATTGAAACATTTGTTGAGGTACTCCGTTCTGCTTTTTATGTAGCGTTTTATAATAATGAACTAGGTTATTTAAATGAGAGAAGTTTCCATGATAAGTGTTTACCAGCATTAAAAGCAATAGCCAATAATCCGAACTTTAAACTTGGTACAGATGAGCAGGATAAAGTAGTATCTTCTTATGGAAAATTAATAAGTAATGCTTCTAGTGATGTGGAAACCGTTCAATATGCTACGAAAATTTTAAAACAATATAACGACAATCTTTCTACATATGAAGCCGAAAATTCAAAAGGACAAGCTATTTACGATTTAATACAGGGTATTGATTATGATTTACAGTCGTACTTATATGATACTCGTAAAGAGGCTAATACAACGATGTGGTATGGAAAGATTGATGGCTTTATTGAGGAAGTTAATAACATTGCGCTTATACATAATGTGACGGATAACAATAGTTGGTTAATCAATAATGGCATTTATTATGCAGGGCGTTTAGGGCAGTTCCATAGTAAACCGGATAAAGGTTTAGAAGTTGTGACACAGGCGATGCATATGTATCCCTATTTAAGTGAAGCTTATTTTGTGGCAGTAGAGCAAATTACGACCAATTATGGTGGACGTGACTTACATGGTAATACGGTGGATTTACAAAAAGTACGTGAAGAAGGAAAAAAACAGTATCTACCGAAAACATATACATTTGATGATGGATCGATTGTATTCAAAACGGGAGATCAAGTAACGGAAGATAAAATTCAAAGATTATACTGGGCTGCAAAAGAGGTAAAAGCACAGTATCATCGTGTAATCGGGAATGATAAAGCACTGGAGCCTGGTAATGCTGACGATGTCTTAACAGTTGTCATTTATAACTCTCCCGATCAATATCGATTAAACCGTCAATTGTACGGATATGAAACAAACAATGGTGGTATTTATATTGAAGAGACTGGAACGTTCTTTACATATGAACGTACACCTGAGCAAAGCATTTATAGTTTGGAAGAGCTGTTCCGACATGAATATACGCACTTTTTACAAGGCAGATTTGAGGTGCCTGGTCTATTCGGGACAGGTGATATGTACCAAAATGAGCGATTAACATGGTTCCAGGAAGGAAATGCAGAGTTTTTTGCTGGGTCAACACGTACAAATGATGTTGTGCCACGTAAGAGCATAATTAGTGGGCTGTCACATGATCCGTCACAACGCTATACAGCTGAACAAACAATGTTTGCAAAATATGGTTCCTGGGAATTCTATAACTATTCATTTGCATTACAGTCTTATATGTATACTCATCAATTTGATATGTTTGATAGAATTCAAGATTTAATTCGCGCGAACGATGTGAAAAATTATGATGACTATCGTGAGTCGTTAAGTAAAGATTCACAGCTTAATATGGAATTCCAAGCGTATATGCAGCAATTGATCGATAACCAAGAAAAATATGAGGTGCCACAAGTAGCAGAGGATTATTTAATGCAGCATGAACCAAAAGCATTAAACGAGGTTCAGCAAGAAATTGTCGATATGGCACAATTGCAGGATGCAAAAATGACCAAGCATCAGTCTCAATTTTTTAATACATTTACACTCGAAGGGACATACGTAGGTAGTGCCACACAGGGTGAGTCTCAGGATTGGAAAACGATGAGTAAGCAAGTAAACCAAGTGCTGGACCAATTGTCTAAAAAAGAGTGGAGCGGCTATAAAACAATGACAGCGTATTTTGTCAATTATCGTGTAAATGCGGCTAACCAGTTTGAGTATGATGTGGTTTTCCACGGCGTTTCTACAGATGAAGGCGAAACGCAAGCACCAATTGTAAATATAAATGGTCCATATACAGGCATGACCCATGAAAATATTCAGTTTAAAAGTGATGGGACAAAAGATAAGGATGGAGAAATAGTTTCTTATCTTTGGAATTTTGGGGATGGCACAACAAGTGAAGTGGCAAACCCTACTCATGTATACGAAAAAGAAGGAACTTACAATGTGACATTAACAGTGAAAAATAATAAGGGACTAGCAAGTAAGGGGCAAACAATTGCAACTGTTCGAAAGGGAGGACAGACAGAGCAAGAACAAGCAACAATCATTCCATTTAATAAACCACTAAAAGGTAGTTTGATTGATAATGATACAAATGTCTATCAATTTGACATTACGTCTCCAGAAGAACTAGATATTTCTGTTGTAAATGAAAATCAAATTGGTATGACATGGGTGCTCTATCATGAATCTGATATGCAAAACTATGTAGCATATGGACAGGAAGATGGAGATACAATCAAAGGTAAGTTTAATGCGGAGCCAGGAAAGTATTATTTATATGTTTATAAATTTGATAATAAGAATGGGACATATACCGTTCAAGTACAAAATGATACAAAAGCTGAGATAGAACCAAACAATCGTCCAGAAGAAGCCACTATACTTCCATTTAATACACCATTAAAAGGTCGATTAATGGATGATGATCATACGGATGTTTACGAATTCAATGTTACATCTCCAAAAGAACTAGATATATCTGTTTTAAATGAAAACCGAATTGGTATGACATGGGTGCTTTATCATGAATCAGATAGTCAAAATTATGCATCTTTTGGACAGGAAGAGGGAAACATGATAAACGGTAAATTACATGCAGAGCCAGGAAAGTACTATTTATATGTTTATAAATTTGAGAATGAGAACGGAACATATACAGTACAAGTGCAGTAATGAAGGGAAGGAAATGCAAATAGTAGTATAGAAAATATGCCCGTTCAGCGGTAGACAATAGCCATCGAGAGGATTCACTCTTGATGGCTATTGTCAATATGATAGGTAAAGTAGATGTGAAAGCAGTTCGACTCGCTGTAGTGGCAATCATCGGCCTTACGTTTACGAGCTCTAAATGTTAAAAGATTGTCGGTATCATCCCTCCATCCATACGAATTGGAGAGCCTTTGAATGCGGAAGCATAGGGACTACAAATAAATGTAGTAATTCTCCCGATTTCAATTGGTTTGATAAATCTCTGTATTTCCGATTGAGGGAGATTAGTCTTCATAAATTTTTTTTCTTTCTCTGGAAAGCTCATCTCTAAATTAGCATTCTCTTAAGAGCATCACGATAATCACGAGCATGGTAGGCCGTTAAAACAGTAGGCGGGAAATGATTGCTATCAAAGCTAGTTGCCAGTTTAATGATTCCTTCGGCCATGTTGTCAATAAGATCAGCAAAAGCCTACCAAATTCCGTAATATTGTGCTAAAGAAACAGTTGGTTCAGTCATCAATGCGATAGGTAGTTGTGCTTTTTGAATAACATCGTGAGGGGCTACCCCTAATTGACGGAGCCCCTCCCAAAATCCTAACGGCATTTTCATATGAGTGGACGTACGTAACATCAACGTATCAGGCTCCTTTATTCATTTTATTGTGTAGATGATGTTACGTTTAAACGGAACAGTATATATAGTATCTTTTTCATCGCGCCATGTAACTAGCAAACACTGACTACCAACTTGCTCATTGCGCCAAATTTTTAGAATTAAAACGTGTGCATTACTTTGCAAAATAACGGTACTTTATAAATGAATCAGAAAGGATTGGGCTATATCATACATTCTTTTTTATAAACATCCTTTTGGTTATTTTCTTATAGTGTTTAAGTAAAATCAAAATTTTACTAGATACAGCTTCGTTATATTGGTATAAAGTAGTAAATATAGGAAATTGATATAGATATTATTAAGGTATTGAAAGGTTGTAGCTTTAAATGAAGAAAAATTATTTATTATTATTATTTTTAGTTGTATTAATGTATGGATGTTCTAATGGAGTAAAGGAGACACCTACTGTCACAGCTAAGGATGCTGAAAAAATAGTAACAAATGATCAAGAGAAGCAAGTGGTCAATCGTCAATTATATGAAAAACTATCTGAAGCAGTGGAAACTTTAGGTTTTACATATGACATGCATACTTTTGCAGACAATGAGCATGATCGAGGAGTTTTATATGCGGAATTAGTCGATTTTGATAATGATGGTGTTAACGAGGTTTATACATTCATGAAAGGAGCTGACTACCCACTATCCGCTTATCCTCATCGTAATAAAGATAATTATATACAAGAAATTTGGACAGGACATGCAAATGGAGAAAATGCGTTGCTATCTTTTTCAAGTGAAATTGATAAATTGGTATGTTCGGCTTGTGACATGAATGTTTCTTTAGTAAAGGGGAAGGATGGGCGTACTTTCCTTAAAATGTTTTCCCATCAAATGAGTCAAGGTATTGCAAATAACAAAATATGGGTATACGCAAAGGATTCCAAAAAATCAGAGATGGAATTAGTTGTGTCCGGTAATTTCGGTCATAATAATGAGGGTGATCTCTTTTATACATTAAATGATGAGGAAACAGATCGAATTACGTTCGAAGAAGAATTAGCACGATATGATGGAGAGGAGCGTCCCATACTGATTAGCAATTTTGCTGAGAAAAATTACGGTTTTGATTCTTCTAGTCCAGCCACTATTGTTGGAAAAACCCTTGCAACTCTTTCACCGAGTGTAAATACTATTGTAGGCAAAGAAAAATTACTTGAGAAGGATAAAAAGAAAGAGATTGTTAAAGCATTAGATGAATTTAGTAGTATGAGGAGCATTAATCATCATGACCCGAAAATTGTCATGTCTTTAGTGTTAGACGTTGTCCAGAAGTACAATATTGATCATGAGTATTCGGACAATGGCGAAATGGTTTATGATGGAGCTATCGTTCAAGCGAAATATAAAGAAGCATTCGGTGTTGAACTTGCTATAGATAGTATGAACTTTCCATCGAGAGATAGCCAAGACATTGTAACTTATGAGTTGGGTAAGTTTTATATCTATCCAACTGGCTTTTATTTCGATTCCATTCATCGTAATTATCAAGATGTCTATCAAGTATCTAAAGATGTCTATTATGTAACATTTCTTGACTCTGAATTTAATGACTTAGAATATTCCTTAACAAAAGATGTAATGGTCACTTCTGAGGATATGTTTAAGAAGGACATTGCAAGTTGGCCAATGGATGCTCGGGTATGGCTAAAGCCAGATATACAAAGATATGCGGTAGTTAAATATGTGGATGGAGAACCAAAAATTCAATATATGGGAGCACAAAATTTAACCGATAACCAATTACAAACGTTTTAAATAGTACGGTTCTTCTTATCATTCCGACAAGTGAAATATGATACTATAAACTAATAGCATGTATGCTGGAGGGATGATAGTGAAAGCAGAAAAACGTTTACGGTTTTGCGAAAAAGGACATAGTTTTTACAAAAGCACGGACTGTCCCAGCTGCCCGACCTGTGATAAAGAAAATAAGCCTACGAGTGGCTTCCTTTCAAAGCTGAGTGCTCCTGCAAGAAATGCCTTAGTTCACGAGGGGATTGATCCCTTACATGCACTATCCAAATACACCGAAAAAGACCTATTAAAAATTCATGGAATTGGACCAGCGTCTGTACCTATGTTGAGAGCTTCATTGAAAGAAGAGGGATTATCATTTACGAGTGAGGGAGAAAACTAAAATGACAAATAAAGAATTATCCGTTGAACAACGCGAGGAACTATTGCAAACATTGCAAGCTCGATTTGAAAAAAATATGAATCGTCACGAAGACCTTGAGTGGACAAATGTCCAGGCTAAACTGGAGGCTAATTTGGACAAACTGTGGTCGCTCCATGAAATGGAAGCAACTGGGGGAGAACCGGATGTTGTGCACTATCATCCAGAGACAGATGAATATATCTTTTATGATTGTTCGGCAGAAAGTCCAAAAGGTCGCAGAAGTGTATGTTATGACCGAGAAGCATGGGAAGCAAGAAAAAATCATAAACCAGAAACGACCGCCATGGATATGGCTACAGAAATGGGAATAGAGCTTTTAACGGAAGAGCAATATCGGGAGTTACAGCAACTAGGTAAATTTGATCTAAAAACATCTAGCTGGATTCAAACCCCTGAAAAAATCCGTAAGCTGGGCGGTGCCATCTTCTGTGATCGTCGCTACGACACCATCTTCGTATATCATAATGGGGCAGATTCTTACTATGCTGCTAGAGGTTTTCGAGGATCACTAAAGGTTTAAGTAAAAATGATAATGAAAAAACAATGATCTCTAGGTAATCAAATTACTTGATTGCCTGAGATTTTTTTATAAGTACATGCAAACATGTAACGAGCAAAAAAAATTGATAATGGATTTTTTTACTTAGTACTAGACAAATATGGTTTTTTATTATACAATGATATTAATAAAATCGGTCGTAGTCGTAAAGAAACAATGAATTCACATATTACAAAGAGTAATCGTGTTTTTTGGATACTTTTTGCAATATGTGAATTTTTTCTTTAGAGATGTAAGATTTTATTTAATACAATTAATGGAGGTCATTCAAATGACACAAGGTACAGTAAAATGGTTTAACTCAGAAAAAGGTTTTGGATTCATCGAAGTAGAAGGCGGACAAGACGTATTCGCACACTTCTCAGCTATCCAAGGTGAAGGTTTCAAATCACTTGAAGAAGGCCAAAAAGTAGAATTCACAATCGAAGATGGTCAACGTGGACCACAAGCTGCAAACATCGTAAAACTTTAATATTTGCATGCTTTCAATACCCATATCGGGTACTAATAAAAAACCAGGCGCTCATTTATAATGAGTACCTGGTTTTTTTTCTATGATTACATAAGAACACTTATAATGGCATGGGGTTTTATGACATTTATATTTCTTTTGATTACTTCCACACCATTTTTCCCATGATAAAGATAGATGGGGGGTGTTGGTTCATGGATTATGAATATACAGTGAAGTTCCACTTCAACGAAAGTCGTGAAGAGGAATATAAAATCAAAACTAATATCGGCCAAGAAACATTTACAGAAGAAATGTTTAATGGGTTCAACGAGAAACCTTGGTATACCTTTACAGAAACTGAACATTTTCAATCAATATTAATTAATACGAAAGATGTTTATAAGGTATCCATCGTACAACATACTATACAATTTGATTAATGTATGACGAAAGCCACATCTGTTTTGAACTGCCCTGTAAAAGTTAGACATCAATCTAACTTTTACGGGGGTTTTTTATCATGTCGTTGACTCTATTGACAAGGAAGAAAAAATTAAAAAGAGTCACCCAAGGAAAGTGACTCTAAAAAAGATAAGTGTATGGATGATTGTTATTCCCAGTATTGGAGGATTTATTGCTTTCACGGGACGGATTAATGGGTTGAACCCTTGTAAAAATATTAATATGAATTATACAGGAAAGCAGCTCCAACGATTATGAGAAGAATGAATAGAACAACAAGAAGTGCAAATCCTGCACCATTCCCGTAGCCTCCACCGTTACCACCATAGTATCCAGACATAATGATAAACCTCCTTTCGTAATTTTATAATATGTATGCCTAACAAGTTGATTAGCGATAAATGTCATAGGAACATCAGAAAAAAATTAAAAGTTTAATTCATGAAGGTGAAATTGAATTGGATACAAAGGGAAACGGAGGATTTTTTGAATTATGAAGTGGAAGGGTGTGGTTATATATAACGGTCATTTGTAAGCTGTATGAATAATCCAAAATCAAAAAGTAAGCGCACGAGCACCTGCTTTTGATAGGGACTACATCCAAATGGACCATCATTACATATTAGTTTTTTCCTTTTTTCTTTTCTTGCATAATATGATCTAATGATGGTATTAAATACAGAAGTGGATATGATTATATACCATGGTGCCCCCACCATCTTCCCCGTCGTAACTCGATCATAAATTCCCCAAACTAATACAGAAACCAATAAAAATACGGCAGTATATCTTTCTGATTCTGGATAAATTTTGTACTTTTTGTAGCCATGCTCACTAATGATTAACCACCTCATTTATTTTTTATAGGACTATATTCTATTTGGGGAATCTCTAAAATATAAGCTGATGAAGAATGCCAAAAGGTAGCGCATTGGATTTATTTAACCTAATATTGGAATATTAAGTAATTGTTAGTATATTATAGGGTGTGCGGAAAATAATCAATGGGGGTGATGAAACGGTGGTTAAGGCTTTATTTGCCAAACGTGTTGCAACGTTTATTCCCCGAGGCTTTATATGTGCATACTATGGCAGTTACATAATTACGGCATTCAATTATCAGTTAAATGAAATTCAAGACCACCAATGTCTGATCTTTCCGCTCATGCGTGAAATCTGAATCTGAAATTATAGTGAGGTATACATCTAGCTGACGGAGATGAGCCGTGCTTGATTTAAACTTTTTTATCTCAAAGAATGAGGGTGTTTAATAGGAATGGTACAGAAATCACCTTTGTCGTTTATGGTGGAAAGGAGTGGATAGCTTAAATGGAAGGGGCTATAAAACAAAAATAACTAGACAGGGGCAAGGTCTTATTCATGTTGAAATTGTCATCTTTGATTGGCATCACGAATTAGTTTTATGTTATCTGATTGACATAAGGAGGATTTGAATGAAAAGTTTAGCAGGGACACTATCATTATGTTTTTCATTTACATTATTCATCTATTTGTTTGGCTTAAAAATGGAGCATTCCATCAAATATAATGCAGGATTCTTTTTCCTTCCCGTTATTTTACTAGGACTTTCACTCTTTTTCTTTATTTCAGATTACAAAATAAATATAAAAAAATAAGGGAAGGGGGCAATGTATTTGCTTAGGCGATGACAATACATTATTCAGTAACGGCGTTGGAATTAATTCAATTGGATGTAGCTTCGAAGCAAACATCAAAGCCGAATAATCTTTTTTATCAAGCATCCTCTTATGATAATTTGGATGCTTATTAATATGTATCTAATTGGAGGGCTAAACAATAGTAAATGGTAAAATACGGATTTCAAAAAATCCTGGTAATTCGACGCTAGCCCTCTGTTAGCACATTAAATACCTAACATATATTATTCCTTCAAATCAGAGGCTAACATTCCATATACAATGCTATCAGTCCACTCATTTTTATTCCAAAAATCTTGTGTGAAATGGGCTTCTTTTCTCATGCCAATTCGTTCACATAATTTTTGTGAAGCGATATTCCGTGCATCCAGTTTAGCTTGTATACGATGTACATTAAAAACATCAAATAATTTACCTACTAAACTACTAACTGCTTCGGTTGCCAAACCTTTCCCAGCCACTTCATTAGAAAAGCTATATCCAATTTCAACTGTATCTTTCATATCTGTATACCATACAGACAAATCACCAATTACTTTGTTCTTATATACAACTGCCAAACTTAGCATGGACTCATTAGAGAGTAATCCATTTGCTACTTTCTTATTGAATTTTTTCTCCATATTTTCATGAGTCCATTTATTATGTAATAGGAACTTACAAGTATCTTCATTATTATAAATAGCAAATACGTCCTGTAAATCGGTATTCTTAAAAGGTCTAATTATTAATCTTTCTGTTGTGAATTCCAAGCTAGTTCGCCTCCCTTTCATTCATTCTACAAAATCAACCAAAAACATACAATGTTTAGGTGCTTAATAGAAAACCTTAATGAAAAAATATGAACCTGTGCCTTGAGATGTTTTCTGAAAGTTTGAGGTTGGGCCTGATATACTGACTAGTGGTGATTAGAAAGAATTAGATATTTTAAACAATGTAGTAAAAAGTAGCCTTAAAACTCAGGAGGTCACATCATAATATTACAATTATGTGAAGAAGATTTATTAACTTGATATTTCGAAATTAGTTTTTTTCAATTGTTTTTTCTTATGTTCACAAGAAATATTACTTTTGTAGTATGGAAAATTAGGAACATCATTAAAAGTGTTCTCAGATGACGTGAATTGACTCTTGAATTAGAAAAATTGCCATTTAGATAATGGAGGATATTTATTATGAAAAATAACTTAATTAAAAGTATTATAGGATTAATTTGGTTTACATTGGTTCTCAGTATTATTTCACCTAGTTTTGCACAGGCGAATGAATCTTAGGGTTTACAAATAAATTCTTTGAGTCAAGAAACAGTTGTAAATAATGGAATGGATAAAGAAAAAGTGATAAATGATTTTTTGTATAATGAAGAAGATTTCCAAGACACTCTTCCATATGAAGAGTCTTTCTCGATAAATTGAAATAAACTACTAGAAAACTCTAACTCAAATGGTGGAAATTGTAATTGAGGTGTTTTATGGAGGACATTAAATTAAATAATTTTATTGTAAGAATAGATAAGGATAAAACTCTTGAATTGTATAAAGAACTTCCGAAAAAACTCATTGTGGTTGCGAGGATTGTCAACTTTTCGCTAAGCAAATTCAACAGGCGAGTCCAGAAGTTTTGAAATTCTTGGAGTGGACCCTACAAAAAAGGCAGAAGTGTCTTTTGGACTTGCAAACCATATTGACGATTTACCAAGTCCGATGATTCCAAGTACTTTTTCAAAGCCAATTGTAGAATTAGCTGTAAGAATAACAATGCCACATGTGGACATATAATATAGAAAGTAATTATTCTATAAAACTATATATACCATTATAATTTTTAACTTCAAAGCCTAGGTACTCAATTTGAGTCGAGGCTTTTCTTTGTGTTTTGGTAAATTTAGTAATTCTAAGTATACTTTACATTAAATTTATACTAGGAGCGATGAAGCATGTTGAAAGCTTTGAATTGTCAAATGGTGCTGCAGTATTCAATCCCAATGACAGCACTCGTGGTTACTGAGGGAGTTACATCATCACAAATGACTCCAAACAATTTACATACATCCAAATTTTAATTGAGAAATTCGACTAGCAGACAAAGATTGAGCCGTGTTTGGTTTAAATCTTCTTATCTCTCGAAGAATGAAGATGTTTGATGAAAAGGTACGGAAACCATCTTAGTCGTTTAAGGTGGAAAGACGTGGTTAGCTAAAATAGAAGGGGCTAAAAACGGAAATAAAGAGCAGTGACATTGAATACTTTGCGTGAAAAACAAATCAAACGCAACCGTAAAATAGTATTTTTATAATTTTTTGGTAAAATTAATAAGTATGTCCTGTTAGAAAATGTATTGGGGGTGTCTATATTGAGAATAATTGGAGTTGCGCTTTTAATTATGGCTGGATTGATTTACACAATAGAGTGTGGGTTTACCATGCTATCAACTAGCATTGTTCAAGCTGGATTTTTTGCAGGTAATATGTCCGGAGAAGTTCCGGATATTAAAATGAGTTCGTTTACCGACAATTTATTTGTTCCACTTTTTTTTGTTTTAGGAATAATTACACTAGTTTATAGTTTTCTTAAAAAATAAAAAACAAAGAGATTTTTTTGTTCCTATTAAAGTTATTTCTTCCAAATAAGTTGCAGATGCAATTGTAAGTCGAGTAGTTGCTATTGCACGTAAGCTAGGCACAGGGTGAAGATTGGACAGGTAATATTGATCATCCCCATTTTGTGGTTAAGCCAATTTGGATTATGCCGAAGAGGTACAGAATTGAAGGTCAAATAATTATTCCAACTAATAGGAAATACCAAGCCAATACAACTAAAGGATGATGATAAATTGCCATTTACTTGATAAATTCGACCAAGGTACGATGACAAGTGGTGATTTTGAGGGATTAAAAATTATAATCTCCCAACGATAAAACAAATGCCTGTTACCTAAATTAGTAATGGGTATTTTTTCACAAATTATTGCTTAAAAAAGGAAAAATATAACGAAAGGTAGAATTACTATTCCAATCATAAACATAATAAGCCAGTGTATAATTTCGATGTTATCTAAAGAAATCATGTACGAAAATACACTTATAGCTGAGAGTACCAAAAATAAGAATCCGTTAATATGAGTATATCCCTCATTAACATTGCCTCCATATTCATTTTCAAATTCATCCTGGACTTCTGAATTAACAATCTTCTGGTATTTTTTTATCTTCTATAACTGTATTACAGTACTCACACTTTATTAATACTAAACCATCTTTGTATACTTTCGTAAAAGAATTATTGGCTAAACAATTAGGACAATTATTCATTCATTTCCACCGCAATATATCTATCTACTATTTACCATTTTAGGCAAATTAACATGTTTTGTACATTGAAATAAAAATCGGTAATTGAATTAGATAGAAGGGTATTTAACCTATTATGTAGAAATATCTGTAAAAAGGAGTAGGTATTATGAACTGTGAAGTAATAGTATTCAAACGTGAGCCTGACAATGTACCAATTATAGATTTATCAAGCTTACAATTAACAAACAAGGATTATAAGGTAGTAACAGAGGATGTTGCTCTACTATTTTTGTTGCTGCAGAATCAATTTTAGGGTGCTTCATAATGGAATGGAGTAATAGCTATAGAATTATGTCCAGCTAACTCAGCATCATCTATTTACTTATAAATGCGTCTATACTTTCATTTAAATCATCCACAATCTATCATTTGTATGTAACTTAATTGAATTTCTATAGTATCATGTAAACTAATTGTTTGGATAGAAGACAAATAATTTTGAACATCTCTTTGTAATTAGAATTTTCTGGAGTATCTAAGTAAGACCAATCTTTGGAATACCCCCTGTTGCAGGATTTTTTTTATAAATTCTTCGTCGATAGATAAAGAATCAAAGACTGTACCTTCACTAATCAATAAAATGAATAGCATAGAAAAATGATATTTTTTCATTGTAAAATTCATCCTTTTGTAACATATAGAGTGCTGATCGGTTAATGAATTTTCAGATAATAAGATAAATTAAAGTAGGAGATAGTAAATGTTTTTTATATTGATTGGAGTTTTAACTATTTTATCTGTTGGTATTACTTATCTTTGGTTTTTAGGAAGTCAAGTTTATATAGACCTTAGTCGAAGCTATGCAGCCTCAAATTTTCCAGGAGATATAACAGCTACACAAAAAATGGCTTACCAAATTTTTTTCCCTTCGTCATTACTAGTATCTTTATTCATTTTTACATTTTTACTATATTTACTATTTAAGAAAAAAATAGATTTCACATTTGGAAAAAAAGTAGCTATGTTCAGTGTATCCATAGCTTGTACTGTATATTTTTCTATCAAATTGTACATTTTTATTTTTTTATAAAATTATAATGATTGACCAAGGCTTTTTTAAGGTTATTTTTGTTTCACTCTTAGTGAAACAAAAGTTGGAATTTTGTGAATTTATAACACCGATGGACATTATAGTGAGATTTTCAGTTTTAACTTCAGGGTGATCCATACTGGATATATTTTAAAATATATTTTGGATATCTAACATTTCATAAAAGGTGATTAAATACCATAGTTTACCAATTGATAAATATTAAAACCATATGTGTTATAAATAAGTAAATTAAAATTTTTTAGGAGGTTTATCACATGGATCCAAAGGAAACACCAGAAGAAAAAAGAGAACGTTTAAGACAAAGTGAACTTAAAAAGAATCCTACTGGTTCTTTAAATGATGGCATTAATAGAGGAATTGGCGGGAATTTAACTGGTATGGGTTGGAAAGAATCGATTGCGTTAATTTTGTTGATATTTGTCGGATATATCATATATAAATTATTTTTTAGTTAAAATTTCAGAAAATTATATATTTTCAGTCTGTTATGTGTTGATATGGAAAAAATAAAGAAAGGGTGATAATAATATGTTCAAAAAAATCTTAAATTCTATTTTTGCACTAGCTATTTTCGGATTTTTGTCAACGGGTACAAGTCATGCAAGTGAGGATTTATTAAGCTCTAAGTTAGATAATGTTTAAGCTTACGTTAAAGTTAGTATTACTAATGATTAAACAGGCGAAACAAAATTTTTAGGCCCGAAAATTTTGAAGAATAATCGGAAGGCTAAATCTTTTAGTTCTGACAATGTATCATCTTTGTTAATCGCTTTATGTATGAAACGGATACGATGCAACATATCGTGAAAATGATAGTTTTTCAATTGAAAGTGAGTACCTTATAAAATCCTCTCTAAATTAGAGTGATGGCCGCAATAACTAAAATCCCACCCATTAATTCCGTTTTTGGGGTTGTAACAAGCGATTAACAAACCAACCCTCGTTACACAAAAAGTCACATTCCCCCCGAAAACCCCCGAAATCAAACAAAAAGCATGTCTTTGTACATTCATACAAAACCTTGCTATAATAAGGTTTGCGAATACATAGGAAAGAGGGTAAAAGCATGAACGCTTATGATGAATATATGAAGCAGGTTGTGAAACCAATGCGTGAGGAGCTGGTGGGAGCTGGGTTTACGGAGCTGACGACGGCTGATGCGGTGAATGAATTTATGGCTGAGACGAAGGGGACTTCGTTAGTAGTCATTAACTCGGTGTGTGGTTGTGCGGCAGGGCTTGCTCGTCCAGCAGCGCGAGAGGCGATTGCGGCAGTGAAGCCAGATCATCTTGTGACAGTGTTTGCGGGGCAGGACCCAGAGGCGACTGCGGCGATGCGCGGTTACTTTGAAGATGTGCCACCAAGCTCACCTTCCATGGCGATTTTAAAGGATGGAGAATTGGCTTACTTTATTCCACGTGAACAAATTGAAGGCTTCCCTGTGGAGCAAATTGTTGCTCATTTAACGGGCGTGCTAGAGCAAACATGCGAGCAATAAATACGATTGTAACAACAGCGGGCAGACCAGACGAGGAATCGATGGCGCTCGCTGCTTTTGCATGTCAAACATTAGGAGCTGCGTTTGAGCCGAGGAAAAAGCGCTCTGTTTGGAAGATGTCACAGGAATTTCAGGCGAATATCCTAGTAGCAGGGAAGAATCGCTATGATTATTATGCTTTTGGGGCAGGAGAGCCGTTTTTCTTCCATCCTAATTCTGCGGCGTTTCGCTTAAAACGGATCGCTCGAGGTGAGGCGGAGCCATTTTTAGAGGCTGCCCAGCTTCAGCTAGGTGATACAGTGCTGGATTGTACGCTTGGGCTAGCGGCGGATGCCATGTTGGCGGCTTATATCGTCGGGGAAACAGGGCGCATAGTAGGCTTGGAAGCGAATCCAAATGTGGCCTTCGTTGTGGGGCAAGGGATGCAAACTTATGATACAACAGAGCTACCATTAACGGCCTGTATGCGACAAATCGAGGTCGTCCATGCCGAGGCAGTCCGTTATTTAAAAGAATTGCCAGCGAATGCGTTTGATGTCGTTTATATGGATCCTATGTTCGAAGAAGTGATTGAAGAGTCCAATAATTTCGAGGCATTGCGCTTAGCAGGTGAGCATGTTAATTTAACCGATGAATGGGTGCAAGAAGCGATGCGGGTCGCTAAAAAGAGAGTGGTGCTGAAAGCCCATTTTCGATCAGAATGGTTTAGGAAATATTATTTTCAGCAATACGAGCGAGTGACAGCTAAGTTTCATTATGGTGTTCTCGAAGTGTAGGGGCTTGTTTTTAGACAGGCCTCTATTTAACTAGATTGTAATAAGAAGGAGGCTCCAAATCCCATATGACGATTAACGAAATTAGAACCCCTTTTGAACTAGATTTACTAGCCAAGGCACAATCTTTGAAAACTACAAAGCCTCCGAGTCCGTGGGAACATGAAACGGTAATTGCTGCCAATGGTGTCCTAGCATGTGGATGGGATCAAGATGAAAATATCATCCTCATAAGTGGGTCTGGCTTTAGTGTTACTGAACCGATAACGGGTCTTCGTCTTCATCGAGAACGAGATAAGGAATTGACGGAGGACTGTGTCAGTGAAGACCGCTTAATTTTTCACTCTCCGATATCAAAAAAGCCTACCGCCATTTTTGGCTTGGAAGCGGGAGATGGGATACATGTGACACCGGATGGCTGGCAGGTTGAAGTCATTTACCCGTGGTGGCCACGTGCAACAGTAGTACTCGATTATCTATTTACACCCCGTTATAGCTATTTGAACCATGCTACAGCTATTGATATACAGCGTTTGGATGGTGCTATAAAATGTGGGTTTTCTCCTTCCGGTAAACATGTAATGATTATGGGATCAGGTGGTGCCTTCATCTATTCAAGAAAAGAATGCCATTCAATATAGGAACTCAATTGATTTTTGTCCTATAATTCGAATGGTGCTAACATACTTTAAATTAGTGCTTTACATTTTTAATGTAGAGTG
Organism: Lysinibacillus sp. F12; assembly: GCF_057773605.1. Classification (NCBI taxonomy): domain Bacteria; kingdom Bacillati; phylum Bacillota; class Bacilli; order Caryophanales; family Bacillaceae; genus Lysinibacillus; species Lysinibacillus sp. F12. The sequence goes on from NZ_JBYMLP010000003.1 coordinate 350,864, forward strand.
CTATAATTGGAAACGTGCTATTTTAGGTGGCATATTTCAGTAATCTGGCATTCTGCTTTTTGTTTTTGTAGATACTTATTCACACTGGCGCATGCTTTGGGGCTGCAAGGACGCAAAAGATGGTAGGGTTTGCGTTGCTTAAGTTAGAGAGCACACAGTGGAATTTTACCGCGGTGATGAAACAACTATTGTTTCAAGATAATATTCCCCAGATGATTGGGTTGAGACTTTTACAATTTACGAAAATGTTACCTATAAATACTAAAGGGGTAGTTTCGCATGAGCGAGGCTGCCCCTTGTCTAATTGATGAACGCTGTCGCATGAGTTGCTGGCAGTTTTTTTTGTTGCCAAAATTATGCTGGTATACATTGCCGTTTACTATGCTAGACAAATAAGTAATAATGAAAGCAAGAATTTTAGTAAAAGTCAAAATTCTATAGTTGAAAATCTGAAAAATCAAAAAGGTGAGGGAAGTTTATGGAGAAAATCAATACACAATCAGCAGATGTAATCACACAATTAACAAAAATGGCAGAAATGAAGAATGCAAGCATTGAGCAATTAATACTGTTTTATTGTCAGGAAAGACTTCTCAACCGTTTATCAACATCATCCTATTATGATCAATTTTACATAGAAGGGGATTTTTTATTCTTTACATTGGCTGAAGGAGTAGGGATGCCACCAAATGAACTAACGCTTACAGCCCAACAAAGCGCTTATCAAAACGACTTAGTTCAACAGGCATTTGCAGAAATTTGTTCGATTAAGATACCAGAGGACGGTGTTCAATTTTTCGAAAATGACATAGAAAGTATCATAATGGATACGAGTATTCACTTGAAAATACCAGCTACATTGGGCTCTATCACTACATACATAGAATTAAAAATAACCTTTATAGAAAATCGAGTCGCACCACAGATCATTACTTCCCCATCAGTGCTAGACATGAAGCCAGCGGAGCTCTATACATATCCAATTGAATATGTAGTTGCCCAAGCCCTGCTTGACATTTACCAATATCCAGCTGTGACCTCAAAGGTCGTATTGGATATAGAGAGGGTACTACAAACACAACACATAGAAGGTCGTAAATTACAGGCTTATCTTGAAGAAATGCTTGATCAACATCGTCTGACATTAGAGGTAACACCTATACTAGAAAAAGGAATCGTTAAGCAATTTTTCGATCCCATATATGAAGCCATGGTGGCAGATGGAGAGTTTTTTAAACAATGGAATAGTAAGGAGCAAGCTTGGCAATAAAAATACTACCCTTGCGAATAATAATGAGCTGCACCCCAATTGTTAGATATGTGCTACTGAGCTAATGCAAAAAATCATTTCCAACGGTATCGCAATAGGGGATAATAAAGGTGATTTTTAAAGACTGCAACCACAACCCGTGCAGAATTGGCGATAATAATGAATTGTCTCCTTAACAAGCTAGGGTATATATAAACAAGCCGTTGGAGCATAATATAGCAGTTATCAGTTATAGTAAGACCCTGAACATACGTAAATATGGTTTTATAAGAGCATCATTCCTGAAAAGGATGATGCTCTTTATTTTTAATTTAGAATAGGAACTGGAGCAGATCGAGTCGAATAGAAAGCTCTTTATTCTTTATCAAATTACCAATGTAAGCTGATTGATGGTGTTAAATTACATTTCTTGAAACTCATTTCATTAAGATTCGTTCTATAAAATGGTACTAAAAAAAGGATAAAGAATATATTTTTGGAATCTAATCTAATATATTATTCCAGCTAAATAATACACGAGGTGAGTGTGGTGGCATTTGATAATAGAAAAACGACGTTCATTTATATGGTACGGCACGGTGAATCTCCGTATGTTGGAAATGAACGGACAAGAGGGTTAACTGTGAAAGGACATTTAGGTGCTCAAAGTATAGCTGATGTGTTAAAGAGTGAAGGAATCGATATTATCCTATCCAGTCCATATACTCGTTCAATATTAACTGTTGAGCCATTAGCTAAACAATTGAGTCAGGAAGTGATCGTTTGTGAAGAATTAAAAGAGAGAATTTTTTCTTCAGAAGAAAAGCGATTACCTGATAGTAAATTATTTCCGCTATTGGAGAAATCCTTCTTGGACCCCAATTTTGCAATAGAGGGTGGAGAATCGAATACCGATTGTCAAACAAGAGCTGTAAAAGTTTTAAAAGAGCTATTAATTACTTATGAGGGACAAAAAGTAGTAATAGGAACTCACGCATTAGTCATGACCTTGATGATGGGATACTTTCATGAAACGTACAATTTAGATTTTTTGCTACAAACAACCAAGCCGGATATATACAAAATGGAATTTAGGGGACAGCAATTGGTGGGTGTTAAGAGGCTAGGCATGTAGTAAGGACGGCTAATGCATGTGCTTAAAGTTTGGTTATAGAAATCATATGTTAATAGACCAGTTTAGATTGAGCAGTTGGTTTCCTGAACGCACAGGAAACCGACTTTTTTTGGCTTAATTTTATGTGCTAGATACATCTATCGTTGCCAATAGAAAACAACTATCATCGATAATTTTTTTATGATAAAAAATGTTCAAGCAGTTTTTCAATTTCTTCCAATGAATAAATAGAGAATTTTTTATTTTTATAGCTTATAGGGCCCTCATTTCTGTTCGTGTTCATTATGCCCTCCAATAGATTAATAGTTTAATTCAAAAATTTTTGCAGGTTACTGTGGTGACGCTACGAGGAAAGCTTTCCAAATCGCTCTTTAACGAAGTAGAAAGGTGAAAATGTAAAATATTTGAAATAATTGCATGGTTAATATATTCTAATATGGTAATCAATTACCAATTAATTGATTTCAAGGAGGTTATTTATGAAAATAACAGAAGGCTACGGCAAAGTGATGATAGATGATTTTGAATTTTATGGTGAAATGAAACAAGATAAATGTTCTAAATGCAAATGTAATTTATTATATTACGATGATTTTGATGCTTATTTTTGTCCTAAATGTAATAGTTGGACTGAATCAACATGTAGTGATCCTACTTGCAAGTATTGCTCTAGTCGACCAGAAACACCGTTAACTCGCATATAACGAAATTAAACTCGAGAACTTAACCAGCTTTCAATTTCTGTGATGGCGTGCTAACTTGGCCCTACAAGGAAGGCACACGGGTGGTGCTTTAATGAAAAGAGGATTTAACGTATACATAGATAAACTTAAAAACATTCCCAAATTAAAGTTTGGAGAGAAATCGAAATTCGAGAAATGCTGTTAAGCCAACATTTCATGGATTTTCCTTTGATTATTGTTTATACAGCTTTGATGTGTAAGTGTGTTTGCTGAATAAAAACCTGTATATTGACGCTTTAAAACTACATTTTCTATCGTTCCTATACTTCAATTATAGGGTCTTTAAGTGATAAACGATATTCAACAATCGGGAACATTTCTTTAATAAGGAATGTGAAGAATGTCCAACGTGCTGCTACGATTTTTACAATGAACTGAATTGTATTAAAAAGCAATTGTAAAAAAATGAAAAACCTTGCGCTTTCCATATAAGAGGGCACATGGTTTTTCATTTAGGTTTAATTCAACGATGAGTGGGTCCTGAGAAATAAAATTTTTAATTACTATATATTGGATTTCTTAAGCTTCATAAGGTAAATCTAGTGTTGTAATAATTGAGTCGTGACCAGTAACAATTAGCGTAGCTAATAGAGCAAGAATTAATACTGTTTTTAATTTTTTCATTTGATATTCTCCTTTTAAATATATTTAAAGGTAAAGAGGTGTTAGAAAATGAATATACAAGAGTTAGGAAATGTAATATATAATACTAGAAAAAACTTAAAGCTAACCCAAAAGCAGCTTAGTGATGGAATATGTACACAACCGACAATCAGTTTAATTGAGAAGGGTGAAATATTACCAAGCTTAGATACAATTTATTACTTATCTCTCCGTTTGAAAAAACCATTTTCTTATTTCCTCCATGTCTTGTTTATGAATAATTACAGTCAAGTCCACCAGCTGGTCATGTATTTCGAAGAATTGACAGCAAAACATAAATATGAGCAAATTTATGAAATTGCGGTAAAAGAAATCGCAGAACCCGTTGATCCATGGCTTAACCATTTCTTAAAATGGCAATTAAATTTGAGTTCTTATAAATTAAAGAAAATACGATTCAATGAAGTAATACGTAATTTAAAAGAGCTCCTATCAACAAAATACTCTGTGATATTAGATAAAGATTTTTTAAAGGAACGTATTTGTAATACTATTGCGTTTATCTATGCAACGAATAATGATTATAAATCCGCATTGGTTTACTATAATAAAATCAATTTAGAGCTACTTAATGAAACTTCACCAAAAATGAGCAGGGACGTTTATATATTAAGAGTTATTTATAATAAATCCAAAACTTTCTATGATATGAAGTCATATAAGGAAGCAATAGATTTACTACAAGAAGGGATTAAACGATCTGTCAAATTAGAAAATATGTCTTTTCTTGGTCACTATAATTATTATTTAGCAAAATGTTATGAACGTGTTGGAGAAAATAAGGATTTAATAAACACGCATTATAAGAATGCAGGATTCTTCTTTAAATTATTAAATAATTCTTTGTATTATCAAATTGTCTACCATGAGCAAAGGCACTTGTTCACATGATATGTATAAAAAATTGCTTCCCTATGAATCAGGTAAAAGGGGAGCTTTTTTTTATTTACCCACTCTTCATAATTCATATACCTCCTAGTGAAACATTCTTATATCCTATTCTTACCCATTTCTAAGGCTAAATGGGTAAATATAAGTATCTTTATATTTTTCACTTCAGATCGAAATGATTTTTTACAATATTTGTATTAATATGAGTACATCCTTAAACGCAAAGGGGGGAAATGATGATGAAAAAGCCATTATTGGTACGCAAATCAAAAATCTATGTTTATAATGGTTGATTTTTGAAGTTGCTGTAATCTGTAACTAGATACTTAATGTTATGGGTTATTGAGGGTGTTTATTTGCGTAAGTGAAAGTAATTATTTTAATAGTCTAGTTATTTGGTTGACAGGCTAAAAACATCAATAGACTAGAATTATATGACTCTGTCGTTATTTCATTATAATTTAATTAGAAGGGTGTATGATATCATGGTTTTAAAGAAATTAGTACTTTCAGTTTCATGCGCAGTTATGACTTTCGGTTTAATAGGCACATCAACATCATTTGCCGCAGAGAAAAAGGATACTATTAGCTTAGAGGCGAGTCAAATTTCACAGTTTACACCAGAACAACAAAATATTGCAGATGAAGTGGTGACACAACTTCAAGCAATTAATGAAGTATTAATAGGGTTAGACACTGAGAAACAACAAGAAGATTTTTTAGGTGCACTATTTGACCCTAATTTTAGTACAGATCAATTAGATAGTAATATTGTATTAGCAGAAAATGCTAAAGAAGTAACGGTTTTAAATGACATGTTTGAAGAACTTGGATCTCCTGTTCATTTTTCAGCAGATGTCAAATCTGTTATAGTAGAGGAGAATGGTGATTTAGTTGCTATTAAAAAATCTGGGGAAAATGAAATTATGCCATTAGGTTTTTGGGGAGATCTTTGGGACGACATAAAGGTTATAGCTGGTAAAACTTGGGATATAGCTAAATGTGGAGCTGCCATTACAGCAGTATTTGTTCCAGGAGCGGCTGCCTATAAAGCAATTAAAGGATTAGGCGGAGTTAAAGCTACTGTTCAATTATTAGCTAAAGCATCAACTACTAGCGATTGGTTAGCAATTGGTGGAGGAGCGGCTGCTGAAATTTTAGGTATCGATGGAGTTCAAACCTATTGCTTTGAATAAGAGAGGTGTTTAAATGAAGAACCCTAGGACCTCGCAAAGTGGAATTTTTGATCCAATTAGTCATGGATTCATGTCATTATTAGTTTTTGGGATGCTATTTATTGCTTTAATGATTGCATTGAATGGACCTATTACTTTTGATACGCTTATTATGCCGGCTGCTTTTATTTACGTAGTAGTTCGAGTGATAGAATATGTGACAATAAAGAAGACTAATCATGTTCCGCGCTGGTTAGTACTGGGATCTTTTGGAGTGGCTGTTCTAACAGCTATTGGCATGACATACTGGATCATTTAAATACTTAGAATTTTTTAAAACATAAGGCACTGTTAAATTTTAATGTTGTTTTATCTGGTATAGATGAGCCCTTACAATCGATTTTTCCTTATTTTTAAAAATGCCTTTTTGTGGTATTAATATATATTTGAAACTAAATGGTTAAAGTAGTCGTATAAGGTATTATAGATTAGAGGAGGTCGGAAAAATGGATTATACTAAAATCTATAATAAAGAACTGATTGCCTTAGTAAAAGAGAAAATAAAGTCCGACGGTGAAATTAAAGCGGTGAAGTTTGTGAGAGAGCAAACCGATATGTCCTTAATACAGGCAAAAAAATTTGTGGATTTTTGTAAAGAATAGACATAAAATTAGAGTCACTAAACTGTGGCTCTAATTTTTATTAAAAGTATCTTCAATAGTCATTGAACTACTAAATAAAAAATACGACAGTGTCCACTACGATATGTTTCTGTCATTTTTTGTGCCTTCATTACTATGACTATCTACAAATAAAAACCGCTCTAAGTAATGATTGAGGTATTTACAAACAACTCCTTTAAAACGATTTATCCAATGTTTTAAACGTGCATGTAGTCGGTTCACAAAGAAAAAGAGACTTTATTAAACGAGAAAATTAGTCCAATTTTGATGCAGAAATCGATACTCATAAAGGCGAAGGGTGGATGCACAGTTAATGCAGCCAAAAGTTAATACGCATTACTACATAAATTTACTTTGCGTTAATCTGCATTGTAAAGAATAAATGAAAAACCCCAAAAGCTGCATAGAACAGGCTTTTGAGGGCTTTGTAGGGTACATATTACAAAATAAAAAAATTAGTCCGTGAAACATAAAGATGATAAATAACCTAACATTAATAAAAGACCAATACCCATTGCGATGCTCATGCTTTGTACCTCCTTTAAAAAACGACACATTATTCATAAATATTGTACAATGAATTATAGAAATATGAAACCTTTTAATGGCGAGAACGTATATAATAATAGGAGAATTACCAATTTGTACATAAAGAGTAGGTGATACTGAATGAAAACGTGGGTTAAAAAAAGTATTGTCATAATGGTTGCGTTTTTAACATTTGGTTTAATTACGCCAACGCATGAAATATGGGAAGCATTTGATCAAAATCCTTCGAATCGTGCATCTATTGGTCCTGCATCAGGGACAAGCACGGCTCTAGCTGCTGAGCCTGATCTTAGTAGGGACGAGCAGGTTCATATCCAAGAGGAAGAAATTGATTATAATGCCTTGCTTATGGATGCAGCGAGAGAGCAATCATACATAAAGTTTGGTACTAAAATTGGTCCAAAAATTAGCCATGAATTCGACAACATCATCTTCCCAAAAATGGAGGAGGCGATTGCAATGACTGTCGCTAGTTTGGACGAGCAAGCTTTAGCATCTTTAACCATCTCAGAAAAGCCAAGTGGTAATTATGGTGAGAAAATTTTTAACGTGATCAACACCGACACAGGAGCTGATGTAATCCGCTTCCATGTACGTACAGAAAAAAGACCACAGGAAGGCTATTATTACAACTTCCATTATCACAGTGTCGAGGACAACTTCATGGCACATTATAACCTAGGCGATATTTATTGGGAAAAAAACACACCACCGAAGTGGTTGTCATAAAAGATTCGAAACACTCGTTTACAAAACGGGTGTTTTTTTGTGGGAAAACGTTGATATATCAATGTTTGTGTTAGTTCATTAATTTATTAATGCTGAATGTAATAGGGAGAGGGACAAGTAGGAGAAATAATTTTAAGTTTTTACTTTGGATTTAGCAAAAATGTATCTTTTGGCTTATGAGGGATAAAACAACGCCAATTCACGCCAGTGAATGACGAAATAATTGGCGTGATAAGAATTGCGCGCCATATAATTGGAATATGACCACCAAGGATTTGGCAGTAATCCCCCCTTGAAATGGCGTTGCTGGAAATGATAGGATAATAATTGTTCGAGTTAAATTTAGCTATAGCTAGATAAAAAGTATTAAATGGCATGTTAGTACGTACCTATGGTATATAGTTCTACTAATATATTTATTTTATCGATTCACCACAATAAAATAATAGATTCAAAAGCTGTTTTATACCAAATATATAAAATTGACTATGGAAAAGATAAAAATAGTCATTTTACGAAAAAAAGCTTCAATTTTAATTTAGAAATTTAACGCTTATTTCATTTAGGCAAAATCTTATATTAAAAATTTTTAACCACTCCATTGAGTGGTTTTTTATTTTGCCCTGATAAGTAAGTATAGGGCAGTTCCTCACCCTTGATTCACAACCAACAACTACGTATAAATGTGATTAGGTGAAAAGATTTACAAGATATTAATATCTATTTAAAAAACAAATGTTATTTTGTTTAGGTAAAAGAATTAATTACCTATAATGGAGGAGAAGAAATAATGGAAGAAAACATTGAAGTGTTAAGAACAGAGGGGGACATTAATTTAACAAAAACTCGTTCTTTATGGCAAGAAAAACATTTGAGCAAAGAATCTTTTGAGTTTTTAAACGATGACTCTAAGTATTATTTACATCAATCTCTTTCTACTCCTTGTTTAAATATTATTGAAAAAAGCTATGGAATTTACATAGAGGATATAGATGGAAGGAAGTATATGGATTTTCATGGAAATAATGTTCATCAAATAGGCTATGGTAATGAATATGTTATCCAAGCAGTAAAAGAGCAGTTGGATATTCTTCCATTCTCACCAAGACGTTATACAAATAAAGTTGCGATCCAGTTGGCAAAAAAATTAGTTGATATTGCACCAGAAAGTTTAAATAAAGTACTGTTGACTCCTGGGGGAACTTCAGCTGTTGGAATGGCTTTAAAACTTGTTAGAAAGGTAACAGGTAAATTTAAAACTATATCTATGTGGGATTCATTTCATGGTGCATCTTTAGACGCTATTTCAGTTGGAGGAGAAGCACTTTTCCGTAACGGTATGGGCCCTCTAATGCCAGGGAGTCTGCATATAGCTCCTTACAATTCATATCGTGGTTTATTTGATGATGTCAATGGTAGATTTAAATCCCTTGACTATCTAGAATATGTACTTGAAAGAGAAAATGAAATCGGTGCAATTATTTTAGAGCCTGTTCGTTGTACAGACGTACATATCCCACCAAAAGAGTACTATCAACGTTTACGTAATATTTGTGATAGGAACAATATATTATTGATTTTTGATGAAATTCCAACAGCTTTAGGGCGAACAGGTAAAATGTTCACTTTTGAAAACTTTGGAGTTATTCCAGATATTGTTTTATTGGGAAAAGGATTGGGTGGAGGCGTATTTCCAATGGCAGCGATGCTTGTAAAAGGAGAACTTGATGTTGCCCAAGATATTGCACTCGGTCATTACACTCATGAAAAAAGTGCATTAGGTTGTGCAGCAGCATTGGCTACTCTTAATTATATCGAGGATTTTAAATTAATTGATAAAGCTAATCAATTAGGAAATTATATGAGAATACGTCTTAAAAAGATGCAAGAGCACTATGAAATTATAGGTGATGTTCGAGGAATCGGTCTTTTATACGGAGTAGAATTAGTATTAAATCGCAATTCGAAAGAAAAAGCTATATCTGAAGCAGAGCAAGTTATGTATAAATGTATGGAAAAGGGATTAAGTTTTAAAGTATCCCAAGGAAATGTGCTTACTCTCACTCCACCACTTATCATTAAGGAACATGAATTAGAACTGGCAATGGATATTTTAGAACAATCTATCCAAGAGGTTTTAGAGCAGTAATATAGATTTACGATTTATTAGACTGAAGAAACTAAACATCTCATATGAGGTGTTTTTATGAAATAAAGAAATTTGATGTAGTATTCCAAAACAAACAAATGATGTCGGTGGTGGTTATGTTAGATGGCATTGGGCAACCTAATTGTTATTTTGAAAAAAACAGTTGTCATAAAAGATTCGAAACACTCGTTTACAAAACGGGTGTTTTTTTGTGGGGGAACGTTGATATATCAATGTTTGTTGTAGTGTATTAAGTTATTAAATATAACATGAAAGGTTGAGGGGAGAGGTAAGGAATAGTATGTACCCCAAATTGTACCCCAAAATCATCATGATTTGATTTCATAAGATTTTTCAAATGAATTTAAGGTGATGATTTTATCCATGAGGGTAGATACATGTATCTCATCTTTTTCGAATGAATGTTATTGATAGTGCATTTCCATAAATTAAGTGGCATGACAGCATCGATTAAAAAACAAAAAAATTAAAAATTGGGGTTTATTAGGTTGTTCATTACGTCAGTTAATATTTTGCCGTAGGGGATGGGCAATCGCATTGTTAGCCTACTTAAAGCAAAATTGAACAAAGTTTTAGAAATCATAATATACATAACCTGCTGTAAGTGAGCGACATAAAAATAAAGCCCGAACATTGGCAAGACACTTCAACATGTGCCTTGCGCAATGATTCGAGCTACAATACCTTTATTTGAATAATGTTTTACAGTGAAAATTTATCTATTTCTTTTCTTAGTTGCTCCGCGAATAAATTCAGGTCACGAGCTTTTTCTGATACGATGTTGATACTCTTTAATTGTTCTTGTGCAGATGCGGAGACTTGCTCTGTTCCAGCAGATGTTTCCACTGCCGACCCAGAAATATTGTGAATAGAGCTAATAATTTTCTCCTTGCTCTGATTCATTTCAGATGAAAGCTGCTGAACATCACGAGCAACTTCAATTGTTTGATCTAAAGCCTCTTTAATTGTATTGAAAATATTGCTAGTGTCTGTAGCTGCCTTTGCATTTTGTTCAACGATTTCAATGCTAGTTTTGATTTCCGTTACAGCACTTTTCGAAATCGCTTGAATGGCTGTAATTTTACTTTTAATAATTTCTGTTGCGTTAGATGTTTGCTCAGATAGCTTCCGAATTTCATCAGCAACAACTGCAAAGCCTTTACCAGCTTCGCCAACACGAGCAGATTCAATCGAAGCGTTAAGAGCAAGTAAATTTGTTTGGGAAGCAATTTCTGTAATTGTATTAACAATACTCGAAATGTCTGAAGATGTTTTATCAACTTCTTGAACAATTGTACTAACTTGCTGTGATGAATCGCGATTTTTTTCCGACCATATAGAAAGCTGCTGAACTGTATCTACACCTTGATTGCTTAAATCATCAATTTGAGCTGTCATTGTTGCAATTTTTTCAGTATGCTCAAATACACGGTCAATATTGCTTGAAAGCTGTTCTAATTGTTCGGCTCCTTTTTCGGTATCGTATGCCTGCTCCTCAGTGGATTTAGCAATTTCGCTAATCGCTATACCAATTTCATCCGTTGTTTGTACAGTATCATCTGCAATCTGTAAAAGTGTTGTAGATGATTCTACTAACTCATTGCTTGTACTTTGAATATTAACCGTTATATCTCTAAGGGCGGAACGCATGGCTGTGATGCCTTGAGCCATTTGTCCAATTTCATCTTTGTGATTCGATAGCTTTACTAATTCCACACTTTCATGGAAATCTAAATTTGCGGTTTGCTGTAGCGTATTTTCTAAACTTTTTAGTGCTCTAACGATACGATCAATAATCCACCACATTAAGCTACCAATAATTAAAAAACTAGCAATGCCAATAATGATTTGAAACATTAGAACAGGTTCAATAATGGATTTGATTCCACTTTCAGGGACTCCGATGTCCATAACACCATAAAGCTCACCATTACGGTAAATAGGTTCCATAATATCATACGTCCATATACCTTGAACTTCGGCATACCATCTTGTAAATTGTTTTACCCCTTTAGTGGCCCCTTCTATTGTGTAGTCATCCTCATAGACTTTATTTAACTTATTTGAGTCACTATGTGCAACAGCTTTGACATTTTTATCAATAATAATGGCGTATGTTACATTGTCCTGTTGTACTTTTGTATCAACTAATTTTTGTAGTTCAGGTATTGGATCTGTTTCAGCATTTAAAATTGTTTCGGCTTGTTTAGCCATTTCAAAAACTTGCTCTTGAGCCTTTTCTATTAGTACTTCTTGGCTCTTTTTATTAACAATCCATACAGCTAAGCCCGCATTAACAATGGAGGCTACTAATAGTAATCCCAGTGTGAAAAAAAGTAACCGCTTTTTAATGCTCTTCATGTTTTTTCCCCCTATACCAAAGTTTCAGTGGTTTAGCCTCTTCGTTGATAGTTAAATGTAAAATCTCTAATGAATTCAAGCAAGCTCAAAAATCTGGAATAAAGTTAATCGATATATAATGGATAGAGGCTTTACTACTGGATAACATACTAAAACTTTGGTAGATTTATCATACTTAAAAATAGTATTATATAAGGGAAATATAAAGTCAATACAGTTTGTGTAGAATAAAGACGAATTCTGTCTAAAAAACATTATTCTAGAATATGTTAAAGAGTGAAGCGTTAGGCCTCCAATGGCAGATAGTGAAGATACATTTTATCGATTTTAGCAGTTTATCTTTAATGTAAAAAAAAGCACATTCTAATCTTCCATAGAAACGTCCAGTTGGACAGGAACCATTGCAAAATGTATCCGCTTATTAAAGTGTTAGCGCCAGGAGTTTCGTTAACTATTCTATGACCTTGACATCTTTGGAGCACATTCGTTCATTTTTTATAATAATAGGGTGGGTAATCACTACTATAAGTACAACATGATATTCAATTAATGATAAAAGAATCCTACGGAAAAGAAGTCTGCTTTTCCGTGGGATTTTTTGTGTTGTGTTTGGTATAGAACCAGTATCTACAGCAACTTTGTGGAGTTGTAAAAAATACATACTCAATTAACAGAATATTCCAACTTTAAATAGAACCCGATTTTAGAGGCGCCAAAAGTTCCATCAATCTATCTAACAGTTTCTGATAATTTAAAGGTATCAGGATCATCTATAAAGAAGGTTTTATAGGGGGGATTTTCGTTATACCAGCAAGACCCTAAGTCATTCTCCGTAATGGGTATTTTTTTAATTCTTCACTTCCGATTTTTGTTCCACCTACCTTTCGATGGAGAGGTACAAGCTAAAGATGTTGGAACTAATAATTACATATATAAGAAAGGGATTGGTATCTTGAAGAAAATTTTGCTTTCTGGCTATTTCAGTATAATTTTTTGTATAGGTATATTGTACGTACCTGTGTCATTAAAGTGGGGGCCACATCTTGAATTTTATGATAAAAGGTATGTTCCTTTATGGCAATTACACACGCAGGAATTCCAAGTTGATGATTATTATCCAATTTATGAGCTTGATATGATAAGAATAATTTATGAAATTGGCATAGTAACTTTATTATTCTTAATAGTGTATTTACTATTAAAGGAAGTCTTTCTTAAAAATTCATAATTATAATTCTGAAAAATAGGGTGGTTAAACGGAAAAAAGCACCCTCAACATGAGCGTGCTTTTTATAAAACAAATGGTCACTGATTTAAATTTGGGATGAATTAAGAGCATTAACGGCTCTTGTTCATTTTACGGCTGCATCCTATTTTTAATATTTACATATTTTGTTACTCGAAGAAGATATTATTTTTTTAAATTATACTGCTCCCCCCAATCTCTCATCAGTTTGATTATTGGTTCGAGTGTTCGACCGAATTCAGTTAATGAATATTCTACTTTGGGTGGTACTTCTTTAAAGATTTCTCTATGGATTATGCCATCCTTTTCTAATTCACGAAGTTGTAACGTTAGCATTCTTTGAGTAATATCGGGCATTAAACGTCTAAATTCATTGAAACGCTTCGTCCCTGACATAAGGTGATATAAAATCACACCTTTCCATTTACCACCAATTACTGCGAGTGTTGCTTCAACTGGACATCCATAGGCATCCGGACAAGCAGTATATAAAGTTAAATTACTATTATCTGTCATAAGATAACCTCCAAAATATTTAGTATACAAATTGATACTATCCAACAAAAATGTGTGTACTTACATTAAATATATCATCGTATTATTATAGCTGATATAAAGAATTAAAAAATGAATGGAAAAGGAGCAATTTTAATGATGGAAAAAATGAAAGCTGTAGGTCTACATCAATACTTACCTGTTGATGATGCAAAGAGTTTATTAGATATACAAATAGAAAAGCCGGTAGCTAAGGATAGGGACTTATTAATTCAAGTAAAGGCTGTTTCAGTGAACCCTGTTGATTATAAAGTTAGATCTCCGAAAGAAAAATATGAAGAAATTCCTAAAATTTTAGGGTGGGATGTGGCAGGCATTGTCGTCGAGGCTGGTCCTCTATGTACATTGTTTAAACCTGGTGATGAGGTATATTATGCTGGTGATATAACTCGCCAAGGCTGTAATAGCGAATTTCATCTTGTCGATGAGAGAATTGTAGGTCATAAGCCAAAGTCATTAAATTTTGCAGAATCTGCCGCATTACCATTGACTTCAATTACTGCATATGAGGCCATTTTTGATAGAATGAAAGTTAGTCATTTTTCAAACGAAAATAAAAATAAAACAATTTTAATTATTGGTGCAGCTGGTGGGGTAGGTTCTATTGCAATCCAACTAGCTAAATGGGCTGGATTAACCGTTATAGGTACAGCTTCTAGACAAGAGTCACGCATTTGGGCTACTGAACTAGGTGCAGACTTTATGATCAATCACTATGAGGAATTTATTCCACAGCTAAAAAAAATAGGTTTTGAAGCAGTTGATTATATTCTATGTTTGAATTCGACACAAGAATATTGGGTCAATATGGCGGAGGCTATCGCTCCACAAGGAACAATTTGTTCTATTGTAGAAACAGATGAGCCAATGAATTTGACATTACTTAAAAATAAAAGCGCAACATTTGTGTGGGAGTTTATGTTTACACGATCTATGTATCAGACTGAAGATATGAATGAACAACATAAATTATTAAATAGAATAGCAATTCTAGTGGATAGTAATATTTTAAAAACCACAATAACTAAAATTCTATATCCCATTAATGCAGACAATTTGAGAAAGGCGCACTCTATTCTAGAAAATGGAAAAACCATTGGGAAAATTGTGCTTGAGGGTTTTAAATAAGCAATTGTGACTGCCTTTGTATGAGGCAGTCAATTTGCTTATTCAACTAATATGGAGGTAGGGAAAAGCATGTATCCCCAATTTTTTATAAGTGATGATTTCATCCATGAGATTAGAATGCATGTACCTTATCTTTTTAAAATGAATGTGCATAAACTTTATAAATCGTCTGAGGAGTATCTCCAACTAAACCGCAACTGTAGATATAGGAGTATGTACATGTTGAAACAACTTATAAAAAAATGGAAAAATCATTAATACCGGCATATGGTTCTTGATGTCTGATTTTGTCTTCTAAATTCTGTAAAGTATATCCTTGCCATTCTTCTAAATTACCTGTATTCCATTTTTCTTTAAATAATTGATATAAATAAATCTCTCTTATTTTTAAGAAAATAGGAATTTGTATAATTATATCCTTATGAAGCATATTTTCTGTTCTATAGCCTGCAAAAAAATTACTCATAAAGAGTTCACAAAAAGAATTTGTACTGTCATTGTATGAGCTATGCTGCCAATAAGCATGATAGAAAGCTACTGCAATATCTTGAGCATACCAATTAAAAGAGCAGTCATCAAAATCAATGATAGTTATACTACCTTCCTCATTAATAATGAAGTTTCCTTGATGATAATCATTATGAATAAGCCCGAAAGTATCAGGAGTAATCGTGTATGAAGTGAGACTGTGCCCCAGCTTTTTATATTTCTCGCTAATCCATGGTTCTAACTTGCCTCTAATATTAAATACATCAGGGTTTTCAACTTTCCATTCAGGACGTTCTATCGTTTGTAATTTGAAATCTTTGGATAGTGCATGCATTCTCCCCAAAATTTTACCAATTTTTTTAAACGTTTTTTCATTCCAGTGGGATTTATTTGTAACATCAATGTGATCTCCCTTCATAAATTCAAAATATGTTTTTACCCGTTCTTCCTCATATTCTAAAGGAGTTATTGGCTTGGGTACAAGAACACCTTTTTCATATAAAAAATTCATCCACGCTATTTCCTGTAAAACCATCTCCTTTGTTTTGTTCTTTTCAGAAATTCTAGCGATCTTTTCTTTGTCTTTGATATAAAAAACGTCGTTATTAAATCCTCCATTCAACCTCACACGGTTTTCTTGCATTTTGTTTCCTCCTTTTTAACTATCAATTTACGAGAACATTTTTTATTTAACATTAACCTAGTAACTTCTTTGTCACTTCTTTCGTATTAAATAATAAATTATGCGTCATAATAATAATGTACGATAAATATCCTTTTTTTTTCTTTCCTATTTAATAAAATGTTAATTAAATTGAAGAAATAGAATTTCGAGTGAAGGTACCGACAGACTTCGGTAGTATAGGAGGGGGGATAGGTGATGGTATTTACTCCAATTAAACCAATGCTTTTACATACGGGTAACACCAATGAAATAGTAAACGATGATGAAAATATCTTAAGGTTGCCTTATCCTTTTGACTAAACAAGATAATAGATTTTCTTGACCTAGTAATACTTTGACTGCTGAATTTTCTGAGTTATAGGATGTAGGACTTCTATATAGGAACCATACTGCATTTATTGATTGCGAAGGTGTTGTGCTTAGAAATGGTTACTGGTGTTAAATACTTAACTTACCATGGCAAGTTAAAAAAACAACAGCCAGCAGAGGCTGCAGGCTGTTGTTGATGCGTATTATTTTGAGTTGTTTTCATTTGCAAATCGACCAGAAGCAAATTTTTTGTTAGCTTCAGCTTGTTGGATTTGTTGTTTAATTTGATTAACATCCGTCTCCATACCAAATTCTTGGCTCATCGAGTTCGTTGAACCAGAAGCTTGGTTTTTGTTAGCTTCAGCTTGTTGGATTTGTTGTTTAATTTGATTAACATTCGTCTCCATACCAAATTCTTGGCTCATCGAGTTCGTTGAACCAGAAGCTTGTATTTTGTTAGCCTCAGCTTGTTGGATTTGCTGTTTAATTTGATTAACATCCGTTTCATTTCCAAATTCAACGTTCATTGCGTTGGGAGTTGCGTTTGGAATTTTTGAGTTAAAGTTTTGATTGTTGTTTGCCATTAAAAATCACCTCCTGAGTTTAGTTTGTACAGAAGGTGAATTAGTATCCGTTTTTTAGTGTGTTAAAAAAATATTATGGTGGTATATCAGGTCCACTTCAATGGTATGATAAAGCTTCAGCAAATTACACGAGATTGACAAGGTGAAATTTAAAACGTATATTGAAAAAGCCTTAAAGAGGCAGATACAACTTTTTCAGATGCCTGTAGAATAGCACGGGATTTCCCGGAATGTAACTATTTTTAAAGTTGTAATCATTCAAGTTATAAAAAAGGACGGATGTAATGAAATATAATAAAACAATTATGCTAAAGCTTATCAATGAACATCGAGCGTTGCATGATGAACTAAAAAAGCTAAAATCTGAAATGGGATTAGAGAAAAATTTCGCAGTAAAAGCTTTGTATCATTCATATGTGGCAGAAGATGGCCCTTATATGAAAGAATACCAGGATTTAGAGCGATTATAATAAAAGGCGGTACCACTAAAAAGCATGTTTTGGACAATCATTATTTTCAAAACATGCTCTTTAGATTTGTTCTCATATAAAGGAGAATAGGTACTTTATTATAACAAGTCATTCAATATGGATGGCTTGTTTGTTTTTGTCTTTTTTTGTAGGCGTCATAAGGAATGAGAACAACTGAACTTTCGAACAGTTTAGTGTCATACATAATAGAGGGTGACCAACAAAGCTAATTTAGTCAAATATAAGTCTTAAGACTGATATGGTATAAGCCTATCAATGTATTTACGAGCCTTATAAAACTAAGATATTCTATTTATAGGAAATGTTTCTTGGTTTTGGGAAATGAAAATCTTAAAATCAATCATACCTATCTAAGGAGGGAAATTTTTCATGAAGAAAAAATTATCTGGGGTGTTAGCTGCTACATTAGCGTTAACGATTAGCCTACCAACAGGAGCTCTGGCGGCTTCTGGCAACAATCAGTCTACGGTTTTGGTTAGCCAGGAAGTTGCTAGCCAAGCTCTGCAAAAAATTGCGGCAGAGAAGGCTAATCTACTCATTAAGTCTTATGAGACAACAAGTGTACAGTATGCGCTAATTGATAATGGTCATATTATTGTGTCGGGTCAGACTGGGAAGAACGATATGAAAGGAAAACAGCCGTTGACTAAAGATACCCTATATGGAATTGGTTCAGTCAGTAAAATGTATGCAACGGCGGCTGTGATGAAATTGGTCGATGAAGGAAAAGTTGATTTAGATGTTCCTGTCGTTCACTATGTTCCTGATTTCAAGATGAAAGACGAGCGTTACAAACGCATTACGCCACGTATGCTGCTGAACCACTCATCCGGCTTGCAAGGTACTGGGTATGGTAATAGTTTTTTATTTGACGATAATGATACCTTCGCCCATGACAACTTGTTGCAACAATTGTCCACCCAAAGCTTAAAGGCGGACCCAGGTGCATTCTCGGTATACTGCAACAACGGCTTTACGTTGGCTGAGATTATGGTGGAAAAAGTAAGTGGTATGAGCTTTACTGAATTTATACATGATCGGTTTACAAAACCCTTAAAGCTAAATCATACGAAAACACCGCAGGACAAAGAGGAAAACGATAAGCGAGCTGGACTTTATTTTCCTACGTACCATGGGCAACTTCCTGCTGAATCGGTGAATGTGATTGGTACGGGAGGGATCTCTTCCACAGCAGAAGATATGGTACGATTCGCACAAATATTTATGGGACAGGGACAAGGAATTCTCTCTGATAAGGCAGTCAAGGCGATGGAGCAAGAAGAATATAAAAAAGGAATGTGGCCAGAGGATGGAGCCAATATCATCAACTATGGTCTTGGCTGGGATAGTGTGAAGCTATATCCATTCAGTGAGTACGGGATAAAGGGCTTAGCTAAAGGTGGCGATACAGGACTGCAACATGCTTCATTGGTCGTACTTCCTGAACAGAAGATGGCTGTGGCTGTATTGTCATCGGGCGGTAGCAGCTCTACAAATCAAATGATGGCGACAGAAATATTGCTCGCTGCGCTTAAGGAGAAGGGCACGATTAAGGAGATTAAGCCGAACAAATCCTTTGGCAAGCCAGTCAAGGCCAAGATGCCTCAAGACATAGTAAAGAAAGCAGGTTTTTATGGCAATAGCTTCAGTCATTTTAAAATAAAAATTACGAACAATGGAGAACTACTTTTACCAGCTATTTCTGAAGAAAAATATGTATATACTGCGAATGGAAGCTTTATTAATGAAACAGGTACCTCCAAGTTCAACTTCGTCACAGAGAAGAATGGCCGAACATATTTGGTGGAAAGCACATTTATAACTTTACCAGGTTTAGGTCAAGTAGCGGTTACTCAATATTTAGCCGAGAAATTAGAAGACAATGTGTTATCGAAGGAAACCGCTGCCGCATGGGCAAAGAGGGAAGGCGTTAAGTTCTATCTCGTCAACGAGAAATTTAGTTCTGCTCAATATCTCTTACCAATGATGCTTACCACACAAATTACTCGCGATGAAGAACTAAAGGGCTATTGGAATGGCAGAAAAATTACAGGTCCAAATACAGCCGCGCATCAGCTTCAGATCCCTGTGATGGCAGGCCGTGATACAACAGAATCTCGTTTCTATACAGAAGGCGGTAATGAATATATGGAGATGTCCGGATTAATATATGTCAGTGGATCCAACTTGAAATCACTGCATGCAGGCCAATCATCCAAAGTTAAGCTGCAAGCAAATGGGCATGCGGAATGGTTTACGATCCCTCAAGCAGCAGCAGGGAAAACAATGACTGTGGAGCTGCCAGCAAAGAGTTCGTTTGCCGTGTATGATGAGGCCGGACAATGCGTCAACTTTACAATTGTGAGCGGCAATAACAAAGTAAAGCTGCCGAAAAACGGAACGGTTGTATTTGCTGGTGCGCCGAACGCGGAAATGGCAATTACGTTGAATTAACTACTCCATTATGTGTGCCATAAACTATGTAGAAGATTATAAATCATACTCAAATGAAAGATAAAATGTAGGGATTCGCCAAAAAATGGCGAGTCTCTTTCCTTTTTAATGATTTTTAACTGTCTATACATAGGAAGAATAATAGGCTCATCTTATGTCGTACAACGGGGTTACTCGCATTAGATTGGCTCCAATTGTTGCTTCGGACATTTTCCTATTATGCGCAGAGGCTGATGATTCTAGTAAGTAATGCGGAGGATGCAAAGTTTATAGGGGACGTGGGAGAGAGCTAGAGCAAATTAGGCATTTGCGTAGGTCGGCTAAGTAAAGAATTGAAACATAAGATGCAGTAAAAATCTACAAAAAATAATTCTTACGGCATAGTGTAGTTTTATAAAAAAGATTGATCGTTCATAATAAAGGTTGATTAAAAATCCTATGCTGATATGCACGATTTTTTTGTTCAATAAACTGGTCATATTATTGAATAACAATTTTTAAAGATATATTTCCAAACGACGCTTTGGTAACTTTATTTGCTTATTTAGACTTGGCTCTTTATTCTTAATAAAGGTTAAACAAGTAACAAGAGGGGCGATAAATAGTGAGGATTCAAGAAGTAGAAGGTTATTTGAAAGGAAAAATAAATGTTGATACAGATTCAGTAGCGTCTATTTGGACAACATTTAAAGAATTTTGTGAGGAAGATATTGTAGGAGAAGATGAAAAGGAAATTTTATTCGAATGTGGTACTTACCGTAAAGAAATGTTTCATTTTTCGTTTGTACGCCAGTTTACTGAATACGAAGATGATGAATATTTAGGAATGAGCCAGCTTCATTGCAAACTATTATTTACTCCTATTGATGAATTTAAAAAATTACAAGTTACAGAATGGTCAATGGATTTTGAAAGCTTAGATGAATTTTTTAGACATATAGAAAATCTTAAAGTATTTAAAAATATAGTTAATTTAAAACCTAAAACAGTTCAAATTTATCAAGATGAATGTTAAGAAGTTGAGCTGTATATCTGTACATCCAATAACGAAATAACGTTCCCAAATAAAAGTTTGGGTAGACACATAAGCCAAGAAACGCTGTAAAACAAACGTTACTTGGCTTTTTCATTGGATATTGTTTATACATTTTTTATACAAAGGTATATAAAGAGAGTTTACAATAAGACTTTTCAAAATTTTGCAGAAAACATTGTAGGGGTGTTATATGAATAAAAACCTGTATATGGAGACTTTCTAAATCTGTATTCTTCTCAATCCATTATTACAATTGCTGGTGGTTTAAGTGAAACCATCTTCAACAATCGTGCGCGATTGTGGAGCAACACAGGTAATAAATAATCAAACTTTTTTATAAAAACCTAACTTCAAACTGCTAAAGAAAATCCCTTTTGATTAATCTTTTTCAAAAGGGATTCTACTTATTTAACGTAAAATAAGGGTTTTCGAGGTATTTTTGCTCAAACTTTATTGCCAAGCAACACTTATAGAACATTAAATAGTCGTTGATGTGTGGATCAGGTGTTGGTGGATATACTCATTAACTTGATCAGGTCTATCTAAATTAGTTGCGTGATGGGCATTTTTAATTATTTTTAACTGTGACTTTTTAATCTTTATATGTAGATACTCTTGTTGTCTTTGAATCATCGTATCGTGGTCACCATGTAATAATAAGGTAGGACAATTTACTTTTCCTAATTCATGGCCACTTTCCATTCTCGATACGGCATTCCAAATTCGAATCCAATTTTTATAAGACATTGCTGCAACTGTGGAATAAATATAGTGTTTATTTGCTTCGTTAAACTTTGATAGTGTATGTGCCTGTATTTTTGCTAGAAGTGACATTGGAATGAATAAGCTAGAAAATCGATTAACAGGAACTAGTATCTTTTCATACCAATTAAATTTGTTTGTGAAGGGGGTCCCTATTAATGTAAGTGATTTTACGTAATCTGGATAGTGAATGGCGGCTTGTAAAGAAATATGTCCACCCATTGATAAACCACATAAATGGGCCCGTCTAATTTTTAGATGATGCATCAAACCAATTAAATCTTTAGTGAAATCTTCAGCATCTACCTTCCCGTTCGGAAGAGATGAAGCTCCATGACCACGAACATCCCAGGTGATGGTTTGATAATATTTAGAAAAATAATCCACTTGTTTATCCCATTGCTGATGGTCCCATGATGCACCATGAGTAAAAATTAATGGCTCTCCATGTCCTTTTGTTTCATAATACAAATCTACATTATTAATTGTACATTTTGGAATGTAAAACACCTCTCATTTATCTAAGATAATCGTGACTAAATGTTAACATAAAAGTGATTGTCAGAGAAAATATTCCCATTTTACTGCGCCCGATAAATGTGTTAGCGGCAAGACATACATAACCAGCAGATGTTTTACAGATTAGGTATAGAAATTAAAACAAAAGGTTTTTTGGGAATTATATCCATGTTATTAGTTGTATTGTATAATCAAAGATACAATATCTAAAAGGTGATGATTATTTTGCTAACTATATTACAAATTATTTTTTCAATCATAGTAGTATCACTCTCAACTTACGGAATTATCACAGACGATTACCAGTTGAATTTTTTAATGATATTCTTCTTAGGATTATTGATGTTAATTTTAGGGATTAAAGAATTTCAAAGAGAGCAAAAAGTTTATGGTTGGCTTTTTATCGGAGTATTTTTATTGATAGAATATGTATTCATTCAAACTTTTTTATGATTTATTATATCCTATGCACATAGACAAGGTACTACTGCTTTTGCTTTGAAACCTGCATCCAAAAGCAAGAGAGCAACGTTTGGTGGGGCTATGAGAGTGAAAATGGTAGAATTAGATTCCAATTCAATGACTCTTACATTATTATGAAGTATGGGAGATATTAATACCCCCTTCATCATATATAGCAACGGAGGACTATCATGACACCAGAGCATATTGTTAAGAAATTTTTTGAAGAAGTACGTTCAGGCAAAAATCCCGATTACGCAACTGAATTAATGGCAGACCAAGTACTGGCACACCAAGTTATTTCAGAAGAAGAATTAACGGTTAAAAGAACGCCAAAAGATTATGCTGACCATGTAAAAGAAATGGTAGAAGCGTATGGCAATTTTTCATTAGAAATCCAAGAATTTATTGTACAAGATCATAAAGTATATGTACGCTGGAAACAAGTTGGGACGCATGTTGGCGAGGTCGATGGATATGAGCCAACGAAGCTTCCAGTGATAGAAATAGCAAGCGCAGTTTATAGAATTGAAAATGGAAAAATAGCAGAATATTGGATTCAAATTGATCGTGCTGGTATTGAAAACCAACTCAAACGAAATCAAAGTATTTAACATCCTTCGGGGTGTTTTTATTTTGCCCTGAAGAGTGGGGAAATTTACTAAGGTGTATTGTTGAATAATCTTAATAAACGGAGTCGGACCTAATGGTGGAATTACATTTATTTGTAAAAATATTCTAATGTCCACTTTGCAAATTCTTTATTAATATAGTTATACCCATTTCAGTCTAATTACCGATAGCATTTTAAGTGATTTTCCTTTATGGTTAATAGGTCGTAAAAGACACTATCAGGAATATCCTGCAAATATTGAAATGATAGGTGGAAAACAATGAATTATCAAGTATTATTATATTACCATTACACAACGATTGAAGATCCTGCTGAATTTTCAGCAACGCACTTAGCCATGTGTAATGAAATTGGTTTAAAAGGTCGTATTTTAGTAGCCAATGAGGGCATTAACGGTACTGTGTCAGGTACGATTGAGCAAACAGAGCAATACATGGCAAACATGCAAGCTGATCCATTATTTGAAGGCATAGTCTTCAAGATGGATGCGGCAGACGGACATGCATTCAAAAAGATGCACGTACGCCCACGACCTGAGTTAGTAAACTTAGGCTTAGAAGAAGACGTAAACCCACATGAATTAACAGGTCGCTACCTGTCACCAGAACAATTCCTTGCTGAAATGCAAGATGAAAATACAGTAGTATTAGATGTGCGTAACACCTATGAATACGATGTCGGCCATTTTCGTGGTGCGATTCGACCAGAAGTAGAAAACTTCCGTGATACACCGGAATGGGTACGTGCAAACCGCGAGTTATTCGAGGGAAAAAATGTTTTAACCTATTGCACGGGTGGGATTCGTTGTGAGAAGTTTTCAGGCTGGATGAAACGTGAAGGCTTTGGCAATGTCGGTCAATTACATGGCGGTGTTGCAACATACGGAAAAGACCCTGTAGCAAAAGGTCAATTATGGGACGGAAAAATGTATGTATTTGATGAGCGTTTAACGGTGCCCATTAATCAAGTAGAGCATGTGATTATTGGTCGTGATCATTATGACGGTGAACCCTGTGAACGTTACATTAACTGTGCAAACCCTGAATGTAACAAGCAAATCATTGCTTCTGAAGAAAATGAAGCAAAGCATTTAGGTGGCTGTACAATCGAATGTACCAAGCATGCGCGCAACCGTTACATCGTGCGTCACCATTTAACAGAAGAGCAAGTAGCTCAAACGATTGAGGCGTTACAAGCAGAAGCATGAAGAGCTGTCTAAGTCTACAAAACTTCATGAAATATTTTTCATAATCTCTATAAATCTTATAGAGATATTTAAAACACTCGAATGAAAGTGTTCAAACTATCCATTTCAAATGGGACTAGTTTGCTCGCTTACGTCGGGTGTTTTTTCTTTGGTATGGAATCATAATGGACTGAGGAAGAGGGGAATAGAGCTGAAACCGTTTAAAGAGAATGATCACAGGGTATTCAAAACATGTAACAGGATTTAGTTAATGCAAGCTCGCAATCATTCACCGTATATTGCTTTTATAAAAGCTTCATATCTTTTCTTATCACTATTTTTTTTGAGATGTCTCTCCCAATGACAACTTCCCTTAAATAGTTGTAAAGTATGTTGATGCATCATGTTATATTTTAAATAAAGGGGTATATATGATGAACTTTGAGGAAAATCAACATTTACATGTAGGATTTTACGATAATGGTTTTGATTTAGAAGGAATATTTTTAAAGGTGGAAAACTTGGATAAATGGTGTTTATTTTTCAATTCTACATTTTATAATATGACAATGAAAAATAACTATGATTTGTTTGATACTCACTTTGGCTATATGGTTCGGGAATATGAAATCAAAGAAGTGGATTTAACCTATGAGAAATCTAGTAAGTTATTTAAAGAATTTTTGCTAGAAGAGGGATTAATCTAATATTTTGGTTAAGGAGGATGCTTTCTTTTTGGATATGTTATGTTCTCCAAACCAACGCTTCTTTAATGTCTTTTGAATTTTTTAACAGGACAGCTAGAGGTGACAGCATTAAGAGAATCGGTCGTTTTTTAGCCACAATTGTTATAGCCTTGGATTATAAGAAAACATTGGTTTTTTGATAGTTAAATGAACATACATTATAAACAGTAAATTGCCTCCACCTTTGCTACATACACATAAAGGAGAGGAAAGCCATTATTTCTTCGTTAAAAGAAATAATGGCTTTTATTTTAGGTAACTTAGGTACGAGCATACCCAAAGCAACTTACCTTTAGTAAAATAAAATTTGAAGAGAAATTTGTCAATGAACTATAGACTAGAGCTACCTAACATAAGTGATGGTGAAGTCTTTATACTGTGATGTTGTGATTTAATTAGTATGGATAATTATTATGAAAATGTTAATAGGAATGGGACTAGAGGGCAATGGTAGGATGGTCCAAAGATTTTTAATAGGAGGGGTTTATATGTTTATTCCAAAATATTATAAAATAACAGATATGAAAGAAATTAATGAATTTATTAACATGAATTCATTTGCAACAATTGTGGCGATAAGTAAGGGGAGACCTATTGCATCTCATGTCCCATTGCTGCTTAATCAAGATCAGGATGACTATTACCTCACGGGTCACTTAGCCTACGGCAATCCTTTATGGAAAACTTTCGAGAATACGGATCAAATTTTAACTATATTTAATGGTCCACATGCTTATATTTCTTCGTCATGGTATGAGCAAGAAAATGTCCCCACATGGAATTATCAATCCGTTCATATTTATGGAAAAGCAAGTATGATAGATGGAACGGAATTAGAACAGGACTTAACAAAATTACTTGAAAAATATGAAAAATTTCGTGAGAATCCTGTCTTGTGGGAAAAGCTTTCTCCTATCATGTTACAAAAAGAAATAAAAGGAATAAAAGGATTTAAAATCAAAGTAGAAGAGGTTCAGGCTGCCTATAAATTAAGTCAAAATCGAAATAATACGGATTACGCAAATATTATAAAAGAGCTATATAAAGAAGGCGACCCACATGCTTCTGCAGTGGCTGAAGCAATGAAGAAAAACAGACATGACTAAAACAAAGGGCAGAAACGAGGTATTAAGAACGTTCCTGCCTTTAAAATTACTTTTAATTAGTGATTTCATCGATTAATAATCAAAAAGGCTGTCCTATTAATTATTAAAATTATTTAGCTGATTTAAAAAACGGAGCCATTGTATATTGAAAGTGACCTCATAATTTAATTTATATGTAGAATAGAGGCAAGATAAAGTGCAAAAGGGGTGTAAGTATGTGGTGGAAACTTAAAAAAATGATTGATGATGAACAACAAATTGTTTACAGGTATAGTCGCGAAAGTGATGAGTTGGATGGAGAAATTGCGTTTAATAGAGAAACTAATACGTTCCATTGCCTAAACTTAGCAAGTGGTGATACTGAAAGAGGAGTTGAACGGTTCTATCCGCATTTATGGAGAACAATTAGTAAAGAGAATGCGCCAGATGAACATTTTATAGCAATTGGTTAACAGTATTTAGAAAGAAGATAGAGTGAAAATAATCATTCTAATTTATTAAAGCATCCTCTAATGATGAGCCACCTCATAAGTTTGCGACATAAATCTGGGGAGTATATAAATAAACAAACAAAACAAAGCAGTTCAATGATGGATGGACCTAATACTATAAGTGTAATTGCGTGTTCCTTTTAGAGAAACATCAGGTCATAGGTATTTGAATTCCCAGACAGTTGAGCTGTGAGCAATGAACATTAAAAAAAGGGTCCATTTTTAGTGGCGACCCTTTTATGGTAAATGTAGTAATGGAAGTAGATAAGCATGTTATTTTAATTCGAAGAAGGAAGGTAATTGGGAGACTTTTTGTTATTGTCAACATAAGACGTTAAATTAATGAACATCACTAGCGCCTTGTGCCGACAATCATTAAAAGTATGAATAGGACAATGATTAGTGCGAATGATAAATTATCATGTTTGCCATAGTTGGTACCCATAATAAATCCCTCCCCTCTATCATCTAGAATATGTAAAGCTAGAGATGGGAGAGATGCTATTCATCTAATATCAATCCCTTTTTTTGAAAAAATTAGTCATGATAGTATGTTGACTAGGATCGTATGTATGTTAAGTAAATAGAAGATTGCTGAAATCGGTCGCTTAGTGCTGGAATATGAATCGATTATGTCAATTTCTGCGCTTACCCGGGAAATTTTTTTCTTATTTCCTAGGGAAGGAACCTAATACATAAGGGAAATATACATCATTAGATGTTGAAATAGTGGCGGATAAACAAATTACCGAGGAAATAAGACTGTACATGGAGCCTAATCTTATAGGGATATGATTGCTAACATAAAGGCAACATTCATTCAAAAAGGGAAATATACCTGTTATAGTTGATGCTTTGATAGATAAAAAGTTTGGTGAAAATAGAGCCAGCATAGTGATTCATAAAGATTTAAACGAAGAGTTTATATGGAAATCTGCTACTGAAGTTTGTTACTCAGAAACAGCATTTATTAAGTAAATTGACAATCAAACGCCTACTTCAATGAAGATAATACTACCTTTTTTTGAATACACTTGCGGGCACACTTTCTGTTGAAATCAATCCATCATTTATAATAATGAAACGCAAGCACTTGTCTGTGGATATCATGCTAGCATTAAAAATAAAGAATAGCTGGTTCGCATAGCTGGATGTAATTATATTGATGTTAAAAGGTGAACTACATTCAGCACAAGGCTTTGGAGATATGAATTACATGAGTGTTATTTGAAATGAAAGGATTGTACATCTCTATAATTTTCTTTGAAAATCTCGCACTTATGTTAAAATGATACAAAATAAAGGGGGGCATATGATGAAATATCCATTATTAAAAGAGGACATCACCATTGGAGTGACAGCACCTTCCTCTGGTGTTCCCGTTGAACTTCATGATTTATTGAAAACAGCCTGTATGCGTATGGAAAATAAAGGGTATAAGGTTGTTTGTGGAGAAACTGCTTGGACTCAGGATAAGGCAAAATCTGCCCCTGCTATAAAACGAGCAGAAGAGTTTAATAATATGATGTCTAATGATGAGATCGACATCATTATTCCACCATGGGGTGGGGAGCTTCTTATTGAAATACTGGAATATATTGACTTCTCCAATATTCAAACTAAATGGATATTAGGGTACTCAGATGTTAGTCTTTTATTGTTGGCAATGACTTTAACAACTGGTATCGCTACCGCACATGGTACGAACTTAGTAGATTTAAGAGGAGAGTATTCTGATGATACAACCGCTATGTGGCAGTCAGTTTTATCCTTAAAAAAGGGGGAATCCATACTACAGCATTCGTCCAATCAATATCAAAAGGAATGGCAGTTTGATAACCCCACGCCTTATGTTTTTAATTTTACCGAAAAAACGAAATGGCAAACTACATCAGATCATAGGGTGAACATACAAGGGCGGCTACTTGGTGGATGTATCGATACCATCAGACATCTAATTGGAACGAAATTCGGTAATGTTCAAAGCTTTCAAGAAACGCATATACAAGGTGAATCTATTGTATGGTTCTTTGAAAACTGTGAATTATCCACAACTGATTTACGCAGGTCTCTTGTACAAATGAAATTAGCTGGATGGTTTACTAATTGTTCAGGTATGATGTTTGGTAGAAGTGCTGCTAATACATCGGTTGGAAATTACACAATTGAAGATGTGTATCAAGAACTTTCGAAAGAACTACAAATTCCTATTATCTATGACATGGACTGTGGTCATGTGCCACCACAAATCACTTTGATTAACGGAGCTTATGCAGAAATAGATTCATATAATGGTAAAGGCACCATTTACCAACACTTTATATAAGTTTTCCTCAGTGTACAAACACCCTCTAAAAGAGTAGAGGGTGTTTGTATGGTTATGGTGCTTAGATGGAATTACGATAAGCTTTTTGTGTGGAGATGTACGTTGATTTTGATAATATATTTTGGAGATTATGTTTCCCTAATGGACCTAATTTATTTATACTAGAGCCCAACAAACCATCCTTAGCCGCATTTTTAAGTGTTTCAATTTGTTTTGTTGTGAGTTTAGAGGTTTTGCTGCCTTCAATAATTTTATTGACATTATTGATTCTCTCTTTCTCTTTAGAAGTACGGTTAATGTCGTTATTGTTTTGGTTGTTTTGTTTTTGTTGTGTGAGACCATATTTATAAGATCTGCGAGTCATTAAATATTGCATAGTTGCTGAATTTCTCGATGTCATCATAAAATGTTTCCACCTTCCTAATTTTTTAGTATTTACCATACATATCCTATTATCGTCCAAAACTCTCATTACATTAGCTTTAAAATTAAATTATGGAGAAGATGAAGATGAAAATTAACTTAGCACAGATGAATTTAAAAAAACTACCTGATGTAGAGGAATCTCAAATAAAAGAAATAAAGGAATTAAATCTTTTTGATAACGACTTAAGAAAAATACCTACAGAAATATTTGATATGACGAGTATGGAAATACTGAATATTTCAGTCAATAAAATTAACAAATTGCCAGCAGAAATCACGAACTTAAAGAATCTGAGAATGTTAGATGCAGGGCATAATCATATTGACCTCATTCCTCCTGAAATTGGTCATTTAGTGAATATGGAGGACTATTTGTATTTTCATAATAATCAATTGCAATCGATTCCTCCAGAAATCGGCCAGCTTACAAAAGTAAGATATTTAAACGTAAGTGATAATTTGTTGAGTGAACTACCAGAGGAAATAGGGAATTTAAATAAACTGGTAGAACTGCGAATAATGAATAATCGATTAACGGAGTTGCCAGAAGGTTTGAGTAGATTAACGAATTTAAGAGAATTACATTTGAAAAAAAATAAAATAACTATATTGCCTGAAAAGATCGGAGAACTAGCATTATTACGGGTTTTAGATTTAGAAGACAATCAATTACAGAAAATGCCTGATTCCTTACACAAATGTTTAACATTAAGACGGTTAAATGTAAGACATAATAAATTAAGTACGTTACCTGAATCGATAGGTCATTTGAAAAATCTATTGGAATTAGATGTAAGAAGTAATGATTTAAAGGAATTACCGGAGTCATTATTGGCAATGGAAAGCTTAGAACGACTAGATTTAAGGTGGAATCATGAATTAAAGATCCCAAGCTGGTTAGATGAATTAGAGGCAAGAGGCTGTATCGTTTATTTGTAGAAGGGAGATAGTTCGATTTCCGTGAATGCTGCTCTTGAACTTTTAACAACTGTTGTCTTTATTGTGATCATAAGTAATCCGAATGTAATGAACCAAGAGTTTATAACTCATATGAGTAAATTATTTACCACAACAACGAAGCAATTTGAAATATGGGTAGTTAGTGGGGGAATCATCATATTTATTTTATCTGTAGCCATCAATATATTTGATGGATTCCGTAAGGCTCGAATCTGTTAATTCTTTTTGCTATCTTCCATCACTACATCTAGCTTCAATCATTTTAGCTAGTCCAAAAAAGAACATATTGACCAATACGAACGTTGAATAAGATAGCTTCCATCTATTTTTTGTATGCCAGCTCATGTTATAATGAGGAGCTTAAGTTAATTAAGACCTTGAACGGATGCCAAGAAAAGCCTCCGCAGAACGAGACAGTATGGAGGTGTAAGAAAATGAATAAACGTTGGACGATTGGTAAAATTAAAGAATTTGTTGAGAACAATTCGGAAAGTAAGTTGCTAACGACAGAATATCACGGATTTTCTCAAAAGTTACTATTCAAATGTGCATGTGGAAGTAACTTTGAAAAAACATTTACTAAATTTAAAAATAAACATCAACGAAAATGTGATGTATGCCAGCCACCAAAAGAGTCACGCTAAACGTAGTGTCGATACTTAATAAAGCTTTATGTGACCTATAGTATAATAATTTTATATGAGTTTGATTTAAATCACCTTCCTCCTATAGTTCCTTTATAGAGGAGGTGATTTTTTGTGTCTGAAATTATTTCTGAAGTTTTTCCAGGCAGGATGTGGGAGAGGAATAAAGAGTCAAATTGCGCTAGTCATTAAAAAGGCAGAAATGTTGCCTACACAACATTCCCGCCCTTGTTTCAATTATTTATGGGTTATTCGTTGGAAAAATTCGCGCGTTCTATTCATATCTGATACATGCTCATTACATGTTTGGCTATCTGCACAAATATAATTACTATGGTTAGTAAATGTACCCACTACTTGCCCTTTAATGGAAGTCGTAAATAAGCCAACATCTGAATGACGATTACAGATGGCGCAAATACCGCGAACAGTATTGTTGGAAAATATACCTTTAATCCCTTGTAGTTTGTCGTCTTGTTCGAGGACAACGTATTTTCGATGTGTCCCAACATCATCCCATGCTAGGTAACAAATTTGTTGAAAATCAAGTTCATCTAAATTAGGTAGCTTCAGCTTTTTCTCCTTTTTAAACAATGATTTGAGCGTACTAGCTGTCACTGGCTTAAACGGTATGACATAGGCCTTTAACTGCTCTAACAAGGCATCGCCCTGCGCACGATCTGTGACGGTGAAAAGTTGTTCAACAAGCTGTGTTTCCTCAGTGGATAACTCTAATTTGGTAGTAATTTCCGTTTCGACAAGCCCCCGTACTGCAAGAATGACACTTTTGTCCTTCGTTGTGGTAAGGGCATGTAAAATTTTACTTAATTGCTGTTCCAGTAAGTGATAGTTTGCGACCGTTAAGAACGGCTGAATAGTTTGTTTTTCCATTTGAAATCTCTCCTGTTGTATAGGCTAATTTTAAAAGCATTTGGCCTAAGAGATCATTCAATTTCTGTTATGGATATAACTTCATTTAGACCTCTTGGACCTCAGAAGCCGTTCTAGAGCATGCATTACAAGTGAATGCGGACATTTCGATCCCTCCCTTAAGGATTTTGATTTATATAAGTTTTTTATTTTTAGTCTAACAAGTGAATTATCTTGATTTTTTAATTTTATCAAATGTTACGCTTGATTTTCAATAGTCAAATGACCAGTGAAGTGGTGGTAAGTATTTAAACATATATGACCCAATTGCCTTTGAAACTTACTTCATTAACATATTATGCTCATAATCTATATAACAGCCCGTTGGATTTGAAGTCTAGAGCTTCTTAAGAGAAATTTAGGATTGTTTGCTTATTTTTAATAAACTAATTATGTTTCTACCATAAAAAAGAATAAAGTAAATAAGTGTAACATCTATAAAGAAATAAAGTATATTAAATTGAATTGAAGTAATACCGTTTTTGGTAAATAAAGAAAATACAGATGATAACTCATTCTCACCGATGTAACTTATAAATTGAAAAGGGGCTCCAAATTTATTGGTACCATAAGATACAAAGAAAATGGACAATAAGGTCATGATAATGCTAATCCATAATAACCCCTTTTTATTTGTAACTTGCATTTAGCCACCTCCTTTTTATAGTTTCACCACCTAATAATTATAACTTAAAAATTGGAATATGGTATTTTGTTGGGAATATTAATTGAAGTATTTTCCAATAAATCTTATTTTTATATGTGTAATTCAAGTTAATAGAAGGAAAATGAGAATGGTAACATTATTAGTAGCAGTAGGGTCATTTTCAATAAGTTTTACATCCGCACAGAGTGTTAAAGCGCAGGAGCCAGTAATACAGGAAGAAGTATGCACAGCAGAATAGGGGCTTAGAGAAACTCAACAAAAGTATAATAATATTGAAGAAAACTAATATCGTAGCTGATATTTATGGAGTAAGTGCTTGGACATGGACTCAATCAGGAAAAGGAAAATCAACAATAAGTAACACAACGATTGAAACAGACGGATTTTACACTTTAGGTGTAACTTTAAATGGATTTACCATTGGAGCGAAATTACCAGGTACTATTAAGAGAACTTATGATTTATCATAAATTTTAAAAGTTTATGTAATAGAAAGCCCAGACCTTCCATTAAATTTATGGTCTGGGCTTTTCCTGTTTTCATTAAATTATAATAATATTGACCCTTATCATATGGCAAATGGCATTATTTATTTTCTGAATTGTTCGGTAAATGAATGATTGCTATAATGGAATGAATTGGTTTATAAAGGAGGAATTGTGATGACACAGAAAATGAATCGTCAACGAAACAATGCTTGGAGAATTTATTCAATTTAGGAGGCACTATGCTATTAAATCAACAAGGTTTTGATCTATGGGCGGATGGTTATGATCAAACCGTTCAACTTAGTGAGGAAAATCAGCAATACCCATTTGCAGGCTATAAAGATATTTTAAATAAAATTTTTAATGAGGTGATGCAAGTCCCAGCTTCGACTGTATTAGATATTGGCTTTGGGACAGGTGTTTTAACAGCTAAGCTTTATGACCATGGGCACATGATCTATGGTCTTGATTTTTCTTCGAAGATGATGGCTATTGCACAGGCAAAAATGCCACAGGCTAACTTAATCGAATGGGATTTATCGAAGGGTCTACCTGTAACATTGATGAACTATCAATATGATGCAATTGTTAGTACGTATGCCCTACACCATTTTACTGATGAGCAGAAGGTTACGTATATTACACAATTATTACAGCAACTAACACCCGATGGTAAAATTTTAATTGGCGATGTTGCCTTTCAAACAAGAGAGCAGCTAGAACAGTGCCGTCAGGATAGTAAAGGCTATTGGGATGATGATGAGTTTTATTTTGTTCATGAGGAGTTAAAAACTAGGTTGGAGAATTGCTGTCAGCTACAATTTTACCCAATCTCCCATTGTGGTGGTGTTTTTGTCATATCGAACTATACAGAGGTAGAGAGATAAATGCTCATTCAAGACGTTTTATATGGAGAATTCGAAATAGATGGTGTGCTAGAGGAACTTATTCAGTCAGCGCCTGTTCAACGATTAAAAGGAATTCATCAAGCTGGAGCTGGCTATTTGGTGAATCGTCAATGGGCCATTACGAGATACGAGCATTCAATAGGTGTTATGCTGCTGATTAGACGATTTGGAGGTACGCTGGAGGAACAAATTGCAGGGTTGTTGCATGATGTTTCTCATACTGCTTTTTCACATGTAGTAGATGCGGTCCTTGAAAATGCAGAAGAAGATTATCATGATACGATATTGCTAGATGTTACCCAGCCTTCTGCAATTCCAGGAATCCTTAGCAAATACAGTTATAATATGGAGAAAATTTTATGTAATCTAACGAAATGGTCTTTGCTTGAGCAGCCAGCACCAGAACTATGTGCAGATCGAGTAGATTATACATTACGAGATATGTTTCACTACGGACAAGCCTCATTTAAAGATATCCAACGATTTTTACAGGATGTATTTGTATATCAGGGGAAGCTATGTGTGAAAACGATCGATAGTGCAGAATGGTTTGTAAAAACGTATTATCAAGAAGTTATAGATTTTTTTATGGAACCAATCAATATTTATGCAACTAATAAGCTAGCACATGTCCTACAGCTCGCAGTAGCGAAAGGCATTCTATCCATGGTCGATTTTCAAAAAGATGATGCAGCAGTATGGGAGCAATTGAAAGCATCAAATGATGAAGATATTCAACGTTTATTACTACAGCTTCATGAAAAGGTAGAAGTGATTGAGGATCTAGAGAACTATGATATTCATGGTCGACAAAAAGTACGTTTGATTGATCCAAGTGTATATCAATACCAGCAATTGTATAAGGCGAGCGATTTATCAGACTATGTAAAAGAAGTGAACACCTGGGCGAATAAAAAGTTTGAGAAGGGTGTTTATGTGAGAATCATCAATGGTTAGTCTATGACAGATAGGCTAAGGTAATTCATACAAAAGGGGCTATCATAGGATAGCTCCTTTTGCTTGTTAGGCGAACATCGACAAACACAGCATAGACAGCAAGCGTACGTACTTCACTGGCATTTTTGCTCTAGCAAACTATCTGAAAATATAAACTTTATAGGAAGTACTTTTATTATATCGTATCATACGATATAATCGTATTTGACGATATATAGAAGGGGTTCCAATATGATTACAAATATAAATGAGTATTTTACTACGATCTTTTATCATCTACATACAACACATGAAGATGTGATTTCTCACCAAAGCGTGCGGATTTTACAGATGATTCAAAAGGAAGAAGAGGTAACAGTACGCGATATTGCAGGGTTACTGAATATTTCTCCTAATACAGCGTCAGAGCATGTGAAAAAACTAGAGCGACATGGCTGGGTGTCGAAAGAACGTGCGAGCGACGATCAACGTAAGGTAATTCTTCATTTGACAGTCGAGGGCTTACAAGTGCTGAAGAAAAACTCAGAATTAGATGAAGAAAAGCTAAAGCATGCCCTTAATCAGCTAACAGAACAGGAACAACAAGCCATCCTACAGGCATTCCGACGTTTAAGTGAGGTGGCGAAATAATGTACACGTTATTTAAAATTCTTAGCTCAGCAGCAATTATTGGTGTAGTCACAGAAGTGGCTCGAAGATTTCCATCCTATGGCGGGATTATTGCGGCATTACCTTTAGTGAGCATTTTAAGTATTATTTGGCTGACGGTGCAAAGTGAATCGAGTGAGCATATTCAGCGTTTTACAGTTGGTGTTATTGTTGGTTTGCCAGCAACGATGTGCATGCTGTTTGTTATTTACATGGCGATGAAATCCTCTATTCATATTGTCTTCGCTATTGGTTTAGGTATACTTTCCTGGGCGGTTTTCTTGGGCATTCAAAAGGCCATTGCAGGGGTTTTTCATATTTCCATTTAACGAGGAGTTCAGACATTACAATCATTGATATTCAACAATTACCACAACAAAATGTACTTCATTTTTTTAAGGAACATTGGGGAACTACAGAAATGGTCATTTCTAGTGGGGTTTATGACTGTAGCCAGTTAGAGGGCTTTGCTTATGTAAATGACCGTCAAGAGGTGATAGGGCTGATTACTTACGTGATTCGTAAGCAAGAGTGTGAAATCATTTCCCTCGATAGTCTAGTAGAAGGCAAAGGTATCGGTTCCGGGCTTCTCCAAGCAGTAGAACAGATAGCTTTGGATCACGGTTGTACAAGCATGACGCTTATTACAACGAATGATAATCTACCGGCGCTAAAATTCTATCAAAAACGGGGATATTACTTTATCGAAGTATTACCTAATGCGGTGGAAAAAGCAAGAGCCTATAAATCCTCCATCCCACTTATCGGCAATGAAGGCATTCCAATACGAGATGAGCTACGACTACAAAAACAACTGGACTTGTAAAAAGTCCGGTTGTTTTTTGTTATACTGAAAAAGTGGAAAGAGAGGGAAAGTATGAAAAAAATAGTATTTGCATTATTTCTAAGTGTGCTTTTGGTTGGCGCAGCATTTCTAATTTATCTTAAGAGTAATCCACCACTTGTCATTCAGAGTTACACAAGTAAACAGGGCGACGAAGCGGTAAAGGTCATTGCGATAGAAAATAAAGGATTACGTGAAATTAAGCTTAAGCAACTACTTGTCGGTGACAAACTTCCTGACAGCGCGGAGCTTATCATTAGTAAGTCTGAACCATTGAGGTCGAAACAAAGCTTGAGGGAAATACAAATATGTCATTTCATAAATTAACGCAAGTAAAGATTTTACCTCGTGCATACATAGATCAACAAGCAATTGGCAAGCAGCCACAGTATTACGCTGTTCAAGTCAAAGCAGCCGACATTGAGAAGGTAAAGATTCAATATGAATATTTACAAATACCTTTTACCCTAACAGCGGAACTCCAGCAAGGCCAATAGATAGATTAAACGCTAATTTTGTCTTATCGCTTATGCGTGTGTCATTTTCTAAGATTGTTTGATGAAAACCACTTACTCCTCCTAAAACATGGTAATATTATAGGAACAGCAATCGTGATACTAGGAGGGACCTAATGGCAATTCTCATAATGGGTATAGTACTATTTATCTGTGTTATCACTGTGGCTTTAGTGTTTATGAAGAAGTTTTCGAGGAATGAAATTATGCTTGAAGTAACAGCCACCTCAGAAGGGAAAAATGAATTAGATCAAGCCATAATGAAAATATATTTTACGTATTCTATCGGTAAACTTGCTAGTAGGAAACGTCAAATCCTAGGCAGTGTTGAGTGGTCTGAAGGATGGATGCCTGTTAGCTATAATCTAAAGGAGAATGGTATGTATCGTGAGGAGAGACTACTTTATGCAACAAAAAATCAGTCTTACTCTACCTTTGAGATTCATGCATCCAATGCAATCGATGAGCAAGGGCGAGGTGAGGGGTATGCAGTTCTCGTATTAGAAAATCCTGAAATTTCCCATAGATCATCTAGAGCTGGTGTTATCCTTGCCGTCACAGCCAATATGATTACATATCAATTATCAGATTCCACTAGCTGGAACAATGATGTTGTCATTAATTAACCTGAGAAAAGCTATCCAGTTTGGGTAGCTTTTTTTAGTGCTAAAAAGTAAAATTAGGCTGATTATGGAACTATATGATGGGAATAACGTATAAAAAGAAGAGGGCCTTGTAGGATGGAGAAGGATATAGGTGAACGAAATGTAAGGAATCGGCGCAAAAATAGGGCTTCGATGACACTTATTTTGAGATGATTTTTAGTATGATCAAATCAGAAAAATACAATCAATTATGTGTTGAACCAGTAGGATTTCGTGAATATAATCCTGTTTTACATCCCAGGAAGTGGGAGACCGAATTTATACGGTTTTCTATGCTCGCTCATACAGCTATTGATTGACTGGGATTAGTAGCAAGATTCCGATCAAGCTATTCGTCAAAGACTAAATCGCCATTTTTTAGGGCTATTTTTAGACCCTCCCTACGAATGTTGTCACACAGGAGCGATTAGCTCAGATGGGTAAGAAAGTATTAGATATGTAGTGACCCTCCATTAGTCAATGACATACAAGGACTCAGCTTTATCTTTACAGAGTACAAGGATAAAAAACCAACTGGATTGACTGTTACCATGCATTGTGAGGGGGAATATAAAATGAAAAAATGGATAATGCCAATGATTCTAGTACTTCTGTTAACAGCCTGTCAGAGCCCTGAAAAGGAAGTTCATTATATCGCCAAAAGTGATCATTGGAAAGCGATCTACCATAGTAATTCTGATCAAGGATTACGCTTATATTATCTTGAAGATAAGGCTGATTTAGGACCATTACAAATCACCATTGAAGGGGAAAAGGAATCCCAAGATATAGTGGATGTGCAGTTGAATAAAGAGGGGTATTATTCCTTTACTAAAAAAGAAAGTGAGAGTTTTTTTAAGCAGAATGCTACGCCAATTATTCATATGCAATGGCAATCTGAAAGTGAGACTTTAGAAATAAAAAATCATTAATGACTAATAATAATACACTATTGATTAACAGGCATGTTTCCTATGCCATAGGCTTATTGTGCATGATGTGCCATGGTATATAATCGACCAGAACAAATGGATAATTTATTTATTTCTATGTTTGACAAAAAAAACTGTATTCGTTATAGTAATTAACAATTTCATGCAAAAATGAAATGGGCAATGATGAGGACAAGAGAATCGATTAACCATTTTCAGAGAGGGAGGCATTCGCTGCAAGCTTCCTAATGTTGTGATCCCTTCTTACTACCTTGGAGCTGTGCTTGGAAACTTGCACCGTCTTTTGCAACGTTACAGCAAAATCAATGAGCCACTAGTCTATTTACTAGTGGGAATTTGGGTGGAACCACGGGTAATGAACACATACTCGTCCCTATGCAGGGGCGGATATGTGTTTTTTTATTTTGATTCCCATTCTAAAGCTGAATGAGGATCATGTCTCGGGTAGGTCCATAGAATTTCGAATTGTGTGAGCACAAACAGGACTTCTATGACGCCAGAGCAAAATTGATAAAAATTAAAGGAGTCGAGAACATGTCAAATCAAGTTATTCACATTCAATTTTCAGATGGTCAACAGCAAGCATTTACAAAAGGCGTGACACTTACCGAAATTGCCCAAGCGATTCGTCCTGAGCTTCGCAAAAAGGCAGTCGCGGGGAGTGTTAATGGAACCATCGTTGATTTGACGCGCCCGATTATGGAAGATGCTCAAATTACATTGTATGATGCAAGCTCTAAGGAAGGGATTGAGGTTATTCGTCATTCAACGGCCCATTTGTTAGCACAGGCTGTCAAACGGCTATACCCCCATGCACGGTTTGGGGTAGGACCCGTGATTGAAAACGGCTTTTATTATGATATTGACATTGCGGATACACTGACACCGAGTGATTTACAACAGATTGAGAAAACGATGAAACAAATTGTGCGGGAAAATGTGCAGATCAAGCGACGAGAGGTTTCACGGAATGAAGCCAAGAAGCTATTTGCTCATGATGCGTTAAAGCTGGAACTGTTGGAGTCTATTCCCGCCGATGAAACCGTGACAATTTATGAGCAGGGGGAATTTTATGATTTATGTCGAGGTTCCCATGTTCCATCTACAGGGAAATTACAACACTTCCAATTAATGCATGTTTCGGGTGCATACTGGCGAGGCGATAGCAACAATCAGATGCTACAACGTATTTATGGGGTTGCCTTTGCTACAAAAGAGGAACTGCAAAAATACTTCGTGTTTTTAGAGGAAGCTGAAAAGCGAAATCACCGTAAACTGGGCAAAGAGCTGTCATTGTTTATGTTTTCAGAGGAAGCACCGGGAATGCCCTTTTATTTAGCAAACGGTCAAATTTTACGTAATGAGCTGGAATCCTATTTACGAAATTTACAAGCAAAATATGACTACCAGGAAGTAAGAACACCTCTAATGATGAATCAGCGTTTATGGGAACAGTCAGGTCATTGGGATCATTATAAAGACAATATGTACTTTACGCAGGTGGATAATCAAAGCTTTGCCTTAAAGCCAATGAACTGCCCAGGACATATGCTAATCTTTAAAAATAACCTACATTCTTACAGAGATTTACCGATACGAATGGCGGAATTCGGGCAAGTGCATCGACATGAATTTAGCGGAGCGCTGAATGGATTGTTACGTGTTAGGTCATTTTGTCAGGATGATGCACATATCTTTGCTACACCTCAGCAAATTGAGGATGAAATTGCATTGGCACTAAACATAATTGATGAGGTGTACGACGTATTTGGTTTCCAATACACGGTTGAATTATCGACACGTCCAGATGACTATATGGGAGAATTGGCGCTATGGGATCAGGCAGAAGAGGCGCTTGAAAATGTTCTGTTAAATTTAGGCATCGACTATACAATTAATGAGGGGGATGGCGCTTTTTACGGACCTAAAATCGACATCCATATTAAAGATGCTATTCACCGAAGTCATCAGTGTGCCACAGTACAACTCGATTTCCAGCTACCTGAGAAATTCGATTTAACATACATTAATGAACACAATGAAAAAGTTCGACCGATTGTCATCCATCGTGCGGTGTTTGGTTCCATTGATCGTTTCCTTGGTATTCTCATTGAGCACTTTGGAGGGGCGTTCCCCACTTGGCTTGCACCGCAACAAGTGCAAGTCATTGCAGTAGCGGATGCACATCAAGACTATGCCATGCAAGTAGTAAAAGCCCTGCAACATGAGCAAATTAGGGTGCAAATTGACGATCGTCAGGAAAAGCTCGGTAAAAAGATTCGGGAGGCACAATTGCATAAAATACCCTATATCATTGTTATCGGTGATCGGGAGACGGCCAATCAAAACATCTCCGTCCGTAGACACGGACAACAAGCCTCTGTTGAATATACAGTATCACAATTAATGAAAGAAATAACAGAAGCCATCAAACAAAAGAGCTTATAAAAGAAAGCTTGCTTTGAATAGATTTACTATTCAGAGCAAGCTTTCAAAAAAATAATTTCTATTTTTTTGAAATGACTACTAGAATCTAGATGCGATGCATACAATGAATTAAAGGTCCTTGGTCCTCTCTTGGAATTGGGATTGACCAAGTAAAACGGTTTGTGTTTCAGCGTCGATGATTAGAAATTTTCGATAGGTCTCATCGGTATTGTGCTGAAAAGATGCTAAAAAATAAACTTGTCGATTGGGATGAACAAAAGTATGTTGAGAGAGGTCTATTGTTTCTTGTTTACTATTGGTTTTTAAATAAAAGCTTTCCATCGCCTCCGCTATATCTCTATAGGCTATT
Organism: Lysinibacillus sp. F12; assembly: GCF_057773605.1. Lineage (NCBI taxonomy): Bacteria > Bacillati > Bacillota > Bacilli > Caryophanales > Bacillaceae > Lysinibacillus > Lysinibacillus sp. F12. Next base: position 392,802 of record NZ_JBYMLP010000003.1, read on the forward strand.
TTTTGCCGAATATTCCATGAAGCATGGGGATATTCCTCGTAAATTGTACGATTTAGTTGCTGATAAAATTCGTCCTCATCACGAAACGATTGAAATTGGTTGTTTGGATATTGATATAGTGTATTTATTTCAGTTGGTGTGCAAAGTGTGGGTGCCGTAAGGTCTACTGAATGTTGGGGTGGCAATAATATTTTGGAAACAACCATAAAAGTTAAGATGAATACATGCATTATTCAACCTCCAAATGTCTTCTTATCCAAAACATCGCCTACTTTTTTTGGATCTATACATAAGAGAGGTTGTGCTAGCATGATGCAAAGATAAAACCAGCCAGAATAATGTAGGTCTGGCTTTACCCATATCTATACTTTCTTCTATTATATGCCTCGTTATGATTAGGAAGCTTGTGCTTGTTTTAAATATCTATTTAGTAGGACGTCCAATTCTTGACTGTAATCTACTACAGCCGGGTGAGTGAAACCAAGATCCTTTGCTTTTTTATACATAATTCTACGTTTGATCTCAATTTCCGCCTTCAAGAATTGTTTAAGTAATAAGTTTACCAAGATATTTTCCTCCTAATTTTTTATCCTTATTCATAAAATTAATTCCCTATGACCTCGATTCAACTTTTTCATTGTATATCACTTATATTAAAAAAAATGTCATATTGTGTATCGTAAATCAAATTCGTAATTTAGTCACAGATAGGGACCTTCATCCTGCAAAGTAAGAAACAAACTATTTTTACCTAATAGTAAAATAGTTTCTGATAAAAAACCATTTATTAAATATTAGCTAAGTATTATGACCCTAAATAAGAAGTTATTGGGGTTATTTTCATGTTTTTATTTAGAAAAAATTAAGTGTGAAAAAGATGGGGCTTAAACCATTTATACTATGAAAAAAGTTGTTATTTGATATTGAATTTTCTAACAATTCATGGCGTTATCCGTATCTTGTCACATTTTATCAAATTAGCTTTGATGTTGTTTAGAAATGGGGACATTTCATTGTGTGTGGAGAATTATTGAGAATCTTTGAAATTAATGGAATAATAGAAGGTGGAATGAGGTGGGGAGGTGCATGCTGAAAATGCTAGCTTCTGTCGTTTCTTTTCTATTTCACTAGTAGGAGGAGCCTTTTACAGGAACCATCCATTATGTATATCCAGTCAACCTCCATTCATTTTAGTTATGTAGAAGATTTCCTTTAACAAAAAAGAAGCCTACCCTCCATTTTTAAAATGATGGAAAGCAGGCATTTTCATCAGAGGAAATGCTGTTAATGATAGGAATGAGTGCTGGAGTCCGTATGGATGCATTATATGCCATTACATATAGCGAAAAAAATTTCCAAAAAAAAGCAGTGCTATGATGAATCCCTTGAAGGTGATTTGCTCAAAGCACATGTATTATATAGGTTTATGACCGAATAGTATTCCTGAAGCGATAGGTAGATTGCCCAACTGGAAATTTATGTAGGTAGCTAACGTTATATAGAGGCCTTTACATTACAATTGCAAGAGCGTATTTGGAAGATTCATTTACCTTGATTCAGCAAATGATGAATAGAGGTGACAGGAATGACCGAATTATATTTTGTGAGACATGCACATGCCGATTATTCAGAGGTTGAGTATCACCGTCCGCTATCCTTAAAAGGGATTAGGGATGTGGATCGAGTAACAGCCTTATTGAACGATCAGCGAATCGATGCGATATATTCGAGCCCTTATAAAAGAGCCATTCAAACAGTACAGGGTATTGCTAAGTATCATGATGTGCCAATTAAAATAGTGGATGCACTAAAAGAACGACGGCTTGCCAATGGAACGATGGAAGATTTTCAGGAAGCGATACAACGAGTTTGGCAAGAACCAAGTTTTGCGTGGGCAGGTGGGGAATCTAATGAGCAGGCAATGAGGCGTGCTATACAGAGCTTACAATCCATCATTCTTTCTCACCCCCATGACAGCTTAGTTATTGGTACGCATGGCAATATTATGGTGCTGATGATGCAATCCTTTGATGCCCAATATGGTTATGATTTTTGGCAAAGGCTGTCTATGCCTGATGTGTATCGATTATCTTTCCGTGGGCTAACTTTAGTAGAGGTAGAACGTGTATGGCAAAAGGGCTGACAGACAACCAGTGAAGGTTTTTTGAGAGGGCCAACGTAAAGGACTATTACTGAGGCAGTTGGGCAAAACAACAATGTGTCTGTGGGGCAACGTGTTATGCCGATTCGTTAAATCTAGGAGAACCCCAAAGAAGACAAGATTTATGTATCTCCCTTGGGGAACAGCTACTATTTGATTTGTGTCCATTCAGAACGTAATAGACCAAATACTAATATGTCATGGAAGGTGCCGAAGCGGAATATTTCTTTTCGTAAATGCCCTTCCTTAGTAAAGCCGCATTTTTCATAGGAGCGAATAGCTGCCGTATTAAAGCTAAAGACTTGCAGCTTGATTTTTTGGATAGCCATGTATTGGAAAATGAATTCAATAAGTGTTTTCATAGCATCCGTGCCATAGCCCTTTCCTTGCCATTGCTGGCCAATTGAAATACCTACAGAGCAAGTGCTGTTTTGCCAGTTAACGGCGAAAACACCGCAGGAACCAATTAATTGCTGAGTCTCTTTTTCATAGATACCAAAGAAGAATTCATCTTTTTTTCCACTGATAGAACGGAAGAATGTGGAATGGTCCTCCATAGTTTGGGGAAAGGGAATTTCATCATTGGCTAGGAGTAAAGATTTTGTTTCACTTTCAATGGCTACAAATGATTCTAAATCAGCGGGGGACATTTGCTGTAAAGTAATTAATTGACCCGTTAAAAATGTTTTTACATAATGTTCCATGTATTATTCTCCCTTTAATAAGGGCTGCAAGTATTGTTACAACCCCTAGATTGATAGCAAAACGTTAGCGTTTACTACATTTTTCGCACTCACAGGCACTACTCCTTTAATTAGAATGCTTAAATTGTACCATGTCTACCAATTTCGGGGAATATTTTTTAAGAGAGGAAGGAATGGCAGTGCATACAGCCTATTTTAAAAATTTACTACAATTTTTACCGCAGGAGGAGCAACAACAATTACAGAAGGCACAAGGTGCCTCAGATGCACAAATTGAAAGTTTACTAGAAATATTTCCTCATAGTCCGCAATCCTTAATTGAACTACTACAGGATGTCAACGGCACTTATCATTGCAAGCATGGAAAAGAAACTATCAGTGTGCTTGTACTAGGCTCTGATTTGGGAGAATACCCGTATTATTTAAAGTCAGTTGAACAAATCCTAGCAGATTTTCAACATCAGCGTGACACAATTTTTGAGCGTTATCAGGACTTTTTAGAGTATGTGGACATAGATAATAAGATTAATATGCATGTACCGTTGAATGAGCGATTATGTTTTGCAGATTGCATGAATAATGGAGGAACATCTAGTTTGTATCTTGATTTTTCGCCAACTGAAAGGGGCCAAATAGGGCAAGTGGTTCGATATGTCCATGATCCCGATGGCTTTGAAGTCATTGCCTCTTCGTTTGATGAATATTTACAGCAGCTTGTTGAGGGGGATTATGAATTTACAGCTCTCTACGAGGAGGAGTTTTGATGGCTCTGACTTTAATGCTTTATGAGGACAAGTCTCAATCGTTAGTAGAGCAATATACCATTACAGAAGAGCAGCTTCGTTATACAAAGTCACCAAAGGATAGCATTGAACTTGCTAAGTCGGATGACAGTAGACATGCTGTTTTAGCTTTAGATGGAGATAAGCTAGTAAGCTTTTTTGTGTTACATGAAAAAGAAGGAGTGAGGCCTTATTCCTCGAATGAACAGGCATTATTAATTCGCTCATTTTCTACCGATTATCATGAACAGGGCAAGGGCTATGCTAAGGAAGCTCTACAATTGTTACCAACCTTTGTTCGTCAGCATTTTCCATCCATTAACGAGCTAGTACTAGGCGTTAATATTCCAAATGTAGCGGCACAAGCACTCTATGCAAAATGTGGGTTTGTAGATGAGGGTAAACAGGCGATTGGCTTTGGCGAAGAGCTTAAGGTCATGAGTTATTATATGGAGGGTGTGGAGATTTGAGCGATATAAAAGTGGCAAGGTTGGAGCATTTGGAGGCACTATGTGCAATCGATCATGAGGTGATTGGGAATTCATCCAGAAGTGATGAAATTCAGCAAGCGATCGAGGAGAAACGTTGTCTGCTTCACCATTTTGCTGATGATATTACAGGATTCTTAATTTTTACTCAGGACTTTTTTGGCTATGATTTCATTTCCTTGGTCATGGTTAAGCCATCAGAGCGAAGAAAAGGTATAGCCTCTGCATTAATTAATGCTTATGTAAAAACGTCCACAACGTTGAAGGTTTTTTCCTCTACGAATCAGTCTAATACAACGATGCAAAATGTATTTCAGACGTTAGGGTTTGTCAAAAGCGGCGTTATTGAAAACCTTGATGACGGTGACCCGGAAATTATTTATGTAAAAATAGCCTCACCACAGTAGTAGGGTGAGGCTTCAGACTATAGACAAAAGCCGTCGAGAAGTTCATTCTCGATGGCTTTTGTTATTTTTCTATCTCTTTCATTTTCAATATTTGGTAAATCATTGCTGTATCCAACATACTCTTCGAGCATAGATGCTCTCTTAAGCTGTCTGCCACGTCCAAGTAGCTAGTTTCTTTAAATTCATGGCAGCAAAATGAAGCATCGTCTGCATGGACCATTTTTTTAGACCTCTTAAGGTTGTCCATCGCATACCATGCTTTTCTTTTGCATCCGCAAAGACACGCTCAATCGTTTCTTTGCGCTTGGCATAAATTATCACCTCAAAAATTTACTTTTCAACACCCTATATAGATAAAAGTAAGTACTTTATGTAGAAGTTGATTGGAACGAAGGGCGGCGACTCCTGCGGGAAAAGCGGGAAAGTCGAGATCCTGGACTGAGCGAAGCGAGGGAAGCAGCTCGACCCCGCCCGCGGAAAGCGTCCGCCCGTAGTGGAAATCAACGGCTTTACTTTATTTCATTGTAAAAGAAAAAAGACTGTAAGCAAACTCTCAAATTTTTTGAGTTTTTCAACAGTCTGTAGCCTCACCACAGTAGTAGGGTGAGGCTTGCATTTATTTTTTTGCTTTTACGAATAAAAAGGATGGTCGGCGAAGCTCCTTTTCAATAGAAGGTAGCTGTTGAATAGCTTCATCGCTTGGATGAGGTTCAACAATTTTGTCAATTGATAAGCCATGATCAATTAATGTATTGATGATGGTAGCAATCGTGCGATGATATTTGACCACTCCCTCCACCAGCCATGTTTGCTGTCTTATGCCTTCCTCTTGGTAGTGATCCATTGCATAATGTAGCTGTTTACCTTGTTCATCATACATCCAATTATCCTCCGTCGTTCGACGAGCGGTAGCAATCGGGTGCTCCACTGAGAAAATAAAAACGCCGTCTGGACGTAGCATTCGGGCTATTTGACCAATGACTGCCTCAAAATTTTCAACATAATGAAGCGAAAGTGAGCTTGTGATACAATCAAAACGATTGGCGGATGCTTCATAATCCTCAATAGCTTGTAGTTTATAATCAATTTGTGGATGTGCATTTTCTGACTGAGCGATGGATAGCATATTGCTTGATACGTCCAAAGCAGTCACATGCTTGGCGTGGTGTTGGATACAGTATTGGGCGAATTCTCCCATGCCACAGCCAATATCGAGTACTTGTAAATTCGTTAAAGGTGGCAGTAAAGACTTCATGGTAGGTTGCTCTAAAAGACGATTATAATTAGTTGGTCTTTGACGTAATGCCTTGTATTGATTGAAAAATTCAGGATTGTCATAAATATTTTGTTTCATTTTAACCTCCAGCTTGTGAAACATAACGTTATGTCATTTGTGCGCACTATTATTTTCCCATGGGAAATGAAAAAGAAATAGACTTATAATACAATTTTTTGTAAGATGTAGATAGAGGCATGCCATTATTAAATCGTGTTTTAGTTCCAATTATTAACAATTATTTTTTCGGAAGAAAGCTAGTGGGTTCTACTCATCACAAAGTTTTCTATATAGCCTCACGTCTTTGGTGTATTATTTTCTAACTTTCCTGGAGCATGGTAGAGCGTTACTTGGTGCTACCATGATGATCCCCATGTCTATCGGTGATTCATGTTTAAAAGAATTTCACCCAGCGACCTGTTTTTTTTACAATGTTTTCCTTCATAAAGCCTATATAATTATGGCTCCTATCCAGTATTTTCATATCCTTTTTGTTAAACCTCCTAATACTTTACGCATCATACTTCTTTTCATCATCACTCTTTTTCAACTCGTTTTGTTATACCTAATAGGGTTCACCATTGGTTCAGCCTCCGCGCTTTACTAGAAGAAATTGACTGTCGAGGTAACGTACCTGTTTATTTACTGCCCCTATAGCTGAACTAGATAAGCCCATCCTATGCCAGCAGTGTGGATAGCCGCTTTTTTGTTGCTTACTTTCAATAATTCGTGAATGAGGTCAATCCATTGTGCCTGTTGCTATTTTTCATGGAAGGATGAATGTCTTTTATGGTTAGAATATGGCCGTTTCTTCAGATAAACAAGACCTTGTCAAATATCTTATGATTTGTTTCGTCATAAAAATGTAACAATTCTTAAAAATAAAAAAAATTAAAAGGAAATTATGGCACTTCCTGTCATCCGAAGCGTTCTTATTATTTGGAAGCAAATTCCGTATTAAAAGACGTTGGAGGGATTCCGTTGAATCAAGAAACCTTATTAGCCATTAGTAGTAATGCCTTATTTTTTGCCTTCATCCTATTACTGATTGCCATTGTGCCATTAGGACTTGCTGTCAAATCGAAGGGGAAGATGTTTGGTCAGTTTGGTATACTCCTTACCTCTGTTGCCTTTGTCCTACAGCTCGTTTATTTTGTGGTGAGATGGGTAGCTGTAGAACATGCACCCGTCAGCAATATGTACGAATTTATGACGTTCTTTGGCATCATGCTTACAGGGAGTTATCTCATCATCCATTTTTTATACAAGCAACTTGTTGTGGGCTTATTTACAATTCCTGTGTCCTTAATCATTCTTGGCTATGGAAGCGTTTTCGCAAAAGAAGTGTCACCACTCGTTCCGTCTTTACAAAGTCACTGGTTAACTATACATGTGATGACCGTCGCTTTTTCCAGTGCTATTTTATCGGTGTCCTTTGCCACTGGATTAATATTTTTATTAAAAACATTGGATGTTTCCAAAAAATCCATCAGTACATATTCGTTAGAATTCGTCTTGTATTGCTTGGTTGTCGTAATTGGATTTATCGGCATTTCGACTTTTTTCAGCCTTGCAGCGGATGACGTACAGGTACAATTCGAAAATGCTCAAGGTCAGTCAGAAAAAGTAATCTATTCCATGAAACCCTTGATTGTGAATAAAGGAGCGGTCACAGAAACTGGTGATGCGGTTGGATTCATCCAAATGACAAATAAAATAGATGCTAAAAAGTTCAATTCAATTGTCTGGGCATTTATGATTGGTACGGTCCTCTATGCTGCCATTCGTCTGGTCACAAGAAAATCGGTGAGTGCCATATTAAAGCCATGGACAAGTCGCGTACAGCCACAATTAATGGATGAAATCTCCTATCGAGCAGTTGTCATAGGCTTCCCGTTATTCGCATTAGGTGGACTGTTGTTTGCCATGATTTGGGCACAAATAGCTTGGAGTCGTTACTGGGGATGGGACCCTAAAGAAGTTTGGGCATTGATTACTTTTTTATTTTACGCAGCCTTTCTTCATTTCCGTTTATCCAAAGGCTGGGAAGGAGAGAAAACAGCATGGCTTGCCATTATTGGCTTCGGTATCATCGTGTTTAACCAAGTGTTTGTTAATCTAGTGATTGCAGGCTTGCATTCTTATGCGTAGGAACTCCTTTTCTTATTTGCAACAGGACCCCGCTCCTAAATAAATGAGGGAGCCACTCATTCAGATAGATGGCGTGCTTCGAAGTATTCAAGCTAAGCCATACTTATGAAAGGAAAATTGCGATGAAGGTGTCCTTTTTTCTAAAATTGAATATGGTTAGTCTGCTGTATGGTTTGATTTTCTTTCTATCTATGGCCTTACAACTCAATTATTATCGACTACTACGACTTACGGGCTGGGCAGGGGATAAGTTGGATCTTTTCCTTCTTATTGTTCAATTAGTGGGGCTTATTGTAGCGACGATATTTATGTATAGGCTCTCAGTTACATGGCTTGGGCATCGTCGATGGGTTTATGCAACAATGATTTTATGGTTCCCGTATACTGTGATGTTCACAATGATTTTTGCCTATCTGTTTCCTATTTCCCATCGAGGAGATATGCCAGTCCCAGTGCAAGGACTTATCCTGTTGGTCATGCTTGGGGGATACCCGTTGTATATTGCCATCATAAGTCTTACTGCGAGAACATGAAAAAAGAGACATCCAATTTAAGGATGTCTCTTTTCATTTGCTCGTCTATGTGAGGTGAATATTATAGTTTCACTACATTCGTTGCTTGAGGTCCACGGTTGCCTTCTTCTACGCCGAATTCAACTTTTTGGCCCTCTTCTAAAGTTTTGAAGCCATCTGTTTGGATAGCTGAGAAATGTACGAATACATCATTGCCACCTTCCACTGCGATGAAGCCAAAACCTTTTTCTGCGTTAAACCATTTTACTGTCCCTTGTGTCATGTAAACACCCTCCCCAAAAAATTCAACAATCAATTTCTTCAATACATATAAAAAGCGTATTCCCTTTGAATACTCGTTTTTAATCGTAGCAATGAAGTAATGTAATTATTAGTTTTATTATAGTACAGAATTGTTTGTATATCCAGTAAATTCCGTTTTTAGTAAGAAAAAATTTACAATTGTAATCTATTAGTAATGAAACGATCTTCTAGCATTAGTCAATCCATGCCTTTTCCTTTGCAACAATCACTGCCTCCGCACGAGATTCAACGTTTAATTTAACGAATAGCTTGGACAAATAATTCTCAACGGTTCTTTGGGTAACACCGATGGCAGATGCAATGGCTTTATTTGTACAGCCTTGAGCCACGAGCTGTAAAATCTCCTGTTCTTTATCACTGAGCAATACTTCCTGGCGGCTATTCGGCAAGTTAGAGCGTTGCTGGACAAAGTCTAAGAAGTCTGCTGCCAGTAAAATTTCACCACGAAGGGCAGCTTGAATGGTTTGAATGACTTGCTCTTTGGTTGCCAGCTTTGATAATAAACCGTCGATCTTTTTCTCAATTAATAGCTCATAATAATCAGAAAGCTCGTAGCCTGTATATAAAATAATGAGGGCATCTGGTTGTTTTTTCTTAATCATTTCGGCAAGTTGGATACCGTTGATGGGTTTCATATTAATATCAATGAGAAATAACTGAAAGGCTTCTGTATCCATTCTTCGTATAACTGCTGTACTATCCTGTTCGGTTTCAATCTGGACATTGACTAAATCCTGTAACAATGTTTTTGTACCATCTAAAACGACAGGATGGTCATCTATAATAAGTATGTTCATCATATGAATCCCCGTCCTCTTGTATTTGAATAAAAATATGCATTCCTTCATTATGGCTAGATTGGATGGTAATGTCCCCATTAAAGGCACGGACACGCTCACGAATTCCATTGATGCCCATAGAAGCGGAAGACTGAATTAAATCCTCTATATTACAGCCTACACCGTTATCATCATATTGAAGAATAAAGCCTTGAGGTATCGCTTGAAGGATTAAAGACACTTCTGTGGCATTGGCATGTTTAATCGCATTATTTAATAGCTCCTGTACTAGGCGATAGACGACTAGATGGAGTGTGACATCCTTAAATTCTACTCGTTCAATTTGAGAGCTTACTAAAAAATTGGCTCGTATTTTTACCTTTTGAATTAATTTTTTTAAGGCCATTTGTAAGCCAAAGGTATCCAATAGGGGCGGGCTTAAATTCTCACAATATTCCCGTAAATCCTTTGTGGCATTCAGGAGCTGTTCACGAATATCCAAAATGGTTTCCCTTTGAATTATAGGGGTGCCAGCGAGGACATCGAGTTCTCTTGCTAAATGTAGCTGCTCCTGCAAAACCGTATCATGTAGTTCCTGTGCTAAAATACTCTTTTCCTTCTCAATGATATTCCATAATAGTTTATCAAGCCAAGGAAGGGGTGTATCACTCGTATTTTTCATTTGTTGAACTTCAAGTACTAAATCTTCAATTTGCTGTAAATTATTAATAGACATTGAAACATATAGTGCAAGTAGCTCGAGCCACAGCAGTTCTTCCTTTTGTAGCGCATGCTTAATTTCTAACACTATTTTTTCGTCACCTGCATCATGTAGCAGCAATTGAGTATAGTGGGTTTCGGGCAGGGGAGCAGGTGTATCTTCTGTGACTATGCTTATGTTGAAGGCTGTCGTGCCTAGCTTTTCGGTGATTTCATACTTAAAGCGCTCCAGTAAATCTTGTTGATTTTTAGCCTTCCCCATACGTTGAACGGCGGCATATAAATTATGTACATAATTTCCAGTAGAAGAAAAAATAATTTTTCGATACTTAAAATCAATACGTTCCTTTATATAAAAACTAGCCATCATCACCATGAAAACTAGTAAAAAAATACTTGTAACATGCACTATGGATAATTGTCCCATAAACAAAAGAGCAATACCTGTCGTCAGTAGGAGAGCACTGAAAAACGCCAGAGTCGAATAATAACGTAATCGAGATAATTGGTATTCAATATCAAATAATCGTTCGTTCACTTGGATGAACAGAAATGAAAAAGGTATAAATAATAAAAATAACGAGGCTATGTCAGCGTGTAATAACGGCTTATGCCCTAAAATTTCAGGTGTCACGAAAAACATCAGAAATGGTAAAAACGGAATGATAAAGGCAATGGCAATCAACCGAATTTTAGCCAATTTTGTGCGCAAATAACTCGTTAATAAAATATAAATAGCATATAGCACAAGGATGGCGAATATACCTAAGTTCAGGAGAGGGGTAATCTCTCGGAATGACGGTTTTAAGCCTTCCAATAAGTAACAACCAGGGATGATGAATGGTGAAAAATACAGCCACTTGCTGTCCATATAAGTCCATTGAATTTGAAGATAATGGAAAAGGTGCTGTAAAAAATGAATGAAAAGCACCATGCATAAAATAATACCTATACCAATAACTACTTGGCCAATGAGATTGCCCCTTGCTGATGCCCCTGTACTAATATAAGCCAAGGAGCAGGTTAATAAAAATAACGTCAATAAAAATGTTGGAGGGTTATCCTTGTTGCGTCGCCATAAATAAATAGCTACACCGAAAGCGAGAAGAAAATAGAAAATCGGGAATAGAATTTGCAAATATAATTCTTCTGGCATATCTATATGCCTCACATCAATTGTTTGAATCGTCCCATCAGACTTTTGGATAGTTAGTTGTTTGGCACTTCTAATCAGTGAGAATAATTGCACAGAGCGATTTTCCCAGGAAGGTTGCCCATCAATGGCTAGAACAATATCACCCTGTTCAATATTTTGTTGAGAAGCCCAGGAAGAATAGTAGCTATCCATAATAGCTGCTTGCCCGCTTGTCGTATCAAGGGTGAGACTAATAAAAGGTGTTTTTATGGCAATTGCTAATACGTAGGTGCCGAGCATTAAATAGGTAAGAAAAATACCATATGTCCATTTTTTCATTATGAAACCTCTGTTTGTTAGATGATAATAAACTCCTATATATTATCGCTAATTATTGATAAATTTGGAATACCGAAATATAGGCTTTCGGAAAACCACTATTGCGTTTTCGGAATGACGAAATAGTTTTTTCGGACATGGCTATGATAGTGTAAATTTAATAATTATGACGAAAAGGGGGACTTTTACGTGAAAAAAGGCGTTTTAACACTGATTCTTTTTTTCTTGATTGCGTTGATTACGAGCCCATTGACCACGAAGGCTAAGATGGTTAATGAAGATAAAGTGGAAGTTGAAATTTGTCTAATCGGTAGTGATAACCATTTTGTTTATAAAATTCCAAAGAGATTACATAAAGATATCCCATATACGGAGATGAGAAATGGCATTCAAGCATCCCTAGCCAGCCATTGGGAAATTGAAGAGGCTCGTTACGATACCAATAAATCAGATGTATCCTATACCTTTTACATTCAGGATCTATTTCAAGAAAAACAAGATGGACAGCTAAAAGTAGCCATTCCTTATAGTATTTTGGTAGGAATGTTTGGCGAGCAAGATCCAATTCAATTGAAAATTTTAGCGAGTAAATTATCGAATTGGACGGTGAATACGAAGGATTGGGCAGCACTCGGTTTTATGGAGCCTTTTCCTTTTTTAAGTGAACGTCAATATGTGTATGAAGGAGCCGTTAATGATTTATTAAACCAAAGAGTCGGTCATTTTGATGGTACGATACAGAAACGTCCATTTATCCTTTATGCGGTCATTTATTTTAGTTTTATGGTGGTTCAATTGCTTGCTTGTTTTATTTTATCGAGACGGTTAAAAAGGAAAGTCATCGACAATCCAGCCAATTTACATCAGTTCCGTAAGCTAAATTACATGTATCAATCATTGCCAATCATGATTATTGTTGCGCAAATTGTATTCCTTGTTTTTTCGGGGCTGATTACAGCATTCGGTCTATATTTTAGTCCAGGCATCGATTTATTAGTGATTGTAGGCCCTGTTTTATTAAATATTATTTTGCTTCCTACCTTTTTTGTCACGACAGAGAATGAGATTTCGAGAGAGCTGAAGAACTCTTCCTCTCATTCAGGCTTACAATGAAATAATTTCTTCATACGAAAATCCGGGATGAAATGGTATAATGGTCAACAGCAAACTGGAAGGAGCTGTTGAAGAAAAATGACGCATCCAGAAATGGCGTACTTAAATTTACTACAACATATATTAGAAAATGGCACGAAAAAAGAGGATCGAACTGGTACGGGGACATATAGCGTCTTTGGTTATCAAATGCGTTTTGATTTAAGCAAAGGGTTTCCACTTTTAACGACAAAGCGCGTACCTTTTAAGCTTGTCGCGAGCGAATTGTTATGGTTCATTAAAGGGGATACGAATATCCGTTATCTATTGCAACATAATAATCATATTTGGGATGAATGGGCATTTAAAAGATGGGTGGAATCAGATGATTATACTGGCCCGGATATGACCGATTTTGGTCGACGTTGTTTAGTCGATGACGCATTTAATACCATGTACCAACAAGAGTTAGCCTCTTTTTGTGAGCGTGTTTTAGCCGATGATGATTTTGCTCAAAAATATGGAGAGCTTGGTAATGTCTATGGCAAGCAATGGCGTCATTGGTCAACTTCTACTGGGGAAAGCATCGACCAGTTACAGGATGTCATTCATCAAATAAAGCATAATCCAGATTCACGTCGGATTATTGTCAATGCGTGGAACCCTGAGGATGTAATCAATGCAGGTGCGAAGGGCAGTAAAGCCGCATTGCCACCATGTCATGTTATGTTCCAATTTTATGTATCTAATGGCAAATTAAGCTGTCAGCTTATGCAAAGAAGCTTAGACACTTTATTAGGCTGTCCTTTTAATATAGCTTCTTACGCATTGTTAACTCATTTAATTGCACATGAGTGTGGATTAGAGGTGGGTGAATTTATTCATAGCATTGGGGATGCTCATATTTATGCGAACCATGTAGAACAAGTAAAAGAACAGCTTGCTAGGGAGCCAAAGGACCTACCGACATTACACATCAATCCAAATAAAACTTCGATTTTTGATATCGAGCTTGAGGATTTATCAATCGAGGGCTATGACCCACATCCCGCTATTAAAGCGCCGATTGCGGTCTAACATAAGCAGCAGCCAGTTTGGCTGCTGTTTTTTAGGCTCAATAAGTAGGTCAAAATATATGTTTTACTAAATAGGCTAGCAGTTGGATGACTGATTGCTAGGAACTTGATTATAGTAATTGTGGGATTGTTAGCATGATTTGAAATGGAATGTCGGTCAAATTTATGGTAGAGGTGAAATGGTGAAGAAAACAACAGTACTTCAAGTGGAAGATAATCCCCAACAGTCTAATCATCTAGAACGAAAAATGGTTTCCGAGCAAAAGGCGCAGGACGCTCACACTTCCCATTTATCCCGGCAACAACTTTTCGACATGATGCAAGTGATTGAAGAAATTCGTATGAAAGGCTATAAAGAAAGACTATAAATGTAAGCGCCTTCTAAGCTATAATAGCTGTGGAGGTGTTTTTTATGAACGTAATCTTTCTAGATTCAGTCACGGGCGATGAATTATTACACATGGTTTCACACGATGTGGCAGGTATACTTGCGGCTGTACAGGGAGAAAGTGTGACTTTTCCGGTAGGTCATTTTAAATATGAATTTCATAATTTAGATTTTTATGAGGACAATGGGCAAATACGACAGGAGCTAGTGATATATGTAAATAAAATCTAAGTTGTATGTATAATGACATGAAGAAACGTAAAAATAAAGACAGGTAGTGAAAAACAAAGTGCTTGCTTTTTTACTTACCTGTAACTATAATGGTTACAACAGGTGGTGATACATATGGTGAACAGTCGATTTTCGGTGGCGATCCATATTCTTTCGCTAATTGCTACAACATCTGATAAAAGCTTACTTACATCGGACTTTATCGCTGGGAGTGTAAATACAAATCCAGTGGTCGTAAGACGAATGATTGGTGTTCTGAAAAAGGCAGGATTACTTTTATCACATTCCGGGGTTGCAGGGTACGAGCTTTTAGTGGAGCCAAAGAATTTAACACTTTTAGCAATTTATCAAGCAATCAATGGGCCAGAACAGCTTTTTGCAATTCATGATGAGCCAAATCCAGCGTGTGCAGTGGGACGAGAAATCCAACATACTTTGGAAGATGTGTATACATCTATTTGGCAGGCAATGGAAGCACAGCTACACGCACAAACTTTGCAGGATGTGCTAGATCAGCTTCGTACTTAAGCGAAGATGGTCTTTCTGTATCTAACCTGTAACTAAAATAGTTACAACTATAATTTAAGGAGGAACATACAATGAAAATTGCTGTCATTGGTGCAACAGGTAAAGCAGGACAAAAAATAGTAGAGGAAGCGGTGCAACGTGGTCATGAAGTAACAGCCATCGTTCGTTCTGCAGCAAAAGTAACAACAGCTATCCCCGTAATTGAAAAAGACGTGTTTCATTTAACGCAAGAAGAAATGAAAGGCTTCGATGTAGTGGTGAATGCGTTTGGCGCACCAGCAGGTCAGGAGGATTTACATGTGAAAGCTGGTCGTCATTTAATCGAAATTTTTAAAGGCATTGATACAAGATTATTTGTTGTCGGAGGGGCAGGCAGCCTTTTTGTAGACCCTGAAAAACAAATTCGTGTGATGGAAACACCAGATTTCCCAGCTTTGTACCTAGCAACTGCGCAAAATCAAGGACAAAACCTACAGGATCTACAACAATCTGCTATCCATTGGACATTTTTAAGTCCGTCTGCATTTTTTGATCCAGAAGGTCCACGTACAGGTCACTATACAGCAGGGGTAGATCATTTATTAGTAAATGAAGCTGGTGAAAGTTATGTAAGCTACGCAGATTATGCAGTGGCAGTATTGGATGAGCTTGAAAATCCTCAACATCAAAATAGCCGTTTTACTGTCACATCGAATAAATAATAGAAGAAGGAACAAACCAATAGAATGGACCTAGTCGGTTATTCTATTGGTTTTTTTGCATAATTGCTGAACGAGACAGTAGCTGTTGTAATACGATCTCAAACAGTTGCCTAATTATTTTGGTAATCGGCTAATAATGCTAGCGCATTATTAAAATGTGCTCGGTTTTTAGCGATTTCTTTGCTTTTTTGAAGGATTTTTTTCGTTTACAGAAAAATGACTGTTTACAATACGACTTTTATTAGCTACTATCAAGTGTGAGTATTACATAAAAGGAGACGACAATGATGTCAACACAACGTATAGAAAAAGATTTTTTAGGTGAGCGCGTATTACCAGCAGAGGCTTATTACGGAATTCAAACATTACGTGCAACGGAAAACTTCCCGATTACAGGCTACACAATTCACTCTTCACTTATTAAAGCGATGGGGATTGTGAAGAAAGCAGCTGCTTTAAGTAATATGGAAGTACACCTATTATCAAAAGAAATTGGTGAGGCAATTGTCGAAGCAGCACAAGAAGTAATTGATGGCAAATGGGATGCAGAATTCCTTGTAGACCCAATCCAAGGTGGAGCAGGAACATCCATCAATATGAATGCCAACGAAGTCATCGCCAACCGCGCCCTGGAAATTTTAGGAAAAGAAAAGGGTGACTATCATACAGTAAGTCCAAACAGTCATGTCAATATGTCACAATCAACAAACGATGCTTTCCCAACAGCTATTCATATCGCTGTGTTAAATTTAATAGATGAATTATTAGAAACGATGGATTATATGCAATCTGTTTTCCATCAAAAAGCAGAGCAATTTGCACATGTCATTAAAATGGGACGTACGCATTTACAGGACGCTGTGCCAATTCGCTTAGGACAAGAGTTCGAAGCTTATTGCCGTGTCATCAACCGTGATATTGTACGTATACGTCAAACACGTCCAAACTTATATGATGTAAATATGGGCGCTACTGCTGTAGGAACAGGTTTAAATGCCTTCCCAGATTATATTAAATCTGTCGATGAGCACCTTGCAGAAATCTCTGGTTTACCATTAAAAGGTGCGACACATTTAGTTGATGCTACACAAAATACAGATGCTTATACAGAAGTATCGGGTGCGTTGAAAATTTGTATGATTAATATGTCGAAAATTGCTAATGACTTACGCTTAATGGCTTCTGGTCCACGTGCCGGATTAGGGGAAATCCTTTTACCAGCTCGTCAACCAGGTTCTTCTATCATGCCGGGTAAAGTGAACCCTGTGATGCCAGAAGTACTGAACCAAGTGGCTTTCCAAGTAATTGGTAACGACCATACAATTTCATTAGCTTCTGAAGCTGGTCAATTAGAGTTAAATGTTATGGAGCCTGTTTTAGTATTTAACCTTATCCAATCTATCAGCATTATGAATAATGTCTTCCGTGCGTTTACAGAAAACTGCTTAAAAGATATCGAAGCAAATGAAGAACGTATGAAAGAATATGTAGAGAAAAGTGTAGGGGTACTAACTGCTGTGAACCCTCATATTGGCTATGAAGTTGCTGCTCGTCTTGCGCGTGAAGCGATTCTAACAGGTCGTTCAATCCGTGAACTTTGTATTGAAGCGGGTGTCTTAACAAATGAACAGCTAGACCTAATTTTAGACCCATATGAAATGACACACCCAGGAATCGCTGGCTCTAGCATCATGAATTTAAAATAATGGTAAGGACTGTAGATATGCCTTCGTGGCTGTCTACGGTCTTTTTTATGGAGATTTAGACCTTTATTCTTATGAAAAGGGGGCTTTTTCTTATGTTTTTAGGATTATTCAACTATAATAATGGTATGGAAGTAATATTTTAGTTGGAGGAATTTGTTATGAGTTTACGAAATAAGAGTTTACTTGGCTTTTCAGCTTTAAATGTGTTAATGATTATTATTTTATTTTTAGATTTGGCCAATGTAACAACATTAGAATGGCTTGCAACTGTTTTAACCATTTTAGGAATTGTCCTTACACTTTCGTACACGGTCTATGTCCATTTTAAAGTGATACAGCCCATCAAACAGCTGACGGAGGCTGCACAAGGGATTACTACTGGCAAATTAGATACAGTTGTCATTGAGGTACATGACAAAGGTGAAATCTCTCAGCTAGCACAATCTTTTTTAGACATGAAAAATCAATTACGAACAATGACGCAAAAAATTGCGAATAGCTCTACAGATTTATCGACGAGTATTGAAGAATTATCAGCAAGTACAAATGAAATTACGCTAGCTGTGGAAGAAGTAGACCAACAGATAGAGAAAACATCGGATGGCTTGAAGCAAGCTGCACAATCCGCTAGTGATAGTGCCCAAGCTATGCAAGAAACTGTTGATGGAATTGAACGAATTACGGTAGCTACACAGGATGTTTTTAGTCATGCCAAAGAGGCGAATGAGGTTGCTGGAAACGGGGTAAGCATTTTACATGTAGCGAAAGAACAGATGCAATATATTTCATCGTCAACAGAGATAACTAGTGGTCTTATGCAGCAGCTGTCCACTAAAATGTCAGATATTAAATCGATGACTGATATGATTACAGCGATTACAGATCAAACGAATTTATTAGCTTTAAATGCTGCCATTGAAGCAGCAAGGGCGGGAGAACATGGTAAAGGCTTTGCAGTAGTGGCCGAAGAGGTGCGCCAATTAGCTGAGCAATCGAAGCAATCTGCTACGCAAATCGTTGACTTAGTCGTAGGTATTGAACATGATACAAAACAAGTCGCTTCCTCTGTGGACGAGGATTTGAAAAATGTTCAGCAAGGTGTTTATGTCATTGATGAGGCGACAAAATCATTTGGGACAATCTCTCAGCATGTAAGTCGAATGAATAACCAGCTTGAAGACATTTCCGCAACAGCTGAACAGCTTGCTAGTAGCGCTAATGAGGTGGCATCAACCGTCATAACGATTGCGGATGGAATGGGCAGATTATCGAATTATACAGAGGCTGTTTTGCAATCAATGGATGAGCAAACTGCGTCTATGCAAGCTGTCAATCACGTCACACAGGATTTAAGCATACAAGCTGATGATTTACAAAAATTAACAAATAAGTTTGGGGTATAAGATATAAGTGAAAAATTTCAAGGGTTTATAGCCCTGAAATAATAACCCTAATAACATAAAATTACAATTTTTTTAGTATAATTTTATTTTCACTTTACTCAACATGATAAGAGGCTTATTTACAGTTGACCGATTTTCTGTAAAATAAGCCTCTTTTTTTGTGAGTTATTTATAAAACTTGTAAATTCACAGATAAATAAAAATGTTGAATTTTTTAATGTAGTTTTTTATAATGGACTAGCTGTTACCTCTATTACTCACTTCAACTATTGCAACCCGCGTTTGCCGGGTCAACAAGTCATTTCTATTTCTCTTCGCATATCCCTTGCGAAATCATAATTTGTAAGACAACAATTATATGCTAAAAAACTAAATGGTTATTAAAAAGCACATGCAATTGAAAGGAAGTATGCTTCGAAAATTGTTATTGAAAGATAATTCTGAATATAGGAAAGAGAGAGATTAATTTGAAGCTATCACCAGTAGAACAAGAAAAACTACTCCTCCATGTAGCAGGAGAACTTGCGCTGAAAAGAAAAGCTCGCGGCTTAAAGTTAAATTATCCAGAAGCAGTTGCTCTTATTAGTAGTTTTATAATGGAGGGTGCTAGAGATGGAAAAACTGTTGCACAGCTAATGAGTGAGGCAAAGCATGTTCTGTCAGCAGAGGACGTAATGGAGGGTGTCGGTGACATGATTTCAGATGTACAGGTGGAATGTACCTTCCCAGATGGTACGAAACTGGTCACAGTTCACCGTCCAATTCAGTAAAGGAGTGTGGGTAAATGATTCCTGGAGAAATCCGACCAAAGAAGGGTGTAATTGAAATCAATGTAGGCAGGGCAACCAAAAAGGTACTAGTAGCCAATACAGGAGATCGCCCGATTCAAGTAGGTTCACATTTTCATTTTATCGAAGTCAATAGATTTCTAGAATTTAATCGAGAAGATGCAATCGGTATGCATTTAAATATTCCATCGGGGACGGCCGTTCGCTTTGAACCTGGGGAAGAAAAAGAAGTAGAGCTTGTCGAATTTGGTGGTAAGCAGCATGTCTTTGGCTTAAATAAGCTAACAGAAGGGTCTACCCATCATAAAGATGAAATTTTAGACAAGGCAATTGAAGGCGGCTTTAAAGGAGCGGAAGAAAAATGAAGGTAACACATGAAGCTTACGAGAAAATGTTCGGTCCTACAGTTGGCGACAAATTGCGTTTAGCCGATACGGATTTGTGGGTCGAAATTGAGAAGGACTATACATCCTATGGAGATGAAGGTGTCTTTGGTGGTGGTAAATCATTGCGTGTTTCGATGGGGCAAAACGGTAAAAATACACGCAATGAAGGTGTGCTAGATACCGTCATCACAAACGTCGTCATCATTGATTATACGGGTATTGTGAAGGCTGATATCGGTATTAAAGATGGTCGAATTATTGGCATCGGCAAAGCTGGCAATCCGAATAGTATGGATGGTGTCGATCAGGACATGATTATCGGCGTAGGGACAGAGGTATATGCAGGTGAAGGGCTTATAGCTACAGCAGGTGCTATTGATACCCATATCCATTTCATCAGTCCCGATCAAGTAGAGACGGCCCTATTAGCAGGAACAACTACTTTTATTGGCGGCGGAACAGGACCAGCAGCAGGTTCAAAGGCGACAAGCTTAACTGCAGGTGAATGGCATCTACATCGCATGTTACAGGCCATGGAAGGCTTTCCAATCAATGTTGGACTACTTGGAAAAGGCAGTGCCTCAGACCCAGCACCAATTATCGAGCAAGTTCGTGCAGGTGCCATTGGTTTGAAAATTCATGAGGACTGGGGGGCAACACCTTCTGCACTAGACCAAAGCTTAACTGTTGCAGATGAATACGATATTCAAGTAGCCCTGCACTCCGATACATTAAATGAAGCAGGATTTGTAGAAGATACAATCAATGCCATCGGTGGCCGTGTTATTCATATTTTCCATACGGAAGGTGCTGGTGGTGGACACGCGCCAGACCAGCTAGTAATGGCATCTTTACCAAATATTTTGCCAGCTTCGACGAACCCTACGAAACCATTTACAACGAACACGATTGATGAGCATTTAGATATGCTGATGGTGTGCCATCACTTGAAGCATGATGTGCCAGAAGATGTCGCATTCGCAGATTCACGTATTCGTCCTGAAACGATTGCTGCAGAAGATATTATGCAGGACTTAGGAATCCTGAGCATTATGTCTTCGGATTCACAGGCGATGGGCCGTGTGGGAGAGGTGACGATTAGGACGTTCCAGACAGCAGACAAAATGAAAAAGCAACGTGGACCTTTACCACAGGATGAGGGCAAGGAGCATGATAATTACCGTGTCAAGCGCTATATGGCGAAGCTAAATATTAACCCAGCAATTGCACATGGTATTAGCCATGAAGTAGGTTCATTGGAAGAAGGAAAATTAGCCGATATCGTTTTATGGGACCCAGCATTCTTTGGCGTAAAGGCAGAAGTGGTCATCAAGGCTGGTATTGCCGTCTATGGGATTACGGGAGATCCAAATGCATCCATTCCAACACCACAGCCAATGAAAGGCCGTCAGACTTATGGCTTCTATGGACAGGGTCCTCAAAATTGTGGCATGACATTTTTACCAAAAATAGCTGTCGAAGAAGGTTTGCCAGAAAAATTAGGCTTGAAAAGAATGATTGGGACGGTTTCGAATTGCCGAAATATTCGCAAATCTGACATGAATCTAAATAGTGAGACGCCAGAAATAGATGTGAATCCAGAAACCTATGAAGTAAAAATTGATGGAGAATTAGCAACATGCGAGCCAGTGGATGTACTACCGATGGCTCAACGATATTTCTTATTCTAAGCAATTAAAGTGAGTGTAACAGCCAATAAAAAGACGATGAGGTGCTAAACATATGTTAATTGAAAAAATCATGGGGAACATTGCACACGAAGAAGAACATCATGAAAAGAAAACAGAGTGGATTGAACTAGAGTGGGAGGAATTAAGCAAACGAATCCTACGCACAGAAACAGATCAAGGTACAGACATTGCTTTACGTTTAGAAGGGAATGAACCATTAAAATATGGCGATTTATTATGGGAGGATGAACACCGTCGTATCGCCATCCGTACAAAATTAGAGCCTGTTATTGTTATAACGCCAAACGACATGCATGAAATGGGAAAATCAGCTTTCGAATTAGGGAATCGCCATACCCCTTGCCTAATTGAAAACAATGAAATCATCGTACGAGCGGATCATACGATTAATCCATTATTAGATGAAATAGGGGTGCACTATGAAACAACAGAAAGACGTTTCAAGCAGCCATTCAAATACCGTGGACACTCTCACTAATTTATCGATACTGCAACTATTGCAAATTCATGATTCGGCATTTCCAATAGGTTCTTATACACATTCCTATGGTATGGAAACGTATATTCAAGCAGATCTCATTCGCACAAAGGATCAATTAATCGAATTTTGTCAGGGCTATTTATTTCATAATTTAGTGCATGGAGATGCGATACTAATTAAAGAAGCATTCCACGCAGCAAAAGACAGAGATCTTGCTCGTCTTACAGAGCTGGATGAACTTTGTGGGGCTATGAAGCTGGCCAAAGAATCTAAAGAGGCGAGTGTAAACGTAGGGAAGCAATTTGTGCGAACGGTGACACCACTTATGGAATGCCCTTTTTTATTGCAATGGAAGGAGAAAATTGAGCGTGAAGAAGTGAAGGGACATTACGCTGTGCTTTATGGAATTTATTGCGAGGCACTTGGTGTCAATGTCTTTCACGCAGTGATGACCTTTATGTATGCTTCAATTAGCGGCTTAGTACAAAATGCTGTACGTGCAGTACCATTTGGTCAAAATACAGGTGTCCAAGCATTGAATGAGCTATTGATTTCGGTAGAAGAAGCAGCGCAAACAGTGATGTTGTTAACGATGGATGATTTAACGAATAATGCGTTAGGGATTGAATTGGCATCCATGAAACATGAGTTTTTATATTCCAGATTATTTATTTCATAGAAAGAGAGAGGATAACAATGAAACCAATACGTATTGGCATCGGCGGCCCAGTTGGGTCAGGAAAAACGTCATTAGTAGATCAATTAACACGTGTGATGCATGAGCATTATCAAGTAGCGGTAATTACCAATGATATTTACACAAGGGAGGACGCCCAATATTTAATTACGAATGGTGTTTTAGCCGAAGAGCGTATTATTGGGGTAGAAACAGGAGGTTGTCCTCATACAGCTATTCGTGAGGATGCATCAATGAATTTTGCAGCGATTGATGATTTAACTAAACGCTTCAAAAATTTGGATATAATTTTCATTGAAAGTGGTGGGGATAACTTATCTGCAACATTTAGTCCTGAGCTAGTGCATGGCTATATTTACGTCATTGATGTGGCAGAGGGACAGGATATCCCACGTAAAGGCGGTCCAGCGCTAACGCGTTCAGACTTACTGCTAATCAATAAAACATCATTGGCGCCTCATGTGGGGGTCGATCTAGACATCATGGATCAGGATGTGAAAAAAATGCGTGGTGGCCGTCCATACATTTTTGCAGATGTTCGTTCTCAAACGAATGTAGATAAGGTGGTTGAATGGATTCAGCACCATATGCTACTTGAAGGTGCAGAAGCCGTTGACAACCATGGTTAATCCACAGAAAATAAATCATTTTGGCAAATTAGAAATGGCCTTTGAGCCTAGGAGGGGCTATACACGACTGGTTCATGTGTACCAACAGCCTCCCCTAAAGGCTAGCCGTGAATTATATGAAGGTAGTGATCCAACTGCCACAGTATTCTTGATGGAATCCTCTGGTGGGATGGTAGCGGGAGACCGCAATGAAATCAATGTCAAACTTGCGTCAGGAAGCCGAGTAAGGCTGAAGCAACAATCGGCATTGAAAATCTATCCTTCCCATACAGGCGATCATTGTACCCAGGCTATTACCGTTGAGATGGCTGATGAGGCACGATTAGAATGGCTCCCTGAAGTAACTATTCCATTTGAACGAGCCAAGTTTCAAGCAGATACAACCATTCGCATGAAGGAGAGCTCGACATTAATTTGGGGTGAAATTGTTGCACCAGGTCGAGAAATGCGAGGGGAAGTCTTTGATTATCAAGCCTACCAGTCGAAATATAAGGTCTATGTAGAGGAACAACTTATTGCGTTTGATTCCATCCATTTCAAACCACAGGAAATGAATTTTGCAGCGCTTGGCTTGCTCGAAAAAGCACTTTATATCGGCTCTTTATGGATTGTGTCACCACTAGTGAAAAATCTTAACATGCGAGATTTACAGGATTTAATTCAACAGGAGCAATCTCTTCAGGCAAGCGTAACAAAGCTAACAGATCAGGCGATTCATTGTAGATGGCTCGCCAAAGAGCAACGAACACTTCACAAGGAAATAAATCGTATGTTTGAACAGATGACAGCATTATTGTAATTTCTGTTGTGATAAAGGAGATAGTGAATTGAAAAAGTTTTCAGTATGGATACTTCTAATGATACTTTGTCTTGCAGGCTGTACGAAAGAGTCCAGTCAAGGCGAGGAGAAACAGTCATCTGCTTTGTCGTCTTCACAAGCAAATGAGCTTGTTTTTGCGTCAGAGTCTGAGTTTGCAGGTTTAAATCCTCTTTTAGAGGAAACGAATTTAGATGCCTTTTTATTTAGAGGTTTGATGCGTTTCGATGAACACAATGTACCAGTATTTGATATGGCTAAAAGTATTAAAATATCAGATGACCAGATGACGTATACAATTGTGATTAATGATCATGTGCTATTTCATGATGGGCAGGCTTTAACGGTGGACGATATTATTTTCACCATTGAAAGTATTCTTGACGATGCAAACGGCTCCTATTTAAAATCTGATTTTATCCATGTGACGGGCATGAAAAAAATCGACGACACGACAATGACCATCCAATTAGATGAACCATTTACACCGATGCTAGACAAATTAACTGTGCCTATTTTGCCAAAGCATGCCTTCGAAGGACAGGAAATGAGAACCGCTTCATTTAACCAACAACCAATCGGCGCAGGGCCTTATAGGTTTGAACAATGGGATAAAGGGACAAGCCTGACGCTAAAAGCATTTCCTACTTTTTATGGGACAAAGGCTTCGATTGAACAAGTCATTTTTAAATTTATCCCTGATAGCAATGTGCGTGCCCTACAGCTAAAATCGGGTGAGGTGGATATTGCATTACTTGATCCAAATCAGGTTGAGGAACTGTCAAAAGTCGAACGTTTAAAAATGTACGAGGTTGAATCCGCTGATTATCGAGGTGTTTTATTTAATATGAAGTATCCTATTTGGAAGGATGTTTCACTAAGAAAAGCAATTAGCTACGCAACGGATCGTGCAGGCATTGTAAAAGGTATATTACATGGCTATGGAACAGAAGCTTATTCACCGCTACAACAACATAATTTTGTAAATGAAAAAATCGAACATTATACTTACGATGTAAAAAAAGCAAATAAGCTGCTCGAGCAAGCAGGCTGGCAATTAGCCGATGACGGTTTCCGCTATAAGGATGGTCAAAAATTAACATTTACCATTACTGCGCCCATAACTGATACTGTGCGTGTAAATATGGCCAATTATGTGGCAGAGGGCTATAAAGCTGTTGGGGCAGATGTGAAAGTGGCCGCGCTAGATTGGAGCAATATTGTTATTGAAGAAACAGAAGCCTTTATGGTTGGATGGGGAAGTCCCTATGATGCGGACCATCATACCTACAGCCTATTCCATTCTGGAGAATCCAGTCTCACAAGTGCTGGCTATAATTACGGCAGCTATGCCAATGCAAAAGTAGATGCATTGCTAGAGGAAGGCCGTACTACAGTCGATCCTGAGCAACGTAAGAAGGTCTATATGGCATTGCAGGAGGAGCTAGCTCAAGACCCACCTTTTGCCTACTTTGCTTATGTAGATGCTGTATATGGTATCGATAAACAAATTAATGGTGTTAAAGAGCGAATTTTAGGTCACCATGGGGCAGGCTTCTTATGGAATGTTGAGGAGTGGAAATGGAATGATCGCTAAATGGCTTGGGAAGCGAATGATAATGGGGACAATTGTCCTCATTATCGTGAGCTTCCTCTCTTTTTTCATGATGCATGCCGCTCCTGGTAATCCCGCAGCAGCTTATTATGGAGGCAATGCCCAAACATTATCGACCGCAGAGAAGGAACGTATTGAACAAGCCTTTGGACTCGATCAACCTGTTCTCTTACAGTATGGACGGTGGTTAGGTGAAGCACTACAAGGTAATTTGGGATATTCAGCTAAAGAAGGAAGACCTGTTTTGACGATTTTACTTGAGCGGTTACCCAACACACTACAGCTCGTTGTTCTGACGTTATTTCTAGTAACGATTGCCTCTATTTGGCTAGGCTTACAGGCTGGCATGAGGGAGGGCTCATTACTCGACCGCGGACTTTCCATCTTTAGTATTGCAAGCTCAGCCATACCACCATTTTGGCTAGGCATAGTATTCATCATGGTCTTTTCCATAACATTAGGGTGGTTTCCATCTTCAGGAATGAATGATGTGCGGGGCAACGGAGGGTTCATGGATCGTTTATATCATATGGCACTCCCGCTTATAGTCCTCGTGATGTCGCATGTGGGCATCTTTGCCCGTTTTTTGCAGGATAGTGTGAAAGTAGAGAATCATAGCTACTATGTTCAAGTAGCACGCGCGAATGGAGTACCAGAACGTGAAATTCGAAGGATGATTTTACGAAATGCTGTCATTCCTTATATCAATTATGTTGGGGTGACCATCCCATCATTTTTCGGAGGCTCCATTGTGGTCGAAACATTATTTGGTTGGTCAGGCTTAGGACAGCTTTTGGTAAAATCCGTCATGCTCAAAGATTTCCCCGTTTTGATGGGGGCTATTTTAATCATAGGCGTGGTCGTGGTCATCTGTTTATTCGTCATTGACATACTGATGATTGGTTTGAACCCTCGATTAAGAAGAGGGGGCTTTGTATGAGAAAACAGCGATATCCGATTTTTTGGCTTGTGCTTTTAGCTCTTATTTTTACAACGACTATTTTTTCTTCATTATTAGCTCCTTTTGAGCCTAATGTAATGGATATGAATCAAATTTATCAAGCACCTAATGCCACACATTTATTAGGGACTGACCAGTTGGGTAGAGATGTTCTTTCTCGCTTATTGGTGGGGGGGAAGGTGACGCTATTTATTGCCATTGTATCGGTCGTCCTATCTAGCATAATTGGTATCATATATGGGGGCATAAGTGGTTATTTTGGTGGTGCCATTGATGCAGTAATGATGCGTATTCTCGAAGCCTTTTTAACAATTCCTTCATTGGTCATCGTGCTAGCTCTACAGGCAATGATGCAGGGCAGTATGTGGCATATGGCGATGGTGATGGGTATCACGGGATGGTTTGTGACAGCTCGTATCGTCCGCTCAGAATTTATCCGATTAAAGGAGCAAGAGTTTGTGCAGATGGCGAAAATGTTCCGCACGCCGTTGTGGAAAATTCTCTTTGGCCATTTATTACGTAATTGTATGCCTGCGATATTTGTGGTAACCATTTTTAATTTTGCTGGGGCTATTTTTACCGAAGTTTCCTTAAGCTTTTTAGGAATTGGTGTCCCACCAGCTACTCCATCATGGGGAACAATGCTGTACACAGCGCAAAATGATTTACTTGTGGGGGCTTGGTGGATGGGTCTTTTCCCTGGACTGTTAATCTTTATAACGATTTTATGTGTGCAAGTTATTGGAGGTACTTTCAAACAAGGAGGGAACCGAACGCATGTTTAAAGTTGACAATTTGGCTGTTCAATTAGACGGCAAATCCCTTATTCAAGGCTTGACTTTTACTGTACCTAAAGGTCAAATTACCGCTATCATTGGCGAGAGTGGCAGCGGCAAAAGTACGACCCTTTCAGCTCTGCTTGGGATGCTACCAGCACGAGCAACTATGGAGGGTTCCATTGTATTTAATGAAAGAAATGTCATGACAATGTCAGAACCGGAGCGTGTGAAGCTACGCAAAAAGCACTTTTTTACCATTTTTCAGGATGCAATGAATAGTTTTTCACCCACCCAAAAAATAAAGCATCAACTCTATAGGTTGACCGCTTCGAGGCTAGGGCAAAAGGAAGAGGAATTTTTAGATAAAATCACAGCCATTTTAAAGGAGTTAAACCTACCTAAGGATGTGTTAAATCGCTATCCATTTGAGCTTTCAGGTGGCATGCTACAACGCTGCATGCTTGCCTGCGCCTTCTATCATGAACCAGACGTTTTGATGGCGGATGAACCAACCTCTGCTCTAGATATGCTCCATCAACAAGAATTTATCAAATTGCTAAAAAATCTCCATGCCCGCTTAGGGACGACGATACTATTGATTACGCATGATTTAGGAGTTGCTAAGATGGCTGATTCTATTCTGGTGATGAAAAATGGCGAAATAGTAGAAAGTGGGAGAATGTCTGAAATTTTTAAGGAGCCCAAGCATCCATATACGAAGCAGCTTGTCGCTCATCATTTTTAGGAGGCGGTTGATATTGTTGCTTCATGTAAATCATGTTAGTAAAAGCTATCAAGCAGGACAGCAAGTATTACAGAATATAAACCTAACCGTGGGAAAAGGTGAAATCGTAGGACTCGTAGGAGAAAGCGGCAGTGGGAAAAGTACTTTAGCCAAAGTGATAATGCAGCTAGAAAAGCCTGAAAAAGGGGCGGTGTTTTTTGAAAATCAATTGATGACGAAGCAAAATCGCTCGCATTTTTATGAGAACTGCCAAATCATTTTTCAAAATGCTACGGCTGCCTTAAATCCAGTATGGACCGTCAAGGAATTGTTACGTGAGCCTCTAATGGCAGCACATAAGTCTTTGACTGATCGCGAACTACAGATAATGCTAGAAAAAGTGATGCTCCCAACCGATATATTAGAAGCCCTGCCATCTGAGCTAAGTGGAGGGGAGCGACAACGGGTTAATTTACTAAGGTCGATTTTAGTCGAACCCCAACTATTAGTTTGTGATGAAATTGTTTCGAGTTTAGATCGCTTGATTCAACGAGAAATGATAGATTTATTAATAACTTTAAAAAAAGAAAAAAACATGGCCATTTTATTTATATCGCACGACTTAAAGGCGGTTTCTTATTTGTGTGATCGTATTTATGTCATGAAGTCGGGTAAAATTGTCGATGAGAGCCATAAAGGCGAAGGTGGCTTTGCTTTTACAGACCGATATGCGCAAATGCTGTTTCAAGCCGTAGTATGATTAATCCAAAAACACTTTCCTTATTTGAATGGAAAGTGTTTTTTATTCTTGCAGCAATGATCTAAGTGGGGCAATCAAATCTTCAGAGATGCTATAAATCGTATGGGTATCCTTCACGTTCATCAACGTTCCCTTTTGCCCCATTTCCCCTACCCAAAGATGGAAGCCATATTGGTTTCCATCCATATCCACTACTTGTACATCATATGGAGGGGTAGCCATATTAACAATTCCCTTATTTCTCACAGCAGTAGTAATGACTTCATGGAACATTTCAAGAGACTCTTCATCCTCATATTCTTAGATAAAATCAGTATTCACAGTGTCAAATCCTTCGCCGTTAGAAATGCTGACCTTCGCCATTTTTCCACTGCTAGCTCTTTATCCGTACAGCCTAAAACAACTATAGCTAGGAGGGACATGATAATAAATAGGAATGCTCGCAATGAACCCCCTCCTTACAGAAAAAATAATACCAAAACTTGGAGTCGTAGCCTGGTTCTCTTCATAATATATTAAACAAACAAAAGCTGAAAGGGGATAAAGAATGGGCTTATTTGATGGATTAATCGGCAATGCAAGCGAGGTGAATTTTGAAAAATTACAGGAGGAGGTCAAAGATTTATTAATTCCAAACGAAACCATCAAAAATGCCTATAAAATTATTAGAGACATATTTATTTTTACGAATAAACGATTAATCCTCATTGATAAGCAAGGAGTTACTGGTAAGAAAACGGAATACCATTCGATCCCCTATAAAAATATTATTCATTTTTCAGTAGAAACGGCTGGTACATTTGATTTAGACGCAGAGCTAAAAATATGGGTATCAGGCAGTTCGCTACCTATCCAAAAAAGTTTCAATAAGGCGACCAATATTTATAAAGTGCAAAGTGTTTTAGCGCAGTATGTTTTAGTATCGTAATGATGAAATAAAGCCACCATCATGAATCACATTCAAAGCCCGCATAGATGCGAGGCTTTTTTGGCTGTGCTTAGAAAGGGGGAATAGGGATGGGGAAATTACTATGTGAGGGGTGTATGCTGTCGCCCCGTTCCAATTAGGGAGCAAGCGCACAGAGCTTAGAAATTAGCAAAGAAACGCTGACTGGTTCTACCTTACGCATAACCTTTTATATTGTAAAATAATAGATATATTTCAATAATATTGCTAGAATTCAATGGATGGAACTGTTTTTTGAAGAAGTGTGATTCGTAACATTAGATTGTTGGGGGGTGAGGGAAA
This sequence comes from Lysinibacillus sp. F12, assembly GCF_057773605.1. NCBI lineage: Bacteria > Bacillati > Bacillota > Bacilli > Caryophanales > Bacillaceae > Lysinibacillus > Lysinibacillus sp. F12. The sequence continues at coordinate 423,303 of NZ_JBYMLP010000003.1, forward strand.
TGGTTGAAAAAATTGAAATGAATAATAAATCTATCATTTCATTAACGCTTGGTATTCTTTCTATCATCGTACCATTTATTGGATTAGTTCTTGGGATTTTCGGAGTAGTTTTATCAAGAATGGCAACAAAGGAAATTGCTAAAAGAAATGAAAATGGCAGAGGTTTGGCAATTTCTGGTTTAATTTGTAGCGTGATCGGGATTATCATTCAAACCTTTGCAGTATTGTCTATTATCCTTTTTTATTCAATTACTGGTGTTTAGCTTAGTATTTGACCTTAGAAAATACCGTTTTAAGTTGGACGGGAAGAGGAAAAGTGGAAATGGCCATGAGTCAGGATACCAGCCTGTTACGAATACACACCATAAACCTCTTTTTTTGTGTTGAAAATGCATGACCTTCCCAAGCCCCCTGTTTTTAAGATTTTGCTCAAAGCTTTTTTTCTTTTTGAAGAATAATAGTTATACACATTACTATTTGTAAAGATGGTGAAACGATGGAACAGATGCTAAAGGAAATAATGTCTCCAAGTCATCAATATAAAGTTCAAATTATAAAACGGAGAGATGGTCTTTTTACAACAGAAGTATATATGTGGCAAGAAGACTGCGGATATGAATTTTGGAGTCCTATTAAAAAAGGATTGAGTTTGATTGAGACTGAGGAAGTAGCCGTAACAGTAGCCATTGAACAATTAAGACAATACTCTGGTGAAGTTATTACTCTTTAGTTACATCACTCAACGCTGTCAGATGTAGCGAGAATCGTTGAATCGCGTAGTTGTGCGTATAGGTTTGTCTGAGGTGCGTTTATAGGTTGTTTATGTTAGTATTTCAAAATGATGCAAGTGTCTTATCCCGATTTAACTCGCGGTTTTGCGTTAAAAAAATGAGCGTAGGAATCCCCTGCGCTCGTAACTCATTTTATCAAATATTACATAACTAATAACCTAAAATAAAAGTGTCGTAACTCCTTTTTTAAAAGCCGTTAATCATTCGCTAAAATTTATTCTCATGCGAGTATGTACGCCGAAAAATAGATGAAGGTGATACGGATGTTAAAAGAAGATATTCGGTAAAGGACGTATTAGGACAAAACATTAACTAGTGTCGTTGATTTAATATGTGAAAAAGACGACCATTTTGCTGATTCGTTGGAAAAGACCAGAACGTATAGCGGTAAAGAAATTGAAGCTATTCAGTATTATGCTGCGTAGAAAATCCGAGGGGATTTCGAAAGAGATGACCCGCATGAAGCTGAGGAAGTATCATACTATCAAAGTAAATAGGAAGACATGTTGTCAGAATTTCAGAGTTTGTAAGATTAAGTGAAGAAATGGTTTGGAAAATATTGTGATATTTGACTTTAGAAATCCACTACTTTACAATTGATTTTAGTAATCTAATAGGAATGTGGAGTACACCCGATTCCTATGACAATTGAATAGCGTGTAGTAATAGGTGTAAATTGCGTGCAATTTGCTTAAAAGGGAAGTCGGTGTGAATCCGACACTGTCCCGCAACTGTAAATGTGAGCGACTTTTCAGCAACCACTGTCAAATGATGGGAAGGGGAAAAGTGGCGATGACCATGAGTCAGGATACCTGCCTGTTATGAGTACACACCATAAACCTACGAGGAATAGGAGGTGGCATGTTGACAAAACAGAATGCTCTGTTCGTCACAGTACGTCAAACGCCCAAAGTTCATGAAAGGGTTCATTTTCGAACTCCTTCACATTTACTTAGGGTTTGTTTGGCATTGTGTGATGAATCACATTAAAGCGAAGGATTTCCTCAAACATAGAAGGAAGTCCTTTTTGTTTTGAAAATATGTACGCAAAGGGGATGCACATAGGATGAATATTCATGCAACGATAACACAGGAAACGCCTTTTGTAGATATGACCATTTGTAAGCAGCCAAGGACAGAAATTGCTAAAAAAGCGAAAACAAGAATGGTGGTTGAATCACTGATTGATCAATTATTAGCAACGAAGCTGATTCGCAACAACCGCTTTTTTGAGCGAATTTTATATAATAAAGACATTATTTGGATAAGAAATGGTGAGGTAGAAGGCCATCTTTTTGCTCTGGCAACGTTAACGGATCAACTGAAAACGAAGACGAATAGCTTTATGATGTATATGCCGACGAACCCTATTATATATGAGGTGAACGGGGAGCCGTATCACTTAATTACACGCATTGATTCAACACGAGCAAAGCCTAACCTTGATCGCCTTTCACAAGAGCCCAATCCCGTGTTAAGCGCTGCACGTGTCAATGATTTACTATGCTCCATTGTTATACGTTTTTATGAAACTTATATAAATGATTTAATGGAAATTTCTCATCAGGATCAACTAATCGCATTCGCGCAGCAGGAATATAAACAATTTCTGGATGCGGTTCAGGAGTTAAATGGTGATCACTTAAATTGGCATCCACGAGGGAACGGCCATGAGCTATTGTTAACATTAATTGATCAACTACAAATATTAAAAAGTCAGCCTGGTAAAGTTTTAATCGACTTCACTAATACGCAGGGCTATGTGGTGGTTGAACCTGCTTATCAGGTCCATAAGCCCTCAAAGAAAGCTGTCGGTGCGATATGAAAACAAGCCCTCCATGAAGCGGGGGGCTTGTTTTATTTATGCCAGCGTATCATGCTTCATCTGAGGCTATTAGCCTAACACACCGTCCTTGCAAATACTTTACTTGACTTATCCCTGAAAGTGCATGGCTGCTTGAGCCTCTTGCCAAGGGACAGTATAGCCTTTGCCTTTAGCGCAAAAAATGCTGGAAGAACTGTATTCAGGGTCCGCATTTTTATCATAGCCTATCTGGGCTATTACTTCTTCTGCATTATGACACACATCATAGCCATCAAATTGGAGGGTAAGTGAGCCTTTCCCATTGGTATAGGCAGCAAAGATTGTGCTATAGCTCATAAAGGTTGCTACAGGTGCACGTCCTGTCAAAACAACGTCAGTTTCGGTGAGGTCTGGGTCGTCGAATGTGCCGGCAGCCTGTTGAATGTCAGTCATCATACGGCCAATAAAATCATTGGAAGCTTTCATTTTAAAGCGATAATATGGCTCAAGCAGGATGTTCTGTGCTTGTTCTAGTCCTTGACGTAGTGCTCGGAAAGTAGCTTCTCGGAAATCACCACCAGAGGTATGCTCATTGTGACCACGCCCCGTTAATAGCGTAAAATGAATATCTGTGACGGCGTAGCCTGTGAGTAAGCCGTGATGATCACGCTCAAACAAGTGCTTCTCAACGAGACGCTGGTTGCCCACTGATAAATCATCGGCATGACAGGCATTACTAAAGGTAATTCCTGCTCCGCGTTCATTAGGCTCCATTAATAAATGAACCTCTGCATAATGCTTGAGTGGCTCAAAATGACCGTAGCCTGTAACGGTTGTCCCAATTGTCTCCATATATAATATTTGCGGCTCTCCAAAAGAAATGTGTAATGCAAAACGTTTCAATAACACGTCAATCAGGACTTCTAACTGAATGACACCCATTATGTGCACATGGATTTCCTGAAATTTTTCCTGCCACACGACACGCAATGACGGCTCCTCGGCCTCTAGTAAACGGAAAATCCTTAATACTTCTTTTATATGTTGCTCACCCTCATATTGAACTTTTGCCTGTAATGTAGGGACAAGCTCATAGGGCAGTGATAGCAATTTACTGCCAATTCGATCCCCAATATTTGCCTGACTGAGCCCTTTAACAGCGAAGATTTCACCAGCCTCAACTTGCTGAACAGTTTCAAATCGACTGCCGTTATATAGGCGAATTTCTGTTACTTTTTCTGTGATATCTCCAAATGTAAATTCATCCCGAACATGTAACTTGCCTGTAAGGGCCTTGATGAACGTTAAACGTTGATGTCCATCATGGCGTATTTTAAAGACCTCTCCTTGAAAAGGTGCTTCTGGCTCGAAGTGAGTACCCGTTAGGAATGGAAGTTGAGCAATAAATTCCTCAATGCCTTCATCCTTCAACGCAGAACCTATAAAACAAGGAAAGGCATCCTCATTTTTAATCATCGTTTGTAGTCTAGTCATGCATTGGCGATGTTCCAATGTTTCATTCAAAAAGTTATCTAGCAGTTCTTCATCACGCTCTGCCAGCAATTCCATAATCGTGCTTGAAACATAGTTTTCCTGCAGTGGTTCATCTATGAGGATTACATGTTCTGAGAAATCCTTATGCAGCTGAGTCATAACAGCTCTCACATCTGCTCCGTCACGATCTATTTTATTAATAAAAAAGAATGTAGGGACATGATAGTTCCGTAAAAGCTGCCATACAGTTTCTGTATGACCCTGTATACCCTCTACAGCACTAATAATAATGATGGCATAATCCATGACACGAATGGCACGCTCCATCTCAGGGGAGAAATCGACATGCCCTGGTGTATCGATCAGCGTATATGTATCGTCGCCGATAGTCATGCGACCTTGCTCGGCAAATATTGTAATGCCACGTTTACGCTCAAGCTCATGATTATCTAAATAGGCATCCTGATGATCGACACGCCCCCGCGCTTGAATACTATTGGTATGATAAAGCATTTGCTCAGAAAAGGTTGTTTTTCCTGCATCAACATGAGCAAGAACCCCAATCGTCTTGTACATACTAAATCCTCGTTTCTATAGGTGGCTATGTTCTCATTGTATCAGAATACTAGCACAAATAATTCTTGTAAAATGATTCGTCTTTTTGTCGAAATAGTGCTAATATAATGATGATTGCAGATTTTGCAATTTACTCTGATTGCGAATTAACTCATGAACTGCTAGTCTATCAATAGAATGAATAAAACATATTGGTGCAAATGGCATTTGTCATTTTGCTTAAAAGGGAAATCGGTGTAATTCCGATGCTGTCCCGCAACTGTAAATGGGGAGTCTATACAGGATGCCACTGTAGTTTAACTATGGGAAGGTGTATAGATGATGAACCTAAGCCAGGATACCTGCCAGTATGTGTATGCTAACTAAGAACCACGAGGATGGGGATAGTGATAAAGGTAACTATACCGTTTTTTCACTATGCTACTCTCTTGGCGACAAGAGGGTTTTTTTATGCCCTTCCAATGATCCTGGTAGCAAAGAAGTCTCTGATTTCTTTCTATATTTATGACAACAAAGGAGAAAAGGACATGAAAAAATGGAGAAGTATATGGCTGGTCATGCTCATCGCGCTCATCGCAGTTTTAGGAGCGTGTGGTACAAAGGACAAGCCTGAATCAGCAACGCAAACTGAAAAAGTTGAACCGTCTGAGGCGACAACGACTGAGGTAATCATTAAAAATAATGGAACTACCCAAACCTATAAGGAAGCACCTACAAAGGCAATTAGCTTAAATCAGCATGTAACAGAAATTATGCTTGCATTAGGGCTAGAGGATTCCATGGTAGGGACTGCTTATTTAGATGACGAAATCTACGAGCCGCTTCAAGCAGCCTACGATAAAGTTCCTGTTCTTTCAGATCAATACCCAACGAAGGAGCAAGTCATTGATGCCGGGGCAGATTTCTTGTATGCAGGCTGGAAAAGTGGCTTTGGTGAAAAAGGTGTAGGAACACCAGAGGAGCTTGAGGAATTAGGAATTCATACGTATTTACATACAGCTTCTAATATGACAAAGCCAACATTAGAGGATATTTTCACTGATATTCGTCATATTGCAGAAATATTCCGCGTGGAAGATCGCGGCGAAGCATTCATTGAACAAATGACAAAAGATGTCGAAGAAGTTCAAGCTAAATTACCAAAAGATAGAGAAAATTTACGTGTTCTAGTCTTTGACAGTGGTGAAAAAGATGTATTCACAGCTGGCCAAAACTTTATGAATGAGCTGGTGACAATCGCTGGCGGTCAAAATATCTTTGGAGATGTGGAGTCAGGGTGGACAACCGTGTCGAAGGAAGATGCAGTAGATCGCAATCCAGAGGTGGTTGTCATAATTAATTATGGTGAAACAACGGCTGAACAAAAGATAAATTTCTTAAAAAATGATCCAGCCTTGAAGGAAATGGAAGCAGTCAAAAATGATCGCTTTGTCATCCTTCCACTTTCAGCGGCATCTGAAGGGGTCCGTGCAGCAGAGGCCATTCAAATTTTAGCTAAGGGCTTCTACCCAGAAAACTTTTAAAAATTTCGAGCTAGCAAAGTGCTAGCTCCTTTTTCTTAAGGAGCGATAACTATTGAACGCATTTCGTCAAAACATACCAGATAAAACATTTGAGACCCTTAATCAGCAAGGTGGATTTTCGCGATTAGCAGTAAGCCCTGGCATTATCAATAAGCATTACACACCAGCCCAATTTCAAAAAATAGCAGAAATTGTAGGAGAGAAGGGAGCCATTAAATACTCGGCTTCCTATAGCATATTATTATCGATTCCCTCTAGTGAATTAACTGAAGCTACCCGTGCCTTACAGGAGGCTGGACTGTTTGTTGCATCGTCAGGGCCTCATATTGTTATGAAAGCATGTGATTTTTGTGACGGTGAAAAAATGGAAGCAGTTCCTCAAACAGAACAGCTCTATCAGGCGTTGGATGGTATAACCGTGCCTGCAAGAATGCGAGTCAATGTGAATGGCTGTGCATCCGCCTGTTATAATCCCACATATGATGACATCGGTTTGGTCTATCAGCATGAGAGCTTTGATGTTTATCTAGGAGCCATTCCTATGGGGACGAAAGCACAGGCGGGTACTCTCTTTGCAAAGAGAGTAAGGATCGACCATATTGAAAATTTTTTGCTACAAATCATTCGTCTTTATCAGGACCAAGCTCGTTCCAATGAACCTTTTTATAAGTTTTATCGCAGAACAAAATCGAATGCGGATTGGGAACTAGTAAAAAAATCGATCGAGTAGCAGGAATAATACTTAGGGTGTCGAAATATTGTAGTAGAGCATAGAAAATGACAATACAAAGGAGCAAGAACATGACATCTAAACAAGGGATTCAACCAGAGGATCTTTATCGCTTGAAATCAGTGGCAGATCCACAGCTCTCACCTGATGGGACTGAGGTAGTTTATGTAGAGACACGTATTGATGAGAAGAAAAAGGACTATATATCTAATTTGTTTTATATGAATTTAAAAGACAAACGTCCTCAGCAATGGACATATGGTGACTATCGGACAAGCTCTCCTGTGTGGTCGCCAGATGGCAGTCAAATTGCTTTTTCTTCTACAAGATCAGGCAAGCCGCAAATTTTTGTGCTTTCGAAAACAGGTGGGGAGGCAAAACAAGTAACGTATTGTAAAAACGGTGCGTCAACGCCTGTCTGGTCTCCATGTGGAGAGAAAATTGCCTTTTCCGTTATGCTCGGTAAAGATGAAACTATTCTAGATAAAGTTGAAGATGACAAGAAAGAAGAAAAAGAACTAAAGCCGCTAGAAATCGATAAGATGAAACATAAATCAGATGCTGGTGGATTTACGGATATGGACCAGCATACCCACATCGCTATTGTCGATTTAAAATCTGGTGACTTAGAGCAAATGACAGAAGGGAACAAGCATTGCCATCTGAGTACATGGTCGCCCGATGGCAACTATCTTACGTACTTAGCAGATCAAGCAGAGGATTTAGATTTTTCATTTAATGCGGATATTTACTTATTAGATATAGAAACAAAAAAGAGTCGCAAGGTAACCGAGGGAATTGGCTCTTATTACCAAACATCATGGTCTCCTAATAGCCGCTTCCTTTCCTTCGTTGGGGGAAAACGTGAGTTTGAAAATGCCACACAAGCGAAGCTATGGATTTATGATATGGAACAAAATCTGCTCAACTGTGCCACAAGTGAATTTGATGCCCCTGTCGGTGACTATGTCATCGGTGATTTCCTGCAAGGGGTAGCAGCTCCACCTGTGCAATGGATGAATGATAATCATAGTTTCTACTTTCAAGTAACAGATCACGGCAATGCGGCAATTTATTTTGGTAATGTGGATGGAGAGATTTATCCAGCTATTCACGATGATCAATATGTTTATGGATTTTCATTAGATGCTCAAAATGACCAAGCAGTTGTCGCAATAAGTACGACAACAAATCCGGGCGATTTATATTACGTCAACTTAAAGACGGGTGAAAAAGAACGGTTGACAACCGTCAATGAAGAAGTTTTAAAGACGAGAGAGATAGCTGTTCCTGAGAGTATTGAGTTTGAAGGAGCTGAGGGCTGGAAGGTCAATGGCTGGATCATGAAGCCAGTGGGCTATGAAAAAGGGAAGAAATATCCTCTTATTCTTGAAATCCATGGTGGTCCACATGCGATGTACGGCAACACTTATTTCAATGAATTCCAAATCCTAGCTGCTCAAGGCTTTGCGGTGCTGTATACAAATCCGCGCGGAAGTCATGGCTACGGACAAACGTTTGTGGATGCAGTACGTGGTGATTATGGTGGCAATGACTATCAAGACCTAATGGCTGCAGTGGACTATGCTTTAGAGCACTATGATTTCATTGATCAGGATCGACTAGGTGTAACAGGTGGGAGCTATGGTGGCTTTATGACCAACTGGATTGTTGGGCATACGAACCGCTTTAAGGCAGCAGTTACACAACGCTCAATTTCAAACTGGATTAGCTTTGCAGGTGTGAGTGATATCGGCTATTACTTTACAGACTGGCAAATACAAGCGGGGCTCGATAATATGGAGAAGCTATGGCATCATTCTCCATTGAAGTATGTAGACAATGTTGAAACACCGTTGCTCATTTTACACGGTGAAAAAGATTATCGTTGTCCGATTGAACAGGCGGAGCAATTATTTATCGCCTTGAAATATCGTAAGAAAGAAACAAAATTCGTCCGCTTCCCTGAATCGAATCATGAACTGTCAAGAAGCGGAAAACCAACATTAAGAATTCATCGTCTGGAATATATACGAGATTGGTTTGTGGAAAAACTTTAACAAAGAGGTGGCTTAGGAAGTGAACATACTTCTTAAGCCTTTTTTATCGAAAAAAAGAATCACAGCAAAGTGTGATTCTAGATCAGTTAGTCGATTTTTTGAATAAAAACGACCTTCAAATAATTAAATTCAGGATATTCACGAGGCACACGGAAATCCTTTGGTAAACCATATTCCTCTACAATTTTATAGCGTGTACGAGTCTCTTTAAATGCTTGGTCGATAAATCCTTTAAACTTTTTCATACCGAAGCTTGCATTATTTGTAGAAGCCACAATAATACCATTTTTGGCTGTAATCGCAATTGTATCCTTCAGTAATTTTGGATAGTCCTTCGCCGTTGAGAACGTCATTTGCTTTGTACGAGCAAAGCTAGGTGGATCTAAGACAACAAGGTCAAATTTTAATGCGTGACGCTGTGCATATTTAAAATAATGAAAAACGTCCATTACTTTTATATCCTGGGCTTCATAATCAATTTGATTGACGCTAAACTGCTCAATTGTTTTGGCTAAACTGCGCTTCGCAACATCAACACTTGTTGTTTTAATAGCTCCTCCAAGCGCGGCTGCTACTGAAAATGCCCCTGTGTAGGAGAAGGTATTAAGCATATTGGCTGTGTTTGCATAGCGCTCACGAATAGCTAATCGTACTTCCCGTTGATCAAGAAAAATCCCTGTCATCGCACCATCATTTAAATGGACTGCATAGGTCATCCCATTTTCCTTGACCAAAATTGGAAATTCGCCAGGAGTCCCCATAACAAAATCATCCTGTTCCATATATTGGCCTTTACCATCAAATCGTTTTTTCTCATAAATAGCTTGGTAGTTGATGGTTTCAGCAAGCGCCTCATAAACGACTTCTTTCAATGAGTAAATACCCTCGCTATACCAACTCACCATATAGTAGCCATTAAAGAAATCGATCGTTAGGCCACCAATGCCATCACCCTCACCATTGAAAACACGGAAGGCTGTTGTATGTTCATTCTGGAAAAATGCTTCTCGGAGTTGTATGGCTTTTTTGAACTTTTTAATGAAAAAAGCTTTATCGATGGTTTCATTGATATCAGTCGTCAAGACCCAGCCAATCCCTTTATTTTGAATACCGAAGTAACCTGTACCAATAAAACGATTATGGTGATCCATCAGCTTAAGTAGTGTCCCTTGCTCGGAAGGGAGTTGTCGTGCATCCACCGCATCTTTTGAAATTAATGGGTAGCCTTTTTTTAATTGATCAGCAAAAGGCTGCTTTATTTGTAGGGCAATTGTTTGTGTCATGTTGTCATCCTTTAAAAAACGTTTTGCTCTATTATCGCACTGTTTGGACGGGATAGCCAAACTTATTTCAGGAATTCAGCAATTTTTGCCACTGTTTCGATGGTCGCCTCTTCAAAATAATGCATCTTGCTAAAATAGCTATGAATCAAACCAGACATGGTCATATGCTCTACAGGTACTCCTGCGTCCACCAGTTTTTGGGCATAACTTAAACCTTCGTCAAAGAGTACATCTGCCTCTGCTGCAATGAGGAGGGTTTTAGGCATATGGCTTACATCCTCAAGTTGTAGAGGAGATACAAATGGATTCGCATAGTTGGATTCCTCTGTATAGTGCTGAGAAAACCATTGCATACCTTTTTTATCGAGGCCGAAATTTTCACCATAAGCCTGATAGGATACGGTCGTGAAATCTACATTCGTAACGGGATAAATGAGTACTTGTGCTTGCAAAGACGGACCACCCGAAGAAGCAGCTAAGTGGGTCACGACCGTTGCTAAATTTCCGCCGGCACTGTCCCCAGCAACCGTCAACTGAGCAGCATCGCCGCCAAATGCTTTGATATGGTCATGCACCCATACTAAGCTATCGTAGGCATCCTGTAATGGAGTTGGAAAAGGAAATTCTGGAGCTAAACGATAATCTACTGAAACGACAATAGCTTGTGCTTGTTCTGCTAATAGCTGACAGCCAGCATCAACTGACTCTAAATTACCATATACCCAGCCACCACCATGATAATAGACAATAACCGGTAATGGTTGGTGATGAATAGGGATATAGAGTCGTAGCGTAATTTGAGCACCATCACGCACTGTAATTGCTTGTTCTTGTATGGACGCAAGTGTTGGTTTGTGTACGGATTGCCATGGCATAACCGTCCGCATCGCACGAGCTTCCTGTGGTGTGACTTGATAGTAAGGTGTCACACCATGCTGAGCTTGAATATAATGAACAGCTTCTTTTCTTAATGTAGTCATCCTCATCATTCCTTTATCTTGACGTTTATATCTTATATTATAAACTATTCATATAATTTTACTAGGATTTAATTGTAGAAAAAGAAAAATCTTTTATAAAAGAGGTGAAATGATTGAATTGTGTTTATAATAAAAGGGAAGAAAGTATTTGGAGGGACAGTATGATTTCTTTAATTGTGGCACATGATGACAACCATGTAATTGGGTATAATAACGGAATGCCTTGGCATTTACCTGGAGATTTGCAGTATTTTAAAAACAAAACAATGGGCAAGCCAATGATTATGGGCCGAAAAACGTTTGAATCCATTGGTCGTCCACTACCAGGACGTCGTAATATTGTTATTACACGAGATGAAAATTATCGTGCAGAAGGCATTGAAATTGTGACAAGCCTAGAAGAAGCAATAGCAATGGCAGGGGATGTACAGGAAATTATGATTATTGGCGGCGAGCAAATTTTCCGTTTATCGATGGAAATAGCAGATCGCTTATATATTACGAAAATCAATCATTCTTTTCAGGGCGATACCTTTTTCCCAAGCTATGAGCAGGATTTTGTAGAGGTTGCTGCTGAACAGCCTGAAACAGCTTCAGAAGGCTATACATTCCAATATCAAATTTTTGAACGTAAATAACATGGAGAGACGCACGGTTTTGCTAGACCGTGCTACTTCTATATTTAGGGGAGATATTGATGCGCAACATAGTATTATCGAGTGGAGAAAATGTTTATGTTGATTGCTTGAGCTGTGCAATCATAAGTGGACAAATCGAGCCCAATGGGGGTGTTCTAATTGAAACGGATTATTTTCACGCCCATCAGGATATAGCTTATCCAATAAAGGGATTAGTTATAGTAGCCTCAAAGTGTCATATTCATTGCTTGGATGAATTAAATAATGACGAAAAACTGGATTACATCCATCTCTTAACAAAAATAAGACAAGCTCAAAGGGAAGTATTGGGCATAGCATACGTTTATTATTTTTACAACGAAGATATGACTCATCATTTCCACATTTGGATGGTGCCCCGCTATGAATGGATGAATGCATTCGGGCGATCCGTTGAATCCTTGAGGCCCGTGTTACTTCATGCCAGGAAAAATATGAATAATGAGGAGCATGAAAAAGAAGTAAGGGAAGCGATTAAGCTTTTAAGAGATTCCATAAAAAATCGCTCCTTGTGAAGAAGGGCACTGAAAAAGTCCATATCTTTTTTTCATTTGGCACTGTGACTCTACTGTTGTTTTCCGAAGCATTCCGCTCGCTTTCCGCGGGCGAGCGCCGAGTCTCCTCCTACGCTTCGCTTCGTGCGGGGTCTCGTCTGTCTCGCTTTCCCGCAGGAGTCGAGCGATGCTTCTGCAAACAACGCAATGTATCATACTATTATTTTAGTCACACTTTCCTTTATCATAAAAGAATGAATATGTAGGTGGAGCCCCAATGATTTCAAATCAGGAAACCCTTACTTTAAGTCCATACATGGCAATCTATGATATTGTTGTGCCAAAAGATAACATGCTTCGCCAGGTCAATGAACTTGTTGAATTTTCATTTTTTTTAGAAGAGCTAAAAACAAAATATTGTTTAGATAATGGACGTAATACCATTCCTCCAATTCGCATGATTAAGTACTTATTATTAAAAGCGATGAATGATGTATCAGACGTCGACCTAGTAGAGCGCTCAAAGTATGATATGTCATTCAACTATTACTTGGATATGGCAACAGAAGATCCAGTGAGACAGAAATAAGGCACTTCCTGTTCAAAATTGAACAAGAAGTGCCTTATTTTTATCTGAAAAAGGTTCGATTTTATGAAAACATAAGTTTTTCAGTGCCCTCTTATGAAGGGAGCGACTTTTTTATAAATAGAAGTACACACAAGCGTACATGGAAGCACAGCCAGCTAGCACAAAAAGATGCCATATTGCATGGTTATAAGGTAGAGAGCGCCAAGCATAAAAGATGGCACCAATCGTATAAAACAGCCCACCCGCTAGCAATAAAGCAAAGCCGTAAAAGCCTAAGTATAGATAAACGGGCTTAATAGCAAAAATGATTAACCAGCCCATGCCAATATAAAATATTAAAGATAGGACTTCAAAACGATTGATGAAGAAACATTTAAAAAGAACACCTAGGACAGCCAATGTCCAAATAATACATAACAAAGTCAAACCTAATGTGCCACCAACGGCAATTAATAAAAACGGCGTATACGTACCAGCAATTAAAATGTAAATGGACGAGTGGTCCAAAATAGCGAAAAAGTGTTTATATTTTTCTGGCATACTGTGTAGCAATGTGGACATTAAAAACAAGATGATGACAGAGGCACCAAAAATACTAAAAGTAGTAATATGTAGAGCATTACCTGTTTGCACAGCTGTAAGCAGTAAAACAACTAGAGCCGGAATACTTGCAATAAAACCAATACCGTGTGTAATGGCATTCCACAGCTCTTCCTTCCAAGATTTATAGTCAAATGAATCAATCATTTACAACACTCCTTTCGTTCATGTATTTACTATACCCCAATAATTTATATATGAACATTTACATTTGTCATATATTTCATATCAAAAATGTCATAAGGCTGTCATATTCTTTTAGGGGCTTTGATAGACAAGAGATAAAGGAAACGCTATAGTATCAAAGGTAGCGTTTACATTCTAAAGAAATCAAGGCTTAACCTAATGACAAATGTCATGTTTACATAATGATTCATTAGTCTATATAATAAATTTTAATGAAGTAAAAGGATGTGTCGAAGTGGGACGAATTCATATAGTAACGGACTCAACTTGTGATTTAACTAAAGAAGAAGTAGCACAGCATGGCATACATATCGTGCCATTAACAATTCAAATTGATGGTGAAACATATATAGATGGTGTGGATTTAGAGCCACAACCTTTTTTAGGCTTAATGAAAAATGCTAAAAATTTGCCGAAAAGTTCGCAGCCTGCACCAGGGAAATTTAAGGAATTATATGATGAGTTAGGCAAAGATGGCGATCAAATTATATCCATCCATATGACAGGTGGTATGAGTGGCACGGTGGAGTCAGCACGACAAGCAGCTCAAATGACAGACGCCGATGTGACTGTGATTGACTCACGCTTTATTGCAATTGGTCTAGCTATCCAGCTACGTGAGGCTATAAAAATGCGCGATGCTGGAGCAACGGTTGAGGACATCGTGGCCCGTCTGGATAAAGTACGTGCAAACACACATTTGTATGTGATTGTGGATACCCTTGAGAATCTAATTAAAGGCGGTCGAATTGGTAAAGGAAAGGGCTTTATCGGCTCATTGCTGAACATCAAAGTTATTGCTAACCTAGAGGGTGGCGTTTACAATCCTGTTTCCAAGGTTCGTAGCCATAAACAGGTTGTGAATTACTTATTTAAACAATTCCAAGCAGATACGGCTGGGAAAACAGTTAAAACGGTCGGTATTTCTCATGCAGATGGCCTCATCACAATGGGTAATCCATTAAAAGAGTTAATCGAAGGAACTGGTTTTGATAAAGTTGAGATTGCCTTTACATCCCCAATTATTTCGACACATACTGGACCAGGTGCAATCGGATTTATTTATTTTGCAGAATAATAGTGAGGAGCTACTACATAAGTAAATGTAGTGGCTTTTTTTCATTTTTTACCTTTTAGCTGGATGCTTGTTCGGCATTTGGAAAAGAGGAAATTTGACAACAACACAAAATTATGGAGAACAGAGGGTAAGTCACTTTTCATTAGGGTATGAACTATTCTATAATAGAAGGTACAGAAAGGGATGGAAGGTGGTCAAATGGACATTTGGCGATTTATGTTGTCATGTTTGATCGTCTTAGTACTAAGTGGTTGTGCAATATCAATCGATGAGCCGAATCCGCAAGCAGAGCCTGACGGCGAGCAAGCAGAAACGGAGCAAGATATGACGCAGGATGAGCAACAAACAGTAGAAGAGGAAAAAACCTCCAAGAATATGCTGACGCAAATTTTTGAACATTTTTTTGAGCCATCAGCAGAGGATTTATCGCAAATTGATGAAGAAAATGCAAAGCAACTGCATTACTTGGCACTGGGAGATTCATTAACAGATGGTGTCGGTGATGAGTATAGTCAAGACGGTTATGTAGGAAGATTAGCAGATTCATTGCTTACGTGGCCTTCGATTTCCGAGGTGGATGTTGATAATCGTGGCAAACGGGGCAGACGTAGTGATCAGCTACTAAAATTAGTGAAAAAAGGGCATTATGATGAAGAGTTGCAGCAAGCGCAGCTCATTTCTTTAACAATGGGTGGCAATGATGTCATGAAAGTGGTTAAACAGGATTTGTTTAATCTGAAGCGTGACGCATTCGATAAAGAATTGCGGACCTATAAGCAGCGCTATAGCAAAATCGTTGAAGGAATTCGTGCAAAAAATCCGACAGTGCCTATCCTACTCATTGGATTCTACAATCCATTTTCGATTGTGACCAATGAGGCGAATGAATTCGATACAATTATCACAGAATGGAATAATGTGATTGAGGAAGTAGCGAGCGAAGATTCCAATGCATGCTACGTATCGGTGGAGGATTTATTTGATTCAAATGAAGAGCTCGTCTATCATACAGATTTTTTCCACCCCAATGCAAAGGGATATGAAAAAATGACAGAACGTATACTAGCAGCAATGGAGCAGTGTGGTATGGAAGAAAAGATTAACAAGGCAATAGGCTTCGAGGAGTGACAAAATGAATAAATGGAAAGTCGCGTTTTTCGCCTTAGCAGGCACAGTGCTTTTTGCAATCCTCCTCGTCGTTTTTTTAGCAACTAGACCAGTAGATGGAGTCGATGTTGCGAAGAGTTCAGCAGGTGAAAGTGAAAGCAAAGGGAATGTACTCGTGGTGCAAACCACAACAAAGGAATTAGAATCGATTTCCAAAAAATATTTAAAAGATGCAGCAAAAGGCTCGCCTTTACCACTTGATTTTACAATCGGCGATGATATTCAATTACGAAGCACACTTACCGTGTTTTATACGGAAATCCCGATTTCCATGAATTTTGATCCAATTGTGGATGACAAGGGCAATATTATTTTAAAGCAGACGGGAATGAATGTCGGGCTATTAAACATTCCGCCGGAGACGACCATGAAAATTATGCGGGATTCGGTGGAATTCCCTTCTTGGATTACCGTGAACCCCAATAAAGCAGAAATCTATATTGATTTATCGCGAATTAACATAGCATCAGGATCACGTGTCCGTGCTAAAGAATTAGACTTACCAAATGACAAAATTTTATTAGAAATTATTGTTCCTGGTGAATAAGGAGTGAAATGAATGGCAAAGCAATATGCAACATTTGCAGGAGGCTGTTTTTGGTGTATGGTCAAGCCATTTGACGAAACACCTGGCATTGAGTCGGTGCTATCAGGCTATACAGGTGGACATGTTGTCAATCCAACCTATGAGCAAGTGTGCTCAGAAACTACTGGACATGTAGAAGCCGTGCAAATCGTATACAATGATGATCTTTATAGCTATGAGCAACTACTATCCATCTATTGGACCTTAATAGACCCGACAGATGCAGGAGGCCAATTTTACGATCGTGGCGAATCCTACACAACAGCCATTTACTATCATAATGAAGAACAACGACAACTAGCAGAGCGTTCAAAGGCTGATTTAGAAGCCTCTGGAAAATTTGATAAACCGATCATGGTGAAAATCTTACCTGCTAGCACATTTTACCCGGCTGAGGACTATCACCAATATTATTATAAGAAAAATCCAATGCACTATGAACGCTATTCGGTTGGAAGTGGTCGCCGAGCGTTTCAAGAGCACCACTGGGGGAACAAACATGAATAAAGAACAACGTTTAAAAGAACTCACAGACATGCAATATTATGTGACACAGGAAAATGGGACAGAACCACCATTTCGTAATGAGTTTGATGAGCATTTTGAAGAGGGCATCTATGTAGATATCGTCTCTGGGAAACCACTATTCAGCTCATTGGATAAATACAACTCAGGCTGTGGCTGGCCAGCATTTACAAAGCCCATCCAAAAAGAAGAAGTAACTGAACACTTCGACACTTCCCACGGTATGCGTCGGGTAGAGGTACGCAGTAAAGAAGCAGACTCCCATCTAGGACATGTCTTCCCAGACGGCCCAAGTGAACTAGGAGGCTTACGCTACTGCATTAACTCAGCATCCCTACGTTTCGTAGCAAAAGAAGATTTAGAAAAAGAAGGCTACGGCCAATTCCTATCATTATTCAAATAAAATATCATCCTAGCAAGAGCGACCTTGCTAGGTTTTTTTGTGCATTAACTAAGTAGAGGATAGAATGTGTGAAGTGAGGATAGAACGAGCGGATAGCACCTCTGACCTTGGCTGATTCACACCTCGCCATATTGAAGCATCTCCTCCTCAAAAAATAAGAAGGAATCCTTTCATTGGAAGGATTCCCTCTTAAATTTACAATAACGTTTAGAAAAAACTTAAACTTTAAATGCTCCTACTAGATTTCGCAGGCTGTCAGCTTGTTGAGCAAGCTCAGTGGCAGCCGCGTTGATTTCCTGCATGGAAGCGGAGCCCTGTGTGGCAGCGGCGGCGGATGTTACGGTGTTAGCCGCGGACTGCTCAGCATAGGCATTGACGTGAATGAAGTCGCTCGCTACGGCATTGCTAAAGTCAAGTGTAGATGCAATTTTATCCACCATGGCTGCAATTATCGTTGTTGTTTCTTGTGTATGCGATAAAATGTTGGCCAAAGATTGATTGGTTTCATTGGTTACTTCTACGCCTCGAATGACCGTAGTGACTCCTTCATGGTTTTGAGCAATAATAGATGTAACTTCATCTTGAATAGATGTCACGATAGCAGTTACTTCCTTGGCAGCACTTTGGGATTGCTCAGCTAGTTTTCGAACTTCATCCGCTACCACGGCAAAACCTCGACCATGCTCGCCAGCTCGAGCCGCTTCAATCGCTGCATTTAAAGCTAGTAGATTTGTTTGCTCGGAAATGGCTGTAATGGTACCAATGATTGATGTAATGTCGGCAGATTTACGACCTAAAGCCTCGACCGTGGATGTTGTGGAAGCCATAGTTTCTTCGATTGATTGCATAACAAGCGAAGATTGCTCCACAGAAAGGCTTCCTTCATCGGCTGCTTGCTGCATGGCTATAGAGGCACGATGTACGGCACTGGCTTGTTCGTTCAATTGATGCATAGAGTGCTCTAAATCACTCATTTTTTGTTGTGCACTATTCATACTAGAAATGGTATTATCACTATCGCTTGCAATATCTGCAGTCGCATCCGCAATATCTTGAATGGTACGAGCATTTTCATCTGCTAGCGACATGAGCTCCTGACTACTGCTTGATACATGATCAGCCAGTTCACTTACACGTCGAATTAAATTGGAAATGGATTCAATCAACGTATTTGTGGAAGCAGCAATAATGGAAAATTCATCATGATTTCGCACTTTCACACGCCTCGTCAAATCGCCTCCTGCCTGAGCAATATCAAGGATGGAGTCATTAATCGCTTGTGTATTACGTTTCAAAGATTTAAAGAGCATAAAACCAAACATAACAATGGCTAAAAACCCTATAATAGATACGATAAAGAATGTAGTGATCGAAAGGTTTACTTGTTGATTAAGCTTGTCTAATTTAGCTTTATTCGATTCATCCATTACAATATTTATGGATTCAATATTATTATCAATATGGGTTTTCATTGTTTCCCCAGTAGCCCCCATCATAAGCTTACGGGCCTGCTCAAGACCAAGTTCATCACGCATAGTCATCACTTTTTTTGAATAATCCAAGTAATTTCTATAATACTGGTCAATGGCCTGTATATGACCAAGCTCAACTTCCCGATCCTGAAATTGTTCATTTAAAGCCGTTAATTTTTTATTAATAGTATCAATTTTCAAATGATATGAAGTAGAATAAATGCCATTACCTGTAATTAAGTAACTTTGTTCCAAATTCGTCAGCCTTGCAATCTCATACGCAAGTTGATTTACTGTTAACTGCTCTAAGACATTCTTCTTAGTGAAATCCTCCATCTCCTGCTGAAGCTTCTGTATATTGACATAAGACAATATACCCATTACACCATTAATTACAATAAGAAGTGCGAACATCATAAGCACTTTTCCTCTAATTAAATGGTAAAAACGTTGTCGTTTTACTCTATTAGGACGGGGATTGATCCCGTTTTTCTCTTGTATAGAAGCTTTCTTTCTCTTAAAAAAGCTAAAAGTGAAGAGAGTCGGGCGTTTTTTTGCTGCATCATGAATATTCTTAGTCTTTTTCATCGCATCACCTTCCTAATTTTTAGTAATCGATTTCCATTTTATCTTATTTTACTAGATATTTCTATTATTTTTTCTAAAAATTTAAATTTTTCTGATAGCTATAGCTGTGACAAAAGTCAGGATTGTCCAAGAAAATAGTGCTAAAACCTTGGATAGGTAATATATCTTAGTAGTGGAAATTATGACGAATAACGGTTTTTCTGATACACTATCGAAAAGTAAATGCAAGAAAAGGGGAAATTGTGTGATGAAAAAAAGTTTTTATTTATATGTCCTAACATTTCGGGGCGGCGACTGGTCAGACCCTAAGGTACGGTTTGCAGAGGAAATGTTTCATGAGCATAATTTTCCAAAGCAAAGCACAGACTTTAACGAACTATCCAACTACATTGAATCCTATGCTACAGAAAATTTAACAATTGAAGCTTTTGATCATTTGTGGGAATTATATGAGGGACAGGCATAATTGTACGAAAACTATAAATAATTTTTTAGTTGCTAGACGTCTAGCATTGCGTAAATGACAGAAACACAGTATTATTTATAGTGATAACTGACAGAAAAGAGGGATTGCAGTATGAGTGTTCATATTAATGCAAAAAAAGGTGAAATCGCTGACACAATTTTACTTCCAGGAGATCCACTTCGTGCAAAATACATCGCGGAAACATTTTTAGAGGATGTAACTTGCTACAACGAGGTACGTAATATGTTTGGTTATACGGGTACGTATAAAGGCAAACGTATTTCAGTACAAGGAACTGGTATGGGTGTGCCATCTATTTCAATCTATGCGACAGAATTAATGCAAGAATATGATGTTCAAAAATTAATCCGTGTAGGTACTTGTGGTGCAATTCAAAAAGATGTGAAAGTGCGTGACGTGATTTTAGCACAAGCAGCAACATCTGATACACGTATGAACCAAATCATTTGGGGTGGAGCTATCGACTTCGCACCAATCGCAGACTTTGACCTATTATTGAAAGCGTATAACGCAGGGAAAGATGCTGGACTTAACTTACAAGTAGGGAATATCTTCACAGCAGATTTATTCTACTCAGATGAGCATCAAAATGAAAAATTAGCACAATACGGTGTACTAGCTGTAGAAATGGAATCAGCAGCTCTTTACACATTAGCCGCTAAATTTGGCCGTAAAGCACTTTCTGTTCTAACAGTAAGTGACCACATCATTACAGGTGAAGTAACAACTTCAGAAGAACGTCAAACAACATTCAACGACATGATGGTTGTCGCATTAGAGGCAGCTATTCAAGACTAGTTGATAAAACAGCGTTTTCAACATGTATGAAATACCTTAATAAAAGCAACCGACCAAAAAACGACCATTTTTGTAAAATGGAGTTAAAGTAGTCGGTTGCTTTTTCTTTATCTTTCATAGTTAAGTGACTATAGTTAACTCCACTGTTCCTCTTTATCTTGTGCTACAATTTTTAATTAAATAACTTTTTCTTTAATCTCATCTGATATATATTTTATCTTCTCAAGTCTCTCAACTACGTAAACGTATTTTAGTTGAGTCGCTGTTGTGAATACACTCGGTAGGTCTTCATCTATACCATTGAATTTTTCGTATGCTAATGCAAGATTGTTATAGTCTTGTTGTACTTCGTTTGCTTTTCCTTCTGTTTTAGTAATTAAAGGATCGAAATCGCCATTCATTACTATTTGAATATATTCTTTTTCGTCTGCTGTAATTTCACGACTATAGGCTCCTACTATTTACACTCCTGTTTTTCTTCACCACATGCAGCTAAACAAGAGTGTAAAAGATGGGTGAAGGTTGTTCTTTGCGGGTTGAGACTAATCAATTGGATGGAATTTTTTTATGTTGCTATTTCAAAATTTAAGCTGGATGATAACAGGAATATAGAGGATGAGGTTAAGTTCGGAACCCGGATTAAGTATGGAAGTAATGAAAGAATTTCATCAAGTGCTGGGTGAGGCGATTGACCATCAAAAAGAAAGAGTAGCGTTGCCATAAGTAAAAATAAAAGGGCTAAAAAATAACTAAAGGTATAAAGAGTGCACTTCTTTATACCTTTAGTCCACAATAAGAGCCTGTTAAAAATAAGGCTCACACGTTTTTAAGCATAGATTTATAAAATTAAAGAATTTGCGTTAATTCTGAATTTACAAATCGTTGGGCATCGATAATTACACCTGAAGCTGTTCGACCGTACACACTGTATAATCCTCCAGTTTGATTAGGAACAATTTCAACCTCATATTGAGCAGAACCACTCACACTTGGAGTTACAAATGTAGAAGCGTTGGCATTAGCAGCAAAAGGAGTTGTTGATAATAACTGTCTCGTGCCGTTTAGTCTGAAAACCCTTACTACTCCTGTTAATAAACCTCCAGTAAGATTAAGAACTTTGATACGAACGCTAGAGGCATTAGCTGGTAGATTTCCTGTATTTTCAATTGGACCAGTAGTTAAAGGCATGTAATTTTCACCTCCTTTTAACTTAAGATTAATAATCTGCAGATTACATTTTCATAATATGCATTACGCTTCTACATTCTATAGACTTATTAATCAAGTTTCTTTAAAAACAAAGGTAAAGTGTGAATTGTTTAGTAGAAAATGTATTATTAGTGAATCTATAAACATAGGTGAATCCATATAAAAAGACAAAATACCCTAGTAGTTGCAAAATATAATATGGAGAGATCAAAAGAAAACGGACATATTGAGGAATAAACAAAATAGAGCGATTAAAATACATCGCTCTATAAGCCTATTATGTATGTATGCTTTAAAGAAATTACTGGCTTCTTTCGAGTTCGTCGATACGTTTTTCTAATTTTTTGATTTTAGAATCAGCTGAAATAGCAAAGACAAATGACAAACAAGCAAAAGAAAAAGCCATAAGTGCAAAAGAGTCCATTTAAATACCTCCTATTATAAAGAAAAAGTGTTGTAATTAATTTACGGATGCAAATGGAAAAGGTTTCAAATTTACGATTGAAAAAGAGAAAGCTTCAGCGTCTTCACACGCTACAGCTCGAATTGAGATACAAAGGTTACCACCATCAAAAAAATGCGAGCAGAAATGGTTATAGGGGCAAAAACAGCACAATACGGAATTGGGGTTACTTGACTAAAGGCAACTGGTGGCATAAGCAAACCACTTATGATGTGATGAATAAGATAGTGGTGAAATGGTAAATATCTTTTTGAAATACAGAAGCAATCCTACAAGTTCTGGGGCAATTAAAAAGAGACCACCTTTTTACTGGCGGTCTCCTTTAAAAGCAGTCGACTTTCGGTGACCAAAAGCGACCAACCTCTTATATTTAGTTAACGTAATAAAAAGGTAAACAATTTTAGTTGTATTTTAAATAGTGTAGAATGTTGTTAAATCAACATTCATGAAGTATCCTGTTCTTTAAAAAAGTACAAGTAATTCAACGACATGATGGTTGTCGCATTAGAGCCAGCTATTCAAGACTAATATCGTAATTTGTGAAGCAACCGACAAATGTTAGTCGGTTGTTTTTCTTTTTTTTCTTAGTGAAAATCCAAGGGCCACCTGGCTGTAAAGGACCCTTGGATGATTGACAAAAGAAGTTATAGTTATCTCTTATCACTAATGATTAGCAATCTTCTTTTTGCATGAATGTTGCGCCAACAATGATGAGTAGAATGAATAGAATCACGATTAAGACAAATGTTGAACTATTACCTTTGCCATGGTCCATGCAGTAGCCCATGTTATACTCATTACCATAACCGCTGTAACAGCAATTGTAATTACCTACACTACCATAATATCCTGCATTTCCTACGTTTCCGTAATATCCCATGAAAACCTCTCCTTTCTTCAATTTATAGTATGTAATTTGTCATTGAAGGGAGTGGGGTATTCGTCTAATGTCAGCTAAAAAAGAGTCACGGATAGATAAGGTCTATCCTGGATACATAAATAAACGCCAATGTACTCCAATTTGAGGTACTATAAAATTAGCAAAAGAAAAGGAGAAATAAAAAATGTTTACCTTTCATAAAAATGATAGGACATTCGTGGAAATCGAAAAGGATATTATGAACTCAAATCAGGAATATAATTTAATCGCCTATGATCAAAAGGTTCTTGGGAATGAGGATATTCTAGCTATACATGAAGAAACAGAAGAATTACAGGTTGAAAGATACTTGGTAAAAAAAGGGGATGACTTTCTAGCTATTTTGGATTATGGCATGTTAAGCCCTCGTCATCAAAAACCTTGGATCAGTCTATTGGCGGTCCATAAAAAATATCAAGGTTTAGGATATGCCAAAAAAATATACATGATGTACGAGGAATTAATGAGAAGTCAACGAGCAAACTGTATTCATATCGCAGTACATTCTACTAATAAAGGCGCTGTCAACTTCTGGACTTCGCTTGGTTTTATACAGTTTGACGAGAGAATTTACGAAGATAAAGTTATCCTAAGCTTTGAGAAGATTTTAATTTAAGCATTCTAACTGTACTCCTGTTTATTTTTAAAGAAGTAAAATATAAACAGGAGTGGTATATATTAAAATTTTTTGAATACACCGACGAGAAGTATAACCAGCCCAATGAGAAATAAAAAGGGGAACAAGATGACCATGAGTCCTACTGCTGCAAAACCGTCGCCTTCTTTTATGCCATACAAAATAGAAACCACCCAGGCAAACAGTGGTGCTATGACTACCATTAAAGTGATTCCCCAAATAATGAATGTTGTTTTCTTCGATTTACCGAGACATATAATGAAAACGATAGATACGATTAACACCAAAGCAATAACAACAACGCCAATCGCCAATTTCAACCCTCCTAATCTGTAGTTAAAGGCTGCCAATTCATTTGGGTGCTTTTATGCATCCCATAATAGTTCTACTACTTTATTGACATCATCCCATTCATAAACTAGCTCCTCTACTACTTTGCCCCCAATATTGATGTCTAGGCTTGTTAAAAGCTTTGCGCCAAAATGTTCGTAGAAATATTTTGATGTATTGTCAGCCAACACCTCTACATATATTTTGGAATAGTTTTTCTGCTGAAAGAAAAGAAATAGTTCTTTCAATAAAAGCTTACCTAGTCCGTTCCCTTGATAGGCTTCTAGGAGATAGAGTGTTTCTAAATAAATGGAATTGGGAATAGGTGCTGTTTCTCTTTGAGTCGCAGAAGAAAAGCCAATAATATCTCCGTCGTCATTTTCAGCTACAAGTATAAATTTAGTAAGATCTTCGAGATGACGTTCCCATAAAAGTGTTCGTTGTGTATAAGATAATTTTTCTAAAAATTCATCTGGAATTATATCTTTATAGGTTGTTCTCCAACTATCGACATGTACTGTCCCAATACCTGTAGCATCTTCGACGATTGCCTTTCTAATTTTCATCATGAACCCTCCCAACATCTATCTTTTAAGTAATATAACATACCATTATTTGGATGGATAATATAAAATAGGAGATACGTATCGTGCAAATTAGTGCAGAAACCTACAAACACCGCAATCATTCGTTATTTCTTGGTACAAGAATAAGAAACACATACATATCACTTATGAAATAGGAGGTTTACCATGAGTAGCAGCTATCAGGTAAGAGACAGCTATTTTATGATTGTTGATCCACTTTCAGTGATTATGATCGGCATGACTTTTTTATTTCTACTAATGTTTGTTTTAGTGTTGTGGAAAAAAAGAAACAACGTATAACATGCCTCGACTATATCCTTATTAAGGGAGTAGGGATAATTCATCCATCCCAACGCTTTTATGAAATAAAACAAGGTCTATCTGTATAACCATAATAGAAAGGTAGAGTGCATTGGAAATTATTCAACCTTATCCTATTCAACCCGCAGTGAAAGTATTATTATCCTATGCCACATCCAAAGCAAAGGTGGATCAGGCATATGATTTGTATGTACATTCCCTGGCATGGAAATTTATATGGCTATTACATGGATCAAGAACTTGTTGGCTGTATAGGAATTGAAATAGGTGATGCACATCCGTGTGTCATTAAACATATAGCCGTATCGCCAGCGCATCGTGGGAAAGGAATTGGGCGTAGGATGGTTCAGTCTATTCACCATCATCATTCATTTTCTTCCATTTATGCCGAAACGGATAGAGATGCTGTGATTTTTTATAAAAAGATAGGATTTCACATGACAAGTTTAGGAGAAAAATACCCAGGTGTGGAGCGGTTTGCCTGCCTATTAACGGGTCCTACATTGTAGCATACAGCTTTCAATTAAATACGTCATAAATTATCCATCTACATAGGGAAGAAAGGAGCGGCATCTATTAAAAAGATTTTCGGAGTGTTAGTAATTGGTCCCTTTACCTTATCCATAAGAGAGAACAATGTGAAACGTCATCGTTATGGGGAAATTTATGGTGCGGTAGTGAACAGTTATTTAAAAAAAATTTAATTAAATTAGGAGAAAATGGATGAATACAAATTTAGATAACATCATACTGGACATTCAACAGAAGATTAATTTTTCAGGTACCGTGCTTGTAGAGAATCCAAAGCAGGGTATCGTAGTCAACCAAAGTTTTGGGTATGCAAATCGTTCTGAGGAAATCAAAAATCATGCAAAAACTCGTTTTGGTATTGCCTCTGGCTGTAAGATTTTTACTGCAATAGCTATTTGTCAGCTAATAGAACAAGAAGAACTTTCTTTTGACACTAAACTATGTGAATGTCTCAATCAGTCATTTCCACATTTTGATAAGGAAATAACGATTAATCATTTACTGACGCATACATCAGGGATATCAGATTATTTTGATGAGGAGGAAATGGATGATTTTGAAGAGTTGTGGATTGAAAATCCAATGTATCAGCTTCGAACATTGAGTGATTTTTTACCTTTATTCCAAAATCGTCCTATGAAATATCAAGTAGGTGCTAGATTTCACTACAATAATGCAGGTTATATTTTATTAGGATTAATTGTTGAGCATATATCAGGTATGGTCTTTTCAGATTACATTCAACAATTTATTTTTGATCGTGTAAAGATGACGGAATCTGGCTATTTCTCATTGGACGCTCTACCTTCTAACACGGCCTTAGGCTATATCGACAATGCAGATGGTACATGGAAAACAAATATCTACTCATTACCTGTCAAAGGTGGTTCTGATGGGGGAGCATTTGTCACAGTAGGTGATATGGCGAAGTTATGGGATGCTCTGATGAACTTTGAACTACTAAATGAAGCTTTAACGAAGCAACTTCTATTAGCACATGTAGAAATGAGTGAAAGTAGTGGTTATGGACATGGCATCTGGATTAAGAAAAATAGTCATCAATCTATTTTGAAATATCATGTTATGGGGTACGATCCTGGAGTATGCTTCCACTCGGCATATTATCCAGAATCCTCTTTCAAGGTAGTGATCTGTTCCAATCAATCAAATGGAGCAATCGATATGATGAGAGGGATAGAAGAGGGGTTATTTTTAATTTAAGAACTTTGAATTGTACGTAGTCCCTAACAAATTTAAGGGGAAAACCGATTTTGTTTTTTTAGTTTTTTCTGCTTATATGTAATATAAGAGGTTTTCAAGGAAGCATAACTACCAATAGCTGCATAGCCATAAAACCAGCCCATAAACAAGCCAGCTAACAGGTGGTGGCGATGGCTGATGAAGACGGAAATGAGTAAGCCGATAACTAAAGCGATGAAGGGAACCCAAAAAGGTTTAATATGGCATAGCTTTTTCATCAACTGTGTTAGCATCATCACCACTGGAACAGCGATGACGGCATCCCAAAAGTTCGTATGTATTAGTGGGAAATGTTCCATTTATTTTTCACCTCGATTAGAACTATTTACAACTATTATTTGCTGTGAAAATTATTTTATACTCAAAAATTAAGAGCATTTTCTAGGAGGTAACAAATGAAATTTGTCCTTATATTTGGTCCTCAAGCTGTTGGGAAAATGACAGTTGGGCAGGAATTAGCCAAAATAACTAATTTAAAGCTATTTCATAATCATATGACAATTGATTTAGTTAGTCATTTATTTGACTACGGTACGAAAGAGGGGAAGAGATTAGTCAATTTATTTCGACAGGAGATTTTCAAAGAAGTTTCAGCTAGTCATTTATATGGATTAATTTTCACATTTGTTTGGGCGTTCGATGTTCAAGACGATTGGGATTATGTAAAGGGGGTTACTGAGCTTTTTGAATCCAAAGGGGGCAAGGTATACTATGTAGAGCTTGAGGCTGCTTTAGAAGAAAGACTGCATCGCAATAAAGGCTCGAATAGACTGAAGCATAAGCCTTCAAAAAGGGACCTTATTTGGTCTGAAAATGACTTGTTAACCTCAATAGAGAAAAACAGATTGAACTCTTTAGAGGACGAAATCCAATTCTCAAACTATATAAAGATAGACAGCACAAATTTAAGTGCGGAAGATGTAGCAAAAATAGTCCAAGAGCAATTTCACTTATAAAAAAAAACGCTTGGCTCCCAAGCGTTTTTTATTCAGGAGAACCCTGTCTTTTAACTTTAATGATTTCTGAAAACGTTTTGCGTCCTGGATTTATTTGCTGAACATCAATAGATATTTTACGAATAGAGTTCTCTTGTAAAGGGATTTTTCCTTCTTTTTCTATTTTTCTCCATGCTTTGACGTTATCTCGATAGAGTACCTCTGATAATCGAAAAATATCTACATCTAATTTTAATCCCTCCGTATAGGTTTCTCTGATTTCCTTTTTCACTTCCTGAATAATTTGTTTTTTCAATTCCTTTTCGCTGACTTTCCCTTTAAAGCCTTGGACGGTTGCATGAAGTTTTAATTCCACATCAAAATAAACATCCTCTTTATTTACAATAGGTATTTTTTCTACTTGTAATTTATTAATACTAACGGTCAACTCCTCGTTACCGTCAGTTCTTAATTTAAAGGTGATTTCACCTCGGTTTGTGTAATTATGCATCCATTGATTACCTCTAGCAGCCTCATCCTTCAAAAAACCTTTTACGCCGTCTTTCGACAAAATACCGACACCTGAAAAATACGTTTCTTCTACCTTTTCATCGACCGTTTGCCAATCTTTTTTGATGGAGACATAAGGTACAGTCACTTCGTGGTTTGGCTCATTTAACCCAATAACGATTTCTCGTAAATTTTTTGGTTCAATAAACGTTTCTTGTTCTGTTGGGTTGATTGGGTTACTTAGTTTTGAAGAAGACAGTGAATTTTTTAATATTGGTGAGACAAGGAGGACATCGTTCACTGATTCCTTTGTACAATACATCCAAATTTGATATCTTGTATCTCGAAAGCGAATAAACGTATCAATAACTGGGATAAACCGCTCATTTTCCATGGCTCTCTCTGAGAAGATAATATATCTCATATGCCCCCAAAAAATTTGCTGGTCAGACGATCGGTACAATTTGTAGATAGCTTCTTCTATGGTTTTTCCCTTGGCATGACCAATTTCAGCAGGTTCAGTATTTGACCTGGGTTGAATGGATTTAGCGACATCTGCAAAATTAATAATTTGTAAATAGACCTCATATTCATCATTAACGTAATCAACACCGACTGCATTGATATAGTACATTCTTTGTGGCTCTGTAATATCCCAGCAACCTGCGAGCAGGGTTGTAAGAAAAATCATCACTATAAATTTGAAGGTTGTTTTCATGGTTTCTCCACTCTCAAGTAGCTATTTTATAATAATAGCTTGGACAAAAGGTGGTGTTTTTATAAAAAAAAGTAGGGTAATTCAATATGTTTTAATTGTCTATTAAACCTTGGGGTAAAATAAATCGAAGAAGATGAAAAAAATATTTTTTTATTTGTAACTTTTTTAAACGATATACGCCTAATTCATTAGTAGAATACAAAAAACTAAAGCAAGGTAGTAAAATTCACTTTTCACAAGATGACCAGGGCTCACTGACGAGCACCTGGTCATTTTGTGTTTATAGAAAAAAGGACATGAGCTCTTTTCATGTCCTCAATCCTTTAATCGTTAAGCATTGCTTTTAATGTTCGTTTTTGCCAGCCTAGCTTGAAGTAGGTATATTGCATAATGAAATGTACACAGAAGGTAATTGGGTAGGCGAGCCATACACCATTTAAGTCTAATGAAGTGTGGTGGGATAATAGGAACGCTAACGGTACCTGAACTACCCAAATAGTAATAACTAAGAAAATTGTAGGCCATAAAACGACGCCTGTTGCACGCATCGTAGCTGAAACCGTTTGTGTATGACCGAAAATTAAATAACTCCAAAAGGCGATATATAAATAATTTTTGGCAATGAGTACAGTATCATGTGAATCGATAAAAAAGGCCAAAATTGGCTCAGCAAATAGATACATGATAAGTATAATCGCACCACCTAAAAGATAGTTAATACGAACACCCATTTGGCGAATTTTTTTAATCATTTCTGTAGAATTCGCTCCTAATGCTTGAGCGACAAATACAGATGTGGCAATAGCAATACTCATCGCAGGTACCTGTGCATAACTAGCCACCTGATTCACAACACCATAAGCTGCAGTTGCATTGGAGCCATAAACGTTAACAAAGCCTATGACAGCTATTTCTGCCACAGATATAGCAACCATACTAATACTAGATGGAATCGCTAGCTTTAATAATGAAGCTAAAATATCTTTCTTTAATTTAAAATGCTGTAAAATAGATTTGTCTAAACGGAGTAAATGCTTGGTTTTATGCAAATATGCCAGTAACAGAATCATTGTTACTAGGTTTGATAGCACAGACGCATAAGCAGCGCCATTTAAGCCAAATGCAGGCAGGCCAAACCAACCGAAAAGTAATGGAGGAAGGAAGGCGATATTTAACACAACACTGATTACTAAAAATAGGAATGGTGTTTTCGAATCACCAACTCCACGCATAAAGGTTGTATACACCATATACCAGAACATAATTGGTAACGTGAAGAATAAAATTTGGGCATAGCTAATACTCATATCTAATATATTAGCCGGTGTTTGCATAAAACGTAAAATCCATTCAATAAAAAAGCCACCAAAGATTGCCACAACAATGGATAAAATCGTTGTGAAGGCGAGCGTTACACCAACAACCTCCTTCATCCTAGCATGATTACCAGCCCCGAAGGTTTGCCCCACTAAGATGGAGCTACCTGATCCAATACCAATGGCAAATGCCATTAAAAAGAAGAAAAATGGAAAAAAGGCTGAAATCGCTGCTAATGCATCGACACCCAAATTACGCCCCACTAAAAACATGGCAAAAACCTGCCCAACGGATTGTAGGACATTTGCCAACATAACCGGAATTAAAAAATTTAAAAAGGCCTTCCGAAGCTTTTGATCGTCTTGTAACATTTGTGCATTCATCATTATGTTCCTCTTGAGTTTTAATAACCCATTTCTTTTAAGATTCGTGACAATGTGCGTAGTCGTTCACCGATTAACTCACCATCATTATTTAACGCTTGCTGAAAGAGCTGAATATCTTCATGGATTTGCTCATTTTCTGTACAAACCTCCACAGTCATGGCATCGCCCTGTAAGCCTACACGCTTAATCACGGGGTTTTCTTCATCATATAAATGCTCATAGCGATAGGCCTCTTTAAAATGAAGTTGCGCCTCACAGACTAAAATAGCAAGGTCAAGCACACGATGTAGGGGAAGCTCTTCTGATTGACGAGACCATTTGCCACCTGTATGACGCCAAACCTTTGCTGAAATATCCACCTTGCCTCTGTCATTCCACTGAGCTAAGCCGAGAGAAAGCCCTTGAGCATCAGTTTGATAGGCTGTACGTCCATCGATATTGGCATAGTTTTCGGCAACAATTACGGGTTTATGTTTTAAATGTGTGGGGATGTTCATGAAAAAAACTCCTTATCATTTGGATTTAGTAATTTACTAAATTACTGCTTTAGTAAATTTAGCATTAGCGACTTCATAAGTCAATCTTTAGTGGAAATAAACTTTATTGCATTGGCTAGCGACAAATTGACGGTGATGAAGCTAATTGTGATTCTACGTTTTCCCTTCTTTTTTGAATCATATGGAGATGGACGATTTATGCTGCTAGGCATTAGTAAATAGAATGATAACGAAGTATTTATAAAGGGAAGGAGTATGTACAAGTGTAGGTGTAGGGAAATACATATTTTAAAAAGTATGCTGAATGTTCTGGACTATGTCTTGTGGATTATAGCAAACTTCAATTTCGTCGGTCTTCTTCACTTGTGTTCGGGGGAAGCATTTAGATGATAATCAAAAAGTTCTTAATAGAATGTTTAGATAAGCTGTAACTTTTTCAGGATGAAAACAACTACTGTAATAGTAGGATACAAAACTAAAGCAAAGTAGTAAGCTTCACTTTTTCACAAAAGGACCAGGCTTCCCAACATAGTGGGTATCCTGGTCCTTTTATGTTGAGAGAAAATTGCCTGTAATTTGGTTGAATTTCATGGTAGTATGGAATAAAAATTTAGGAATTTCTTACAAAAATATAGATGGGACTATTTTTTACTATAAAGGGGGGAATGAGATTGGAAGTAGTATACTTTGCAGGTGGTTGCTTATGGGGAGTTCAAGCTTTTATAAAAACGTTACCAGGCGTTGTGTTTACAGAGGCAGGAAGAGCCAATGGAACAAGTTTTACACTTGAGAGTGATTACGATGGGTATGCCGAATGTGTAAAAACAGGATTTGATCCGTCCGTTGTATCCATCAGGGAATTAATGGGGTATTTTTTTGAAATGATTGATCCTTACAGTTTGAATAAACAAGGACAGGATGTAGGCGAGAAATACAGAACTGGCGTTTATAGTGAAAATCCGGAACACTTACTTGAGGCACAGGCGTTTCTTTGTAAGAGAAATGATTATGATTTGATTGTTGTTGAAGTATTACCTCTGACAAATTATGTAAGAAGCGCAGAGGAACATCAAGATAGGTTAGCGAGATGTCCAAACGATTATTGTCATATTCCAGTAGAACTATTAAATAAGTATCAGTAAGAGAGATTATTATTTTAGGAGGAAATAATTGACAACCACTTATGTGAATTGGGGAGAATCCATCGTTAAATTAACTTGGGAAAAAAATAACTTATTGCCCCCACATCATCTAATAACAAGTGTTCACGGCTTTTGTTTTCAAGGGGATCAATTAGTATTGGTGGATGTAAATCATCGAGGATGGGATTTTCCAGGAGGACATATTGAACCGGGTGAAAGCCCAGAGGATTGCTTAAAACGGGAAGCACTGGAAGAGGGCTATGTGGAAGGGGAATGTAAGTTGATAGGGCATATTATCGTTGACCATAGTGAAAATCCATTATGGACAAAAAATAGTCCCTACCCTAAAATTGGCTATCAACTATTCTACAAAATGACGATAACAAATCTGCTCCCATTTGAGGGAGAATTTGAATCTGCTCAACGTATGTTTATAAATCCGAATGATATTGCTTTTTATTATCACAAATGGAATATTCTTTATAAGGAAATATTGGATTGTGCACTACAGCAAAGACCTTCAAAACAGTAAGGTTTTTTCATTTTCAGCAGAGTTAATAGTAGACCATACACGGCTCTTCTAAATGTTTAAAATGAAACAGACGTGCCCAGTTGGAGATAAACGTATACAGTGTTTTCATGAAAAATGAAAACTTTACCAATAATTTTCGTAAATTGAAAAGAGAGGGGGGTTTTTTAATGAACCGAAAATATTTTATTATGATGGTTATTGCATTTATGATAGAATTCGTCCTAACTTATTGGATTGCCTCCGTATTTTCTGTCAGATTTATTGAGGTTATGTTTTTCACAGGGGCTGCCTTTACATTAGGAACGCTCTACTTTACAAGTAGTGGAGGAGCTATGTCAAGGTTTTTTGCAGCACAATCTGGAGCCATAACAGGCATCATCCAGGAGCGAGATCGATTTCAGTTTAAAGCAGGTCCTGTATTTATAGCATCACTACTATTCGTACTGATAGGTTTGGTATTCTTTATCTTACTTGTTACAGGCATCATACCACCGCAGAAGATATAGTATTTATGGGAAATCAAGATAGTCTCTAGACTGTCTTGTTTTTTTTAGGGCAAAATGGGTTGTTCAGATTCTGTATAAGTTGAGTTGGTAGAATAGGTGGTTATTGAATCACTCTACCATTTTAGATTTAGGAGGTGTTATGGTCATTCACTATGAAACATAGAATTATGGCTATCATTATATTATTTATAGTGTTGTTAACAGGTTCTCGTATGTTGTGGCTCCATTCATTTACGCAGCCAGATCAACCATCTGCAATAAAGGGGCAAATCGATGTCCGTGATTTTGATTTTCAACATGATGCATTAACACTTGATGGCGAATGGTCCTTCCATCCATCACAGTGGTTGATGGATCATCAATCCTCCAACCACTCATACATACAAGTCCCAGATGGTTGGGACAACGTTTTTCGGAAAGGAGAGCAAAGCCCATTTGGATACGGCTCTTATCAACTAAAAATACTGGTTAATACAGAAGAGGCAAGAACCTTTAGTTTAAGAGTTCCAAGTATTCGCAGTGCTGCAGAAATATATGTAAACGACCGCTTAATTGCGAAATCAGGAGAGCTAGGTGAAAATCGAGCGCAAACAATGGCTAAAAATATACCCTTTACAGCATCATTTGAGATAAATGGTGAAAGTGAAATCGAACTGGTCATTCAAGTAGCCAACTTTCAAGATCCTCGTAATGGGGGAATTGTACGCTCTATAAAATTTGGACAAGAAGATGTGATCAATCGGGAGACACAATTGTCCATCACGATGCAGTTATTCGTGGCAGTGGTCTTGGTCCTGCATGCCATTTACTCTGTTATCCTCTATTTAGTTGGAAATAAAGATAAACGCCTACTATTCTTTTCGATCTTAACCGTAAATATCATGTTTTATTATTTATTAGGAAGTGATGATAAACTTCTTTCATTTTGGTTTCCCATCAATTATGATTGGGGATTTATATTAGTCCATCTTTCTATGGTAGGCATTGGCTACTCGTTATTGCAGTGTATAGAGCACTGGCTACCGCCACATTTACAGCACTATAAACGGATGTACACTTTTTTCTGCTTGGTGGCAATCCTATTAGCCTTTACTTTACCGATACGTTATCTTGTTTCCATACAAGCTTTTTATATGGTTATTTTAGGGGCTCCCATAGTGATTACTTTGATTTTGATGACCGGAAAATCCATCAAAGATATTCGCAGTAATGTCTTTATTTTATTAGGCCTAGTGGCTTTTGTGAATAGTATCCTTTGGGATGTCATGCTGCTGATTACAGGAATTAAAGTCATTTCTTATCCATTTGATTTGATGGTGACAATTGCCTGTTTAGCGACATTGTGGTTTAAAGATTACGCAAAGGTACATGCCGATACGAAGAAGCTTGCTCATAAATTGCAAGAGACTGATAAAATTAAGGATGAATTTTTGGCAAGTACCTCTCACGAATTACGGAATCCACTTCATAGCATCATCAATATGTCCAAAGCGGTACTTGATCGTGAAGCCAATCGGTTAACTGCAAAAAGTGTGACTGATTTAGAAACTGTCCTGTCCGTAGGTAATCGGATGTCTTTGTTGTTAAATGATTTGCTGGATGTCGTAAGTTTGAAAGACAATACACAACAATTACAACTAAGTAGGGTTTCCATCCATTCCATTGCTGTGGGTGTTTTTGATATGCTGCGCTTTATGATTGAGGGGAAGCCTGTTCAGTTTGTCCTGAAAATACCTGAAGATTTTCAAAGAGTGCTAGCTGATGAAAATCGTGTGATTCAAATTGTCTTTAATTTAGTGCATAATGCTGTGAAATTTACGAATGAAGGGTCGATTACAATCTCGAGTTATACACGCAATGGAATGGCGAACATCGTCATTACGGATACAGGCATTGGTGTGGACGATGAAACCATGCGTCGAATATTTGAACGATATGAGCAAGGGACGATCAGTAAAACTATGGTAGAAGGAGGGTTTGGGCTAGGACTAAACATTTGTAAGCGGCTCATTGAATTGCATGGCGGTACATTGAAAGCCCAATCTATTGTTGGACAAGGCTCGACCTTTACATTTACATTGCCCTTAGCGGTTGAATCGAATGTCCAAGAGCCACTTGAAAAGGGACGACAAAGTGTTAGCAAGATTCCAGAGCGCATAACACCTTTACAAACTGACTTGGAACATGAACAGAGTACGGAGTTTAATCATCCGCGTATATTGGTAGTGGATGATGAGCCTATTAATTTGCGGGTCGTTGAGACCATTTTAGCGAATGAACAGTATGACATTGTTACGGTGACAAGTGGTATAGAAGCGCTAGTATGTATTCAGTCACACGAGTGGGATTTAGTTATTTCAGATGTGATGATGCCGAAAATGTCAGGGTACGAATTAGTTCGTCTTATTCGGAAGCAATTCTCCATCACCGATTTACCTGTATTATTACTGACAGCGCGTAGTCAACCCCAGGATCTTGAAAATGGTTTTTTAGCAGGTGCAAATGATTATGTGACCAAGCCTGTCGATGCCCTAGAGCTACGATCACGAGTAGCGGCTTTAATAAAGGTGAAGCGATCTATACAGGAGCGTCATCGTATGGAGGCTGCTTGGCTGCAGGCACAAATTGAGCCTCATTTTCTTTTTAATACGTTAAATGCCATTTTAACGTTGAGTGAAATGGATAGTGAGCGAACAAGTAGATTAGTAGAGGCACTCAGTGATTTTTTAAGAGAATCCTATAATTTTCAAAATGTTGAAGCACTTGTGCCGTTAGAAAATGAACTTACGTTAATTCAAGCTTATCTCTATATTCAGCAGGAGCGCTTCGGCGATCGTATTCAGGTTAAATGGGATTTAGAGGCATCTACAGATGTGCTTATTCCATCATTAACGATTCAACCCTTAGTTGAAAATGCCTTACAGCACGGTATTTTAAAACGTACAGAAGGGGGAACGATCCATATTCGGATTTATGAAAGTGAATCACAACTTGAAATTACGGTTTCGGACAATGGTGTTGGCATAGATGAACAACGATTGTCCCAGTTGCTTCAGACAAAACGACAGCCATCCGGAAGCATTGGCTTAATGAATACCCATCTTCGTCTTCAACAGCATTACGGACAAGGATTGCACATTACGAGTAAGCTTCATGAAGGAACGGCTGTTTCTTTTGTGGTTCTTGTAAAGAAGCCTGTAAAACAAAATGCATGACACTTCAGTGTGCCATGCATTTTTTCTTTATATAATCGCCTGCGGAACTTTTGCTTTAAACTGAGTGAATAAATAGCATCCCACAATGACGATAAGTCCACCAATTCCCTGAAGCCAAGACATATTTTCTCCAATAAATAAATAGGCGAGAAGGGCGGTGAAAATTGGATTGAAGTTTAAAAAAATCCCCGATGTTGTCGCGCCTAGCTTCTGTAAACCGATATTCCAAAATACCATACAAACAACGGTTGAGATAATACCCGTATATAGCATGGAAAGAATGAAAGATGTATTGACATTTGTGAAGGTGAAATCTGTGCTCGTAAATGGTAGGAGCATCAGCACACCAAATATTCCTGCATAAAAGGTAGCCATTAATGGTGAGGTTGTTTGCATAGCCCATTTACTACAGACGGAATACAGTCCCCAAACACACACGGCTGCCAACATCCATAAATCACCTGTATTGAACTGGAAATCCAGCAATAGCTGCCAATCTCCTTTTGAAAGAACGAGAACTACTCCGAACAAGGATAAAATCATTGCCGATAACTGCCACTTTGTTATTTTTTCTTTAAGCAAGACAAACGAAAACAGGGCAATGGATATTGTATTCATAGTAGAGATAAGCCCAGCATTAGTAGATGTCGTACGCTCCAATGCTAAAAATTGAAAGATATTAAAGAAAGCAACCCCAGTAACCCCCATCAACATTAACGGAACAATGGCTTGTTTTGGAGGAACTAATTTTTTTTCTTTCCACCAAACTAAAGGAACAAGGACAATGACAGCAATTAACCATCTGACCGTTGTCAATGTCAAAGGTGATGCATGTGCAACAAGCGTCTTGGCAACAACAAAATTTCCACCCCACAGTAAACTTGTGATAAGCATTAGACCTATATACAATTTAACCAAAGCTCGTAACACCCTCTTTTACCTTTATGTATACTAAGAATCATAGCATTAATTGTGAATTGACTGTATAATATTTTGTGAAAGTGATTTTATTTGAAATAAACTAAAGTTATTGTGATTTTATAAAAATAATCTTCGGAAAAATAGCTTCGTAAATACATAACGAAAAATAATCGAAAGGGGACACAGCTATGGAGGATAGCAAAACGAAAGGTCTAGACAGTATGGATCTTCAAATTTTAGATATTTTGCAGAGAGAGGTTCATATTAGTAATGCCGAATTGGCTAGACGTGTAAACTTATCGCCACCAGCGACACATACAAGAGTCAAACGATTGGAAAACGAAGGATACATCGATCAGCAAGTTGCTATTTTAAATCAGGAAAAACTAGGATTTGATTTACTGTGCTATGTTTTTATGAGTACGGATATCCATCAAGCGAAGGAAATAGAAGAATTGGAAACGAGCTTAAAAACGATGACAGAAATATTGGAATGTCATTGTTTAACAGGTGCCTATGATTACTTATTAAAAATCGTCATTCGAGATCGACAAGAATTGAATCGATTTATTCGGAAATTAAATAAGTTAGGGATCTCTAGAATTCAAACAAATTTATCGTTACGGGAAATCAAATATTCCACGGTGTTACCCTTATAAAAATACAGCAAGTGTGAGTGTTCTACTCATGCTTGCTGTGTTCCTCTTCATGAGAGCTTTTACTCACATGGATTTACTAATACCTGTTTCGTTTTGAATGTCCATGGTGCAATTGTGGAAATTATTTCCTAGTTGGGAGGACAACGAATAAGCGTTAACATTGCTGGTTTAAACCCAGCAAACCAAGCACTATACCAGAAATTGAATAGTCGCATCGCATTACGACAAATATGTAGATAATGATAACAACACAAGACGACATTTTATTTGGCTTAGCGGTTTGGCGTATTTTAGCTGATGTTGTGAATATCTAAAGCGTGAATAATGAGCAGTTGTACAATTTTGCAAAATTGCCCTAGTGAATAAGCATTGCAACAGATATCCATTTGGTAGCTTTTCTTTAATGTGATAGTGCACGACTAACGCCATGTGCTTTAATGGTGATTATAAGACTTAGCTGTCCTCGACAGGTTTTCTAAAAAACGTGTCGGGGACAGCTTTTTTTGTGTGTTTTTGCAAATGATAGACGCTAAAAAATTTAAAAAGAGGGCAAAAAAAGTTGTCTATACTCGTTTTATGAAATGGGACAAAGATGCTATATTTAAAGCACTTGCGAACTTGACTAGGAGGCTTATCATAGATGAACTATGTGAACGAAATGAAATGACCTTGTATGAGCTCACGGTTCGTCTACTTTTGAAGTATGAGCTTTCCATAAAGAGACAAGCAATTGCTAAACATCTTGTTGTTTTGGTGGGGACCGGGCTTGTCACTTTCATGAGGAAGGGCAACTACCGAATTGTTATGTTTTACAATGAGCCACTTATTGAAAGAGTGGGTAGAATAATTTTACGAACATGAACAGGTGGAGGCAAGCAAGTTGCTAACTAGCAGAGGAGGCTATTCAAATGAACATTATTGTGAACAGTATTTTTGTAACAGACCAAGCAAAGGCATTGTCATTTTATACAGAAAAGCTTGGATTTGTAAAAAAGGAAGACGAACCATTAGGAAAACATAGATGGCTGACGCTTGTATCGCCAAATGATTTAGAAGGAACTGAGCTTTTACTGGAGCCGGATGAACATCCTGCCGCAAAGGATTACCAAAAGAGAATATTTGCTGAGGGTATCCTGCCACGATGTTTGGTATAGCAGATATTCACGAAGAATACAAGCAATTATTAGAAAAAGGCGTAGAATTTACGATGGTGCCAACAAAAGTGGGAGCGGTCACAATAGCGGTCTTAGATGATACTTGTGGCAATCTTATTCAGATTATCCAAAAATAATTCATATTGAAAGCGTGTTTAGAGTCTAGTCCAAACACGCTTTTTTTATTTATTTGTGTATTGCTAAACCTCGGTCAACATTTAACAAGTCGAGGTTTTCTTTTGGTTGTGCATTCACGGTCTGTTCTTTAGCTTCAGCTTCTTCGCTTGGTGGCGCTTCCTCTGATGAACAGGCTGATAAAGCAAATAATAAAAATAATACCAAACTAAATGACAGTAATTTCTGCATGAGGCAAACCTCCATCCATAAATCGTTGATATGAATATTTTGCACATTTTCATACAGAATATGTTTAGTTTACTGTTATTTTTTAAGCAACGGTGTTGCTAATAATTTTGTTGAATCCGTTGTTAGTGGCCGCATTAATAAGCTTTTGAATAGACTCCTTGTTAATATCTGAGAATATATACCAACTATCATTACTAACATCATGGAGAAGAACAGTAGGATAACCTTCTAATAATTCATCCGGGAATGCCTGATTTAATGAGTACATATCGAACTGCTGAACACTTTTATTGTCAGCGTTTAAAAAATCATATTGTCCAAGCTTATAATAAGATCCAGGTACGTCCAGATTTAATTGCCAAGAATAGTCTTTAGGAGCTTCTACTTTAGCTCCTTTTTGCTGAAAAATCTTGAACATAGCGTGATGATAGCTATTGCCCTTCATTTCTTGAATAATGCCACCCATCGTCATGTGATATTCATAGTGAAGGGCCTTGATTTTTTGATTGTTTAATAATAATGGCTTAGTGGCAATAGTGACAGTACTTTGTTTGTAATCAACTTGACTGCCGAATGTTTCCGCAATAAAGCGAAGCGGTACATAAGTACGATTGTTTTTAAGATATGGTGTTGCATCCAAGTGCTCGGCCTTACCATTTTTCATGACGGTCTGACTGTTTAATGTTAACAAAACAGTTGATTGGTTCATGGTAAGAGTAATTTGTGAATCCTTCCATTGAACCTGTGCACCTAGATTTTCACTAATTACTCGCAAAGGTACCATGGTACGATTGTTTTTGACCTCAGGTGCTGCATCTGTTTTCACAACAACTTCGTCAATCATAAGCTGAGGTGTTGCTGCGTCAGCAGGGGAAGCTGTCCATAATACAGAGGTTAATAATAAGCCTGTAAAGATTTTTTTCATGGAAATTATCCTCCTTTATTTTTACGACCTTATTTTACCATAAAATTCAATTACGATTGTGATAGTTTACTATTTATTAATTTTTAACAGTGTATAAACCGGTTTTGAAATCGAATACTAATCGTGAAAGGAGGTTTTTTTGTGAAGTTTTTAACTTGGGGCATAGTAGGTGCAGCATTGTTCGCTGCTATGAAAGGTTACGGGAAATCAAGTCAAGGACAGAAGGATAGCTACCAACAAACGACAACACCTGTTCAATTAGTAGCTAATGCGAATCCTTTGACAGCTAATACACCGAAACAGTAAGAGGCGTCACGGCTTATAGATTATGTTGATCTATAAGCTTGTTATATTTTACATAAAAATCCTATAGTTGCTTGATAAAGATAGATAGAATATTGGTTGATGTCAATCACCCTTAAGTGGCAAAAGGATTTTAAGAAGCTTCCTGCTGAGACTCCTTTAGAATCCGATGAATCGTTAAGACAGCCTGTATATGCATGCCCTCATGGAAAATAGTCCGCCATAACACTTGTTCAATGGTTTGCATGCCCATCTCAATAGGGGAAAATTCTTCCATAAGTCGATGACCATATTGTTCCTTTAGCTGTTCTGGCTGCTGTGCCAGTAATATTTTTAATGCCTCAAAAGATGGCGTATTTTCATCAAAATCATCAGGTGAGGTGCCGAACCCAAACCAGTGAACGAAAGAATTTAATTCCTCTTGTTTTTCTTTCGTTAGAGCCTCTATCCATAAATATTGATCAAGATATAAATGGCCCATATTCCAGCGGATATTATTGCGGAAGCCAGTTGGAATGATATGGGCCTTTTCCTCTGTTACATCATCTAGTACTTGTAGTAGCTCGCTCCGGTAATGCTGTAGTTGTTGAAATAAATTTTCTTGTCGCTGATACATTGTAAAACCTCCTTTAAGTATGTATTAGCTATTTTCACCTAATTTCCTGCAAAAAAAAGAAGAACTCTGATGAGGGTTCTTCTAGTCACATTTATTTACTTTGTGTTTGCAAAGCTAGTCTTACACCGAGACCGATATAGACAAAGCCAACTGTTTTTTCAAGCCAACGGGAGCTGCCACTTGCTTTTGTAAAGATTTTTTCACCGATAAAGCTTGTCACAACAGCTAGTAAAATAGTATACAACGCGCTCATTACTACGAAAGTAATGCCAAGTGTCAGCAGCTGGACTGTAATAGATGTCTCATTATGCTGGATAAATTGTGGTAAAAAGGCAAGGAAAAATAAGGCCGTCTTTGGATTTAGTATTTCTGCTAAAAAGCCTTGGCGGAATGATGTACTCGCAGGGCTTTGTTCCACAGTAGGTTGTTCAATTTTCTTCGGTTTCGTAACAAGCATCTGTATCCCTAAATATACAAGATAAGCTACACCAACATATTTCACCACTTCAAAGGCTGTGGCAGATTGCATTAAAATAGCTGATAGACCTAAAACGGCTGCTAACGTATGGACTAAGTCACCGAGGCCGATACCTAAGGCTGTGTAAATGCCGTTTTTCTTACCACTTTTTAGCGTTTGTGTAATGGTGATAATAACTGCAGGTCCTGGAATTAAAAATAATAAAAGAACTATTGCGATAAAAGATAACATGCTTACCATCCTATTCTAATAAACTAATCATTCTAGGGTGAATGCATGACATATTATATTCTAGTGACTATAGAACTGTCGATAAAGAAATATTGAAAAAGGAATGAAAAAATATTCAGAAAATATTTGAACGAGGTGGTTTATTCAGATTGAATGGAATTTTTATGCATGTAACGATATTATTAGTACCAACTAATAATATTTAATGATAGAATTAGGTCATTAAAAAATGGGAGGTATCTTCATGTTAACTAGTCAACAAATTCAAGAAATTTTGCCACATCGCTATCCATTCCTTTTAGTAGATCGCATTGTGGAATTAGAGGAAGGGAAACGTGCGATAGGTCTTAAAAATGTGACCATCAATGAGGAGTTTTTTAATGGACATTTTCCTCAGTATCCTGTAATGCCAGGTGTGCTCATTGTGGAGGCATTAGCCCAAGTTAGCGCTGTAATCATGCTGACGAAGGAAGGCAATGAGGGAAGACTAGGATTACTGGCAGGAATAGATGAATGTCGCTTTAAAAAACAAGTGAAACCTGGAGATCAATTACGACTTGAAGTTGAAATTACACGCATAAAAGGCTCAATCGGTAAAGGGAAGGGACTCGCGACAGTTGATGGAGAAATGGTTTGTGAAATGGAGCTTGTGTTCGCGTTTGGTAATTAATGTACGCAATGAAGGGACAATTTTGCCATGTACAGCGCTTATAGCTGAAGCTTCTTTGTGAAAATGGTCATTAGATGCCTCTAAGCGCATTACACCACTAACTTTCTTTCATATAGTACATTTATGAGAGAAAGAGGGGTTTGGGTCGCTGTTTTTGAACGAAAAGAAGGGCTGTTAAGGGCTGAGGATGCATTGGATAATGATTTTTGTGATCGATTTGTACAAAAAAGCATAAACAGATTCACCATAAAAAACGCCATCGAGCTATCTATCAGTGCTATTTTTTTTTTTTTTCATCAACAATATACAAAGCTATAGAGCTAAGGCTATATAATCCGTATTTTATGGCAGCAGGCGTATCAAATTATGCGTTTAAAGCCAATTTCTATAACATTGAGCGGGGTCATTTTGTCCATTTTTATGTTGATTGCTTCCGTTTTAAATGGCTTGTCCAAATGTAGTATTTGC
Source organism: Lysinibacillus sp. F12 (assembly GCF_057773605.1). Taxonomy (NCBI): domain Bacteria; kingdom Bacillati; phylum Bacillota; class Bacilli; order Caryophanales; family Bacillaceae; genus Lysinibacillus; species Lysinibacillus sp. F12. Next base: position 467,000 of record NZ_JBYMLP010000003.1, read on the forward strand.
GATATTTTACAACTTATCAAAATGAAGATGAGCATTATTCAGAGCATCATTGAACATTTACATTTTTAGCCTCTTAAAACGCCAGAACATCGTGACTCGAATAAATGGTCCAATGGTTTATCAAAAAGCTGTTTAACGCTTCACCATAGTCTACATAAGACCAAGTCTAATAGGTCAAAGCGAAGGCTATCAAAATGCCTATAGTCGAAATCTTATTATGATGGACGAGCTTAATTTAGAAGATTTTGGTGTTGTTGGAAAACCTATCTTCACGGCCATTATCTCTCAGTTATGGTAAAATGCATTTTTATTATTTATTGAAACGTAAGCATTTTTTTGCGAATTCCTCAAATAATAAAGTACGAAAAAAATTTTGGGGACGTGAAGATTTGAAAAAAGTATTACTGTTTTTACTGCCACTTTGTTTGGTTACGGTGTCATTTTTTTATGTCAAGGCGAGTACTTATGACAATAAAGGGAGAAAGTATTATGAAGAAGCGGGGCAAATACTATGGGAAATCCAAACGGAGGAGAAAATCATTGCTCTTACTTTTGATGATGGACCACATCGCACCTACACAGCGGATGTTCTGGATGTTTTGGATAAATATCAAGCAAAAGCCACTTTCTTCATTGTCGGTCAAAATGCAGAAAAAAACCCTGAGCTTATTTCGAGAATGTACGATGAAGGGCATGAATTGGCCAACCACACCTATACGCATCCTTTAAAAACAAATGTCTCGAATTTGATGAAGGAAATTGATCAAACCAATGCAACTCTTTACAGCATTACCGGCTTTAAACCAACATTATTCCGTCCGGTGGAAGGGCAATTCTCCGATGCAATGATAGATGCAATTGCCAAAGAGGGCTATAAAGTGGTGATGTGGTCCTGGCATTTGGATACGCTTGACTGGAAAAGTCCAGGAGTTAATCGAATAGTGAATACCGTATTAAAAGGAGTAAAGGCAGGTAATATTGTGTTATTCCATGATGGTGGAGGTAACCGAGCACAAACTGTGAAGGCACTGGAGCAAATATTACCGGAGCTTGAAAAACAGGGTTATCGATTTGTGACGGTTTCAGAATTGCTTGAAGTGCAGATGGCGCATAAAAAAATGGAAAAAAAACAGTAGTGTTGAGAGTCTTCTTTCAACACTACTTTTTATGGTGCTATCTCTTTATGTAAAGGTTATTTTAACAATTTTTTGATGTGCTTCAGCTCACTAATTAAGTAATCAATTTGCTTCTGCATAGTATCAATTTGAACGTTCGACTGACTGTCTCCATTATTATTTTGAGAAGTATCCTTATTAGCGTTGACAAGTGCCTCTAGTGCGAGACCTGATGCAATAGTCTGTAGGCCATCTCCTAGTGTTGAAATGGCAGTACCAATATAAGCTAACTTAGCTGCATAAATTTCTAGGGAATCATTGTTTTGATTGGGCTTATTATTTCTTCCCATTATTTTTCCTCCTTATGTTTGTCATTACTTGCATCATATGCGTGAGGAAGAGAAAAGGAGAACGATTTAATTGATTCACAGGAAATGGTAAAATTAACAGAACGACAACATATTGGAGGAGCGGTCATTGACATATATAGAGATCGTTGAGATGGATAGACAATTGTTGGGCTGAATAGGCTGTTATTGAAGGAGCAAGAAAAATGGGTTCCTGCATTTCCCTGTTAATTGGAATAAACGATTAGTAGGCTTTCTTATATGTGGAAGTTACGACGGAAAACGTCTTAGTCGCAGCCAGCAAGCTATGCCTCTCAGTTGACCTGGTTCAAGATTAAAAGCATGGAAAAGTTGATGGAGAAATCGCCGCCACCCTATGAGGTCTTCTCTGTCATCTATAATGGACAGCTTATTTCTTTTCACCGATTAACGGTTCATTCGGTCTATAAAAAGCTTCAGCACAGTATTAGGAGTACCTGTGTAAAAAAATGTCCATGATTTGAAACTTTTTGAGTCATTGGCACGTTATATTCTTATAGTATTTCTATGAGTCAATTGATTTTTTAGTTGACTGCTACTAGGAAATGAGTAAAATTAGAAGGCAGTACCATTATATACCTAAAGCTTTTATAGGGAACAATGGATTCATGAGCATTAGGATGCTAGATGGTTGGAAGCATGATCAGACAAGGTCTGTCATAAAATTTGGACAGTCTTTTTCTTTTCGTCTTCTGTATAACCTGTTAAGATGGTAATAGTGTGACAACAAGTTAGTGTATATGAGAGTGGTGACAATCAAGATGGATGAACAGAAAAAAGAAAGTACAGAGCAGCAGCAAGAGCCAACGCCTGCTGAAATCAAGCCAGCAGGACAATTTATACAATTAAAACCGTTTAAATTCATCATGCTAATGTTCTTTACAATTCTTATTACTGCCGGCTTAACGATTTTTGCGTTAACATTTGGTGATAAGAAAGTGGTAGAAGTGAAAGTTCCTGTAGAACGTGAGGAATTTACGAAATTATATGAAGCATTTGATTTACTGAAAAATAACTATTACAAAGATATTGAGGATGAAAAAGTAGTTGATGGTGCTATTAATGGCATGTTCGATGCATTAGGCGATCCGTACTCTGATTTTATGGTGAAGGAAGAAGCAGACCAATTTAACTCTGGTTTATCTTCAAGCTTCCAAGGAATTGGTGCAGAAATTCAAGAACGTAATGGTTATATTACAGTTGTGTCACCGATCAAAAATTCTCCTGCTGAAAAGGCAGGCTTATTACCAAAAGATATCATCTTAACGGTCGATGGGAAAAGCATTCAAGGCTTCAGTGCTACAGAAGCAGTTGCGTTAATTCGCGGCGAAAAAGGAACATCTGTAAAATTATCAGTGAAACGTGGCGAAAATACTGAGCCTATACAAATGACTATTGTTCGTGATGAAATCCCAGTAGAAACTGTATACGGTGAGATGCTTGATGGCAATATTGCCCATATTCAAATTACATCGTTTAGTGAACAAACTGCTCAAGAGCTTGAAAAAATCCTTGTTGAGTACGAAGGCAAAGGTATGAAGGGGATTGTTTTAGATTTACGTCAAAATCCTGGTGGCTACTTAAAGGCTGCAGTGGATATTTCTAATTTATTTGTACCAGAAGGCAAAGCCATTGTGCAGGTACAAGAAAAAGATGCAGAACCAGAAGTCACAAATGCGATTGCTGGTAAAAAATACGATTTACCAATCACTGTTCTAGTTGATGGTGGTAGTGCTTCTGCCTCTGAGATTTTAGCTGGTGCCTTAAAAGAATCTGTTGGTGCAAAGGTGGTTGGTGAAACATCCTTTGGTAAAGGCACAGTCCAAAATGTCACTCCGTTGAAGGACGGCTCTAATCTGAAATTTACTACAGGTAAATGGTTAACGCCGAACGGTAACTGGATTAATGAAAAAGGGATTACTCCTGATGTTAAGGTTGCTTACCCATCATATGCCTCGTTACCATACTTGAACGCTTCTATGGAAATGAAGGCAGGTATGCAATCAGACACTGTGAAGGCGGCAGAAGAGATGCTTCAAGTACTAGGGTATGAACCTGGTGAAGTAGATGGTCTTTTCGATGACAATACAGCGCGTGCAGTAGAACAATTACAAGCTGCGAATAATCTTGAAGAGACAGGTGTTTTAACAGGAAATACAACGTATGCATTAATGGATGCGTTACGTGCAAAAATGAAAGCTGATGATCCTCAGTTGTTAAAAGCGAAAGAGCTTCTATTAGGTACAGCTGAAAAGGCTGAGGAAACTACAAACTAACAAATACAGCTGTCGCAACAGTCGTCTTTCACGGCATCTGCGACAGCTTTTTTTATAGGAGGAAGAAGAGAATGAAGGATGTATACCTATTTAGTGGCTTTTTAGGGAGTGGCAAAACATCAATGCTGACAGATGTAATTCGCCAACTAAAAGAAAAAAATTTAAAGCCCGCCGTTATTATGAATGAACTTGGCAAGCTACCATTTGACTCACAGGCCGTGGAAAAGGATATTCCACTCAAAGAGATGCTAGAAGGCTGTATTTGCTGTTCAGGTGCTGAAAAGACGGAGGCACAAATTCAATCTCTTCTATTAGATAGTGATTTTGATGTATTAATAATTGAAACAACTGGTGCTGCTCATCCAGTTGAGGCATTAGATGCGGTGTATTCACCATTGTTTGCTGATCAGCTTAATGTCAAAGGCATTGTTACAGTGGCAGATTCTAAGCTATGGCTTCACCGTGATACTCTGACACCACAAGTACGTTCTCTATTTATGGAACAAATTCGCCATGCTCACTTATTACTAGCGAATAAAACAGATCTTTTAACAGAGGCAGAGCAAGGGCAAGTAGTCTATGAGCTACAAAGCTTAAATCCCCATGCATTTATTTTGCAAACGACAAATGGACGAGTACCTTTGTCATTGTTAGAAAGCTTAAAGGCAACCGCACAAATGGATAAAGCTGATATTGTAAAAGCGCCGATAGCCTCTATGCAACTTGGCTCGCGCTTAGTAGAATTCGCTGATATGGAGTTTACCCAGGAGCAATTTGAAGAATGGGTACGTGCCTTACCTGAAACAATTTATCGAATGAAAGGATATGTACCGATTGAAGGAGTTAAAAATCCAATGCTATTCCAATATGCATATGGCATGGTTCAATGGCTACCGGAATATATAAAAATGCCAGCGAAACTTGTTATTATCGGTGAAAACGTAGGATCTCTTCCTGTCATTGGCATTCAATAAAGAAAATGTAAACCTGTGGATATTTGCACAATTTAGACAATGTGTAGATTACGCAGGTTTTTTTATTTTTATGTAAAGAGAATGTAATGTGTCTGTAATATGTTTGTAATATAAATGGTGAGAAGAGCCACTAGAAGTAGTGATATCACAATTCTGGGGGCTTTCGATAAGGATATTTAGAGGGACTGAATCAGTGAATAACGCATACATTTTGGTCTCGCTTTCGGGGCAAATTTACGATAATATTAGCTAGATTTAAAGGGGTGTCAACCCTCTTTCAAACGTAAGTATTTCATAGATTGGTTAATCCTACTAAAAAATATAGCAAAAAAACGTAGATTTTTCGCGTATTTATTTCCGCGTTGGGGTAGTTAGCAAATGCTGGTAAGAATTGAATGAAAATTATCCTTTACGATAAATGGCATAGAAGGAGGAATTGCAAACATGAAAAAAACACTAACTGCAATTTGTGCAACATTTCTTTTAGCAGCTCCAATTCAAATAGCTTCTGCTGCTACAAATACAACAGAGGGGAATTCAGTAAAGCAAACAACAAACTGTAAAGTTTATTATAAATGGTCTAACAATCATAAATGGAATATTCAATTCCCGCAGGCATCTACACCATCTAATGAGACGCCTTCAACAAATACTAATAATACGGCAGCAACGCCAAACAATAATCAATCATCACAAAACGAAAAACCAGCAACACCACCAGCTAGCTCTACACCTTCAACAACAACTTCAGATGTGAACGCATTTGAACAAGAGGTAGTAAAATTAACAAACGCTGAACGTACAAAAGCTGGTTTATCACCATTACAAACGGATGATAAATTAATGGCGGCAGCTCGCGAAAAATCACAGGATATGCAAAGTAATAACTATTTCTCACATACAAGCCCAACATTCGGTTCACCATTTGATCGTATGAAAGCTTTAGGGATTACCTATAAAAGTGCAGGAGAAAACATTGCACAAGGTCAACGTTCACCACAAGAAGTAGTGCAAGCGTGGATGGATTCACCTGGTCACCGTGCTAATATTTTAAATGGTAAGTTTACGCATATTGGTGTAGGCTACGTGAAATCAGGTAATTACTGGACGCAACAATTTATTACTAAATAAGAGTTGTGTTCAAGAAAATGTCTTATAAGTCTACTAGGCTTATAGGGCATTTTTTTGATGGCATGAAGGTAGAAAAGGGGGATGTACAGTTACAGCTAAAAATATTTTTCAGTAAGATGCCAAGATGATATCGTCAGGGCATCTTTTTGGGCGATGAATCCCTCTATAACGCGTTTGAAATAAGCGAAAAATGCTTATACTCTCAAGTAGAGGAGGCGTTTTATGGATAGAGTGGAATATATGATGAAAAGCCTGCAAAAAGCATTCTACCATTCCTCTGATTTGACAGTCAGACAGGTAGATTGGCATGAAGGAAATACTGCTATTTTATGCTTTTACACGTCTCTTGTAGATGCGAAGGAAGTGCAAAAAGTTCTAGATACCATTTATGCACGTTTAGATTCCGATAAACCTTTTTGGAGTGAAACATTAATTACAACATTAGACAATTTTTCATTACCCCTCGCCATTGAGCGAGTATGTCAGGGAGAAACCATCGTTATTTTGCCTGAGACAGGAAAAATGCTGGCACTTACTATAGTGAATGAAGTTCGTCGAAATCTCGAAGAGCCGAGTAACGAAAGTATTTTGCGCGGTTCACATGAAGGTCTGATTGAACGTGTGGATACCAATTTAGCGTTAATACGTAGGCGTGTCAATAATCCTGCACTGGTAGTAAAATCATTTACGATTGGTCGACAAACGAAAACAAAAGCCTATTATCTTTATATGGATGGGGTAATAAAGCAAGAGACATTACAAGAGATGGAGAAGCGGATTGCAGCTCTTCAAATAGATTATTTTTATAGCTCTGGTCAATTAAGTGATGCGTTAGAGGATTCGGTATTATCTCCCTTTCCACAATTGTTAAATACGGAGCATCCAGATCGTGTAGTAGCCAATTTAGTAGAGGGTAAGGCTGTAGTCATGACGGATATTTCACCGACGGCTTTCATTGGTCCTGTTACTTTTTTTTCTTTCTATCAAACGCCAGATGACTATAATGGTCGAGTTGTCGTCGGTTCTTTTTATAAAATTGTTCGTCTTCTGTCATTTATAACTGCCGTTTTTTTGCCCGCTTTTTATATAGCGATCATTAGTTTTCACTTTGAAGTCCTACCTTTGGAATTAAGTAATCAAGTGAAAAACGATGTCAATGAAATTCCTTATCGACCATTGATTGAAGCGTTGATTCTAGAGATTATTATGGAATTAATTCGAGAGTCAAGTATTCGATTACCACAATCGGTAGGACAAACGATTGGAATCGTAGGGGGGTTAGTAATAGGGGATGCTATCGTAAGTGCGGGATTAGTATCCAATTTAATGGTAATAGTCGTCGCCTTAACGGCTATTTCCAGCTATGTTGTCCCGTCGGTTGAATTAAATAGTACCATTCGGATGATACGTTTTCCCTTTATGGTGCTAGCCTCTTTGTTTGGGTTTTTAGGGATTGTCGTGGGGGTTGTCATATTACTCATTCATCTTATTAATTTGACGTCTTTGAAACAGCCTTATTTTTCGCCTATCATTCCTTTTCAACCGAAGGCTGTGCTGAAAATTTTTTTACGCTGGCCGTTTATCAAGCCGACCGTGCAAGTCACATCTTTCCAACCACCAAAGGATGAACAAGCCAAAAACGAGGATACACCATGAATATTTCCTTGACGAAGGCGCAGTTCTTTTTACTATTATTTATATTTCAAACGGGTATTGTCTACATCGCCTTTCAAACGCCGTTAATTAGCTCCAGTAAAAATAGCTCATGGTTAATTTTTATTGTAGCGAGTGTGATACATTATGGCCTACTTCTATTTTTTGAACGGTATCATTCGTATTTCTATTTAAATGTTTTTTTTCGTTGGGTTTATCAAATCTATTGGCTGTTATTGACTGCTGCGTTTATTGCCTATATGAGCTATGTTTTGGCATCGTGGGTATTGCCACAAACACCTGAGTGGATAGTCGTTGTCATTATTGTTGTTCTATCGCTATATGCCAACTTAAGTAGACCCGGAACGGTCATCAATATTGGTGTGATGTTGATTCCCATTATTTTCCTATTCGTCACTTTTCTAATGCTAGCGATACCAGATTTAACTTGGAGTAATCTTTTCCCCATAGAATGGAATCATACAAAACAAATAGGAGCTGGTTTGATTCATAGCATCTATGCGTACTTTGGGATTGAAATGTATCTAATTTACCGACCATTTTTACAAAAAGATTTACAGGTAAAAGGAAAGCCCTTATTGATGTATCAGCTAGTTATTTTTGTGTTTTATTTTATTTCAGTTCTTTTTACACAAATGTTTTTCTCAATCGAAGAAATCAACCTCATACCGGAGCCCATTATGTATATTTTAAAATCCCAGGAAGTTACATTTGTCAAGCGACTTGATATTTTTTTCGTTTATATTTGGCTTTCTTGGTCAATTGTCACCATCATGATTTTTGGTCTATCTTTTCGAATGCTTCATTTTGTGAAAAAAAAGCAGCATCCAAATAGTCGTATTATTGTGTATCATATTTTTCTAGCCATCCTACCACTCTTTGTCATTCATTTTCGAAGCATTGAGTTGATCAAAAATTCCTTACACTATGTATTTATCTTCTTTACTTTCTTATTACCCATAGTCATTATCGGTTGGAATAAATGGAGGGGAAAAAGTGTATCGTAAAGGGCTAATGATTGCCATGTCGTTCTTACTGCTAGCTGGATGTTGGGATGAGCGCCTTTATAAAAACTCTTCCGTTGTGACACTCGTAGGGATAGAAGGATATGTTGGAGCGTATAAAGGTTATTATGCCTATCCGACTTCGATGACTCAAGACACGGAAATTATCGAAGCAGAAGGATTGTCACCCCGTGAAGTCCGGACAAATGCAAATTTAAAAGTGGAGCAAACACTTGATTTATCGGAGCTATCAACGATTCTAATTTCTGATCATACAGCGAGAGAATCGATCTATGAATTATTGGATATTTATTTTCGGGACCCCCAAAATCCTATATCTATTAAAATGGCGCTTACGGATGGGGATGTCAAACCGTTTGTAGATTTGACAAAAGATTTAACGAATAGTGCTGGAAGCTATTACCAAAGATTTATTGAAAGTTCAGAAGATAATACCTATTTTCCGAAGGTCAATTTACAAGAAGTAGGTTCGATGCTTTTTGATCAGACAATTGATATAGCTTTGCCTTATTTTCAACTTAGTGAAGATAAAAAGCATGTGGTGGCAGGAGGCTTAGGTTTATTTACTGGACCAAGCTTTACGGGCACTGTATTAACACCGTCCCAATCCTTAACGATGCTGCTATTAATGAATCAAAAAAGTAAAGCGGCACGGATGAGCTATCTGTGGCAAAAGGATGGGAAAGTCAATCCGATTACTGTCGATGTATTAAAGGTGAAGCGTAAATGGACTGTCAATGAGGAATTGCGAACAATAGATATGAGCTATACCATTGATGTGGAGGTTGAAGAATTTCCGCACGATCATTTATATAAGGATGAAATTTTTCAGGACGTACAACAAATGATAGAGGAAAAAATGCAAGCTGAATTTGAAGAAGTCTTGCGGATTCTTCAAAATCAAAAGTCTGATACATTAGGGATTGGTCGTTATATTCGGGCTTACCATCCGAACATGTTTAAGGAAGAAGATTGGCATACAGAATTCTCCTCTTTATTACTCAAACCGAAAGTGGATGTAAAAATCATTCGAACAGGAGTTTTACGTTAAAAAATCGCCTTTCCTAGAACTTAGGATAAGGCGAATTTTATTAGGCAGCAGTCACTCTTTTTTGAACAAGTAGCAAGCGAATCAATAGTGTAGCAGCGCCAGTAGTCAATCCTGCAACGAGTCCAATCCAATAGCCAAAAGGCCCTAAATCTGTGTGGGTCGCAAGCAAATAACCAACTGGTAAACCAATTACCCAGTAAGAAATAATGGCCATAATAAATGTTATCATTACATCTTTATAGCCTCTTAAAGCACCTTGTACAGGGGCTTGGATGGAATCTGATAGCTGAAAAATAGCGGCAAAGACTAAAAATTGCACGGCATATTCAATTACGTTACTATCTGTCGTATACATGTGCGCAACGGGTTCACGGAAAATAAAGAGTATACAAGCAGAAATAAAGCTAAAGATGATGGCAGTACCCACACAAAGATAACTATATGTACGTGCATCTCGCATGCGGCCTGCACCTATTTCAAAGCCCACTAAAATGGTGACACCCATCGAAATGCTTAGGGGCACCATATAAAGGAGGGAAGTGAAGTTAATCGCAATCTGATGGGCAGCAATAATGGTTGTGCTAAAATTACTCATCATCATTGTGACGGCTGAAAAAATACTTGTTTCTGCGAAGAGTGAAATGCCAATCGGCACACCAATCAGCAAAATTTCCTTCCATTGTAGCCATGCAGGCTTGCGCCAATCGTGAAACATACGAAATCGTTCAAAAGGCACTCGTTTTGCGATAATCCAAGCAGTAATGAAGAAAATCAGCCAGTAAGTAATGGCTGTGGCTACCCCGGCTCCAATTCCACCAAGCTCAGGTGATCCAAATTTTCCGAAAATAAAAATGTAATTCAATACAATATTAATAGGTGTTGTCATTAAGGTAATGATCATCGTGACACGTGTTTGTCCGAGTGCATCAATGAAACAACGCATAACAAAAAATAAAAATAGTGGTAATAGACCAGCGCACATCGCATAGATGTAGCCCTTAGCTATAGTATGTACAGATGTTTCTAAGCTCATTTTGCTAAGTATCCAATCGATGCCAAAGAAAAGTCCGATGAAAATAATGATGGACAGTGTAATGGCGACATAAATGCCTTGTTGAACAGCCTTTTTAGCATCCATTTCCTTTTTTGCCCCAACAAGCTGGGAGACAATCGGTGTTATGGCTAGGAGAATGCCAGATAGTCCTGTATAAATCGGCATCCAGATGGAGGAACCAATCGATACACCTGCTAAATCAGACGTCCCATAGCGACTTGACATTAACACATCAAAAAAAGAAACAAGGTAGATGGCTACTTGTGTCACTAGAATAGGGATAATCATTTTTAAAAGTAGTGCGTATTTTTCTTTCAAAGTGGATGTTTGATACATGTATGATACTTCCTTCATTAACATAATGAACAAGTATAGCATATGTAAAGAGAGAAAAGCTGAAATTTTATGGCTTCATCTATATCTTTTCGTTGGCATATAGTAAAATAGAACACTGTAAACAAAAAGTAGTCTACCTACAATGGTTTTTAAGGAATAGGAGAATTCATGTGAAACAACAAACAATCATTTTAACCGGTGGTGGGACAGCTGGCCATGTATCGTTGAACCAAGCGATACTCCCGTCTTTACTTGAACTAGGTTATGATGTCCACTATATTGGCTCAGAACAGGGTATTGAAAAAGAATTAATAGGCGAGGCTTTCCCTGATGTACCTTTTTATGGTATTGCAAGCGGCAAATTGCGTCGTTACTTTTCAATGAAAAATTTTACTGATCCATTTAAGGTGCTTGCGGGAATGATGCAGGCTTTTCGTATTATTAAAAAAGTAAAGCCGCAAGTCGTATTTTCGAAAGGGGGCTTTGTTTCTGTCCCTGTTGTCATGGCAGCCAAACTGGCAGGTGTTCCAGTCGTAATCCATGAATCAGATGTGACACCTGGGCTTGCCAATAAAATTGCTTTACCTTTTGCCTCTCACGTGTTCACCATTTTTGAAGAAACATTGAAGCATTTACCAAATGATAAAGCAACTTGTACAGGTTCCATCATTCGTCCTGAATTGTTGGAAGGGGAAAGAGCAAAAGGATTAGCATACTGTGGCTTTACGACATTAAAACCTGTTTTGCTTGTCATGGGTGGAAGCTTGGGCTCAGTGGTTTTAAATGATGCCCTTCGAAAAAATTTACCAGAGCTTTTAAAACAGTTTTATGTAATTCATCTATGTGGGAAAGGGAATTATGATGAAACGTTAGCTTCATTGCCTGGCTACAAACAATTTGAATATGTGACGACAGAGTTGCCTGATTTAATGCATGCAGCAGACTTCATTGTGTCTCGAGCGGGGTCAAACTCTATCTTTGAATTTTTGGCACTTCATAAACCGATGCTTTTGGTGCCATTATCTGCTCAAAAAAGCCGTGGTGATCAAATATTAAATGCTAATTTATTTAAAAAGCAAGGCTATGCAGAAGTGTTACAGGAAGAAGCTTTAACAAAGGAATCCTTCATGAAGTCTGTTTATACATTAACAGAGCGACAAGTGGAAATGGTTGAAACGATGTCCAAAACAAAGAAACCAAAAACGCCTGACGAGATGGCGTCATTAATTTTGCACTATCAAAAATAAATATCCATTAAAAAAGCTATGAGGGATGTCGATGATGACAACACCTCATAGCTTCTTCTTATAGTAATAGGCTTACATTGCTTGTTCTTCGCCTTCTTGCATTTCATAAGCAGTTGTTAAGTAGAATAAATCCTTTGGAATTTTAAATAAATCAAATTGTGCCATACCACTATTTACTTGAGCTAACAAAGTTGGGTGACTTTCATTAGCGCTCACAACATAGGGTAATTTTAACGCAGCACGCTGTGATTTTATATTTTCAACGCGAATACGGAGGAATACCGTATGAAAATTATATTCAAAAAATAACTCGTTTAAAAAAAGCATTTTTGCCTTTTGATTATAGCCTTTTCCTTGGTAAGGGAGTCCAATCCACGTTCCTAAAAAACCTGCACCGTCTTCAACATCGTGTATACTAATGGTGCCGATTGGTTGACCCCAGTCATCAGTAATGGTCCTCGAGATAGCGAGTCCTCTCGCTTCCTCTTCGATCAATTGCTTTGTCATAAACCAGTATTCATCAGCGGATGTGGCTTTCTGACGGACAAAAGGGAATACAGAAGGGTGTGATAATAGCTCATAAAGCTCTGTACATTCATGCAGGTCTCGATGTTTAAGCATACGAAACGCCTCCTTTACTAGGGTAGTTAAAACAATTCCGTTGAAGCATAAAGAAGAAAACTAAATTTCGTACTGGAATTAAAACCCAAAGAACTAGACGTTATAACTATGATATTCCATAATCTCCCGCTGTCTTACTGATTTCGACCATACCGAAAAAAGACTAGTTTTTTAAATATAATATAACATGCTAGCTGTTTGATGCAATCATTTTGCTCGTAAAAAACAAAATTTTAAGTTTAATAGTCAGTAAATTCTGATAAATGGATAGAAATGATTCATTTATTTGCCATATTTAAAATTAAGTAAATTCTATTACTTTTATCTAAAATTAATCAATTAAATAGTTCTATAGTATTATGTTTTTATATTTAAATAGTTAAATTATCAAAAATGTCCTTAAAAGGATATAATTTATCTAATTCTAGAACGGTAATTTTTTATTTTTATGTTATAATAGCAGAATTAGTTTTTGCGTATAATGACGTATATACATAGCATTTTATTATGATGGCAATGGCCTTTTTCTGGAGGTGACAGTATGGAGTATCTTTTAAGCGAAGATTTTTTTAATGAATTATTTATTGGCAATGATTTTGTTTTTCTTATGAAAAAAGTAAAGGAAGATTTTCAATATATTCGCTTAAACAATGCAGCTCGAGAACTGTTATCGATCGATGTAATTGGAAAAATGCTTTCCGCCGTTACCTCGAATCGAAATTTTTCGATCATTCAGAAAAACTATCATCATGCAATTGAAGAACATATTCAGGTTGACTATGTAGATTATGCATATGTACAGTCGGAGGTTCGTAAATATGAAACAACTGTACGCCCTTTGCGCTATAATCAGGAAGACTTTGTTTTAGCCATTACAAAGGAAATTCATTATGACCGTAGTATTGAAGATAAGTTTTTGTTTATGCGGTCCCTATTCGATCATGCCTTTTTTTCGACTGTTGTGTTATCAGCTGAAGGTATGATTTATGAAGTGAATTCAAGCTTTATGGAAGATTTTCAAATAGATAATGAAGCCGTCAAACAAAAAATGTTTTTTGATTTACCGATTGTTCCTAAAGAAGAAATTCAGCAAATTAAATGGTATCTACAACAAGCGGCTAGAGGAGAAAACGTTCATGAAAAGTTTGTAAGACTGCTTACGTTGGATCACCAAGAACGCATGTATTTACTGTCACTTTCGCCTGTCATGCAGGAGGATAATTCCTTTGCAATCTTTCTGATTATGCAGGACTTCACACAGTTCACCTTGCAAAAAGCAGAATTACGTTCGAAATCTCACGGCTTTGAAGTGTTTAAGTCGGCATTAAATTCAGCTACGGCCATTGCTATTTTAGATAGTGAATGTCATATTTCAGAAGTGAGCGAGATGTTTTTACAAGCTTCAGGTTACACAGAAGAGGAATTAATTGGTCAGCCTTATGCGCTACTTAAGCCACGGTACCAAACACAAAATTTTTTACAATTAATCAATGATAAACTTGCTAGTGGGGAAATCTGGCGAGGAGAGCTGTGCTATCGGACCAAATATCATGCTGATTATTGGGTGGAGGCAACTATCGTCCCATTAAAAAATGAGTTTGGTGAAATTGAACAAATTTTAACCATTAACTATGATATTACAGACAAGAAAAGAATGTTCACAGAACTAAAAAATATTGAACGAACTTTCCGTCTCATTACGGAAAATACAAATGATTTAATTGTCATCACGAATGAGGATGGAATCATTATTTATGCTTCACCCTCCTATGAAATATATTTAGGCTATGAAAATGTGGAGCTACAAGGTCAGTTTTACAGTGCCATTATTGATACAGAAAGCCAGCATGAATGGCAAACATTTATAAATAACTATACTGGTCAGACAGATACACAGTTCGAGCTTTTATTGAAGGCGAAGGACGGCACACCTATTTGGACAGAAGGCAATGTCACGGTGGTTCATGACCCTGATCGAGAAAAAGTTTCACAAATTATGATGGTGTCCCGTGAAATTACCCATCGTAAAGAGAGAGAAAATGATTTGCTGTATCTTGCCTACCATGATTCTTTAACACAACTTCCTAATCGCCGTTATTTACAAAAAGAGTTTCCGACAATATTGGCAGAAGCCAACGAAAACAATGCAAGTATAGCGATGCTTTATTTAGATGGGGATGATTTTAAAGCTGTCAATGATCGCTTTGGCCATGATACAGGGGATGCTTTTATTCAGAGCTTTGGTCAGGCTTTGAGCAAAACCGTTAGAAGTCATGATATCGTTATTCGAATAGGGGGTGATGAATTTCTTGTCATCCTCACAGGTCTAACGAGGGAAATTGAAAAAAGGCATAGTCAAATTATGCATATTATCCGTCGCATTCGAGATGAATTAGCAACAGGCTGGATGATTGAGAATCATCAGTTTACGCCAACTGCTTCAATAGGAATCTCGTATTATCCTGATCATGCCCAAACATTGGATGAATTAATGGATTTGGCTGATCAAGCACTATATAAATCAAAAGAAGCAGGGAAAAATAATCTCTATATTTCGGAAGCCCATTAAAAAAGTCTGTCCACAAATTATTCGTTGTGAGACAGACTTTTTATTTGATGTTATGCTATAACAGTATAGGGATAAAAATCCTACATCGTTATTTCGGAATAGAAGGTGATTATGTGCCTAAGAAAATATTATTAGTGGAAGATGAAAAGCATATTGCGCGTTTTGTTGAGCTCGAATTACAGCATGAAGGCTATGACGTGACGGTTGCCTTTGAAGGGCGGGAAGGGCTATCCCTGGCAACAACAGATGCATTTGATGTGCTATTACTAGACGTGATGCTACCCGGTATTAATGGTATTGAAATTTGTCGGCGAATTAGGACACAATCTCAAGTGCCTATTATTTTAATAACGGCAAGAGATGCTGTTATGGATCGTGTAGCTGGTCTAGATGCTGGAGCAGATGACTACATCGTCAAGCCATTTGCGATCGAAGAACTATTAGCAAGAATTCGAACGATTATACGTCGTGCAACAACACAAGAGCCAGCAAATAGTGAATGTTTGAGTTTGCGTGATATTGAGATAGATATTGCAGCCTATGAAGTTTTCGTGCAAGGGAATAAACTCGACCTAACTAAGACAGAATATGATTTACTGAAACTATTAATTGAACACAAAAATAGAGTTTGTACACGCGAGCATATTTTAACGTCTGTATGGGGCTATGATACAGATATAGAGACCAATGTGGTAGATGTGTATATACGTCATTTACGGTCTAAGCTCCCAGGTGATACGAATGCCTATATTGAGACGGTTCGAGGGGTTGGGTATGTGATGCGTGAATGAATCAGTTACTTATGTACCTCCGTCGTCAATCTTTGCAGAAAAAATGGATGCTCACCTCCAGTAGTGTGATTTTTTTAAGCTATACGATTATTTGCGTGGTTGTTTATATTTCCCTCCATACGTGGCTATTAAATGATGAGGAAAGCAAAGTTGAACGGACTAGCAGGGATATTATTTCATTTTTACAATCACAGGGACCAGATATTACGATTCAACAAATTCAACAAAATACTGGTTTGCTCAAATCGATTGTCGACCGAGATGAAACTGTTAGAATGTTTAATGCGGACGGCGTGGATATTTTGCGTATCAATAATACTTCAGCTGCTGCACCACTTAGCTCCATGCAGGAGATTTTTGAGACGACCATTGATAAGCAGGATGTACTGGTCATGAATGAACCAATACGCTTAGGCTTTTTTCAAGGATATGTCCAGGTTGTCCATCCGCTCACTGGTTTTCAATCGCTCATGCATTATCTATTAACAGCCATGCTCATCGCAGGTGTTGGGGCATTGGTGTTATCAGGTTCTATTGGATATTATCTAGCCAATTATTTAATGAAGCCATTGCGTGAATTACGTGCTTCCATGAAAATGGTGATGGATCAAGGCTTTAATGAGCCCATACAGTTAACCAACACGTCACACGATGAGATTGGTGATTTATTGAACATGTACAATGCCATGATGAATGAGCTGCAAATTTCTTTTACACAGCAGCAACAATTTGTCGCTGATGCTTCTCATGAGCTTCGTACGCCCATCCAAGCAATTGAAGGACATCTTTCTCTGTTGAAAAGATGGGGCAAAAATGATCCAGCTATTTTAGAGGAGTCGATTGATACTTCATTAACAGAAATTGCTCGCATGCGTAAAATGATTGAGGAATTATTAGAGCTTGCAAGACGTGAGGAAAAAGATGAAATGAGTGAGGCGAATGCACTAGCTGTAATTGAAGCTGTTATCGATGAAATGGAGCTTGTACATCCAAAAGCGCGAATTATGCTGTCGAAAAATGATGAAATAGGTCCTTTATTTATAACTGAAAATGCACTAAGTCAAATCATTCGTAATATAATAGAAAATGCAATTCGTTATTGTGAAAAAATTCCTGAGATACAAATTTCTATTTCAGTTGCTGGAAATTATGCATGTTTAGAAATTGCTGATAATGGTATAGGAATAGCAAAAGACAATATTCCTTTTATATTTGATCGTTTTTATCGAGTGGATGAGGCAAGGAACCGTAAAATTGGTGGAACAGGCTTAGGATTAAGTATCTCGAAGATGTTGCTTGAAAAGTATAATGCCACGGTAGAAGTCAAGAGTGAGGTTAATATTGGAACCGTTTTCTCGTTAAAGATCCCGCTAAAATATTAAGAAAAATGCACGCTTTATTTCATTATTCTATCCTTTGCGAAAAAAATTGCTTAATTTGCTAAAAAGAGTTGTATTTTTTGTGAAGAGTAGTAAGATTGAGATGGAAAAAACGTTCTTTAAAATATGGAAAAGTAGTGTGAAACATTCTTTTAAAGAACGGCTAAATATTATATAATTAATTGCAATTTAATTAATGGAACTGCCGTAAGGCAAAATTTGGAGGTCATTTTTCATGTCGAACAACGTTACAACTGTAAGTTCTCCATGGTCAGCTTTCTCTGGTCCTAACCTAGGATATGTGATGGAGCAATACGACTTATTCTTACAGTCTCCTGAAGAAGTAGAACCGGAGTTAGTTTCTTTATTCCAACAATTTGGTGCACCAGTAGTAGTAGAAGGTGAAGTAGCTGTAGCTAGTCATACAGCAGCGGCTCCTGCTGGCGATTACAAAAAAGTGTTAGCCGCTGTGAGATTAGCCGATGCAATTCGTTCACGCGGTCATTTAGCGGCAGATATTTATCCTCTGAAAAACCGTGAACTACAAACAGCTCAAATTGACGAAAGCGCGTTCAACTTAAGCGCTGCAGATTTAGCTGAAATTCCTGCAGCAATCTTCTTCAAAGATGTGCCAGCAAACGTGAAAAATGGTAAGGATGCAATTGACTATTTAAAAGCTATTTATACAAATAAAGTAGCGTTTGAATATGAACATGTAGTAGCTACAGAAGAACGTAATTGGATTCAAGCGCAAATTGAATCAGGCTCTTTCCAACAAGCACTTTCTTCTGATGAAAAGAAAGCCTTATTAGATCGTTTAACACGTGTTGAAAATTTTGAGAAATTTATCCATAAAACATTTGTAGGACAAAAGCGTTTCTCTGGTGAGGGCTTAGATACGCAAATTGTACTATTTGATGAAATCATTAAAACTGCAGAAGCGCTAAGTGTTGAAAAAGTACGTATTGGTATGGCACACCGTGGTCGCTTAAATGTTTTAACACATATTTTAAATAAACCTTATGACATGATGTTCTCTGACTTTGCACATGTATCAAATGATTTATTTATGCCGGAAAATGGTCGCCTTGAAATTACAAAAGGGTGGACAGGTGATGTGAAATACCATATGGGTGCTTCTTATAACCGTGATTCAGGTATGAATGTGAAACTTGCCTACAACCCATCTCACTTAGAAGTGGGCAACCCAGTAGTTCTAGGTGCTACTCGTGCAACACAAGATGACACTTCAAAGCCAGGTCAAGCGGTTCATGATCGTACAAAAGGCTTAGGAATCCTAGTACACGGTGATGCAGCATTCCCAGGTCAAGGTATCGTAACTGAAGTATTAAACTTCGCTAAAACTGAAGGATTTACAACTGGTGGTACTATTCATATTATCGCGAATAATATGATTGGTTTCACTACGGAACAATATGATTCTCGTTCTTCTGTTTACTCATCTGACCCAGCAAAAGGGTATGAAGTACCAGTAGTTCATGTGAATGCAGATAGTCCAGAAGCAGTGGCTCAAGTAGGTCGCTTTGCAGCTAACTATCGTCAAAAATTTGGTAAAGATATTGTTGTTGATTTAGTTGGTTACCGCCGTCACGGTCATAACGAAACAGATGATCCAACGGTTACAAACCCAGAAACATATAAATTAGTTTCTAAGCACGAAACTGTTCGTGCGTTATATGGTGCAGCATTAGTAGCAGAAGGTCTTGTATCAACTGAAGATGTAGCAGCATTAGATACAGCTATCTATGCAGAAATGCAAGCTGCTTACGATCATGTAAAAGAAATGGCTTCAAAAGATGAGCATCATCAATTAGAAATGCCAGAAGAATTAAAAGTAGAGTTCCCACAAATTGATACAGCAGTTGGTGCAGAACGTTTAGGTAAAATCAACGAAGAGCTTCTAGTGTTTGAAGAAAACTTCGAGCCACAGAAAAAGCTTGGAAAAATTTTAGAAAAACGTCGTGATGCATTTGCATCTGCAAAAATCGATTGGGGTCATGCGGAAACTTTAGCATATGCAACAATTATCCAAGATGGCACACCAGTACGCTTCACAGGTCAAGATGCTCAACGTGGTACTTTCTCACAACGTCACTTAGTGCTTCACGATAAAAACAATGGTAATGTCTTTACACCACTTCATCATATTTCTGGTGCAAGTGCATCCTTTACAGTACACAACTCACCACTGACTGAAGCAGGGGTAGTTGGCTTTGAGTATGGTTACAATCTAGAAAATGGCCATGTATTAACAGTTTGGGAAGCACAATTTGGTGACTTTGCGAATATGGCACAAGTAATGTTTGATAACTTCATTTCAGGGGCACGCTCTAAATGGGGTCAAAAATCTGGCATGGTGATTCTATTACCACATGGTTATGAAGGCCAAGGTCCAGAGCACTCTTCAAGCCGTATGGAACGTTATTTACAAATGTCAGCAGAAAATAACTGGTTTGTAGCAAACTGTTCAAATGCAGGTAACTACTACCACTTATTACGCCGCCAAGCAGCGTTATTAGGTACTGAAGGTGTTCGTCCACTTGTGGTTGTATCACCAAAATCATTATTGCGTCATCCATTAGCAGCAGCTAATGCTGAGCAATTAGCAGATGGTTCATTCCAAGAAGTGATTGAACAACCTGGCTTAGGTACAAAAACGGATGCTGTAGAGCGTATCGTATTAGGTACTGGTAAAGTGATGATCGACTTAGCAGATCGCGTGAAAGATGGAGAAGGTTTCGATCACTTACACATTGTTCGTGTAGAACAACTTTACCCATTCCCAAAAGAGCAAGTTGCTGGTATTATTGCTAAGTATCCTAATGCTAAAGAAATCGTATGGGTACAAGAAGAACCTAAAAACCAAGGCTCATGGAATTATGCTCTAGAAACATTATATGAACTTGCAGAAGGTAAAAAGCTTCGCTATGTAGGTCGTCCTGCAATGAGCTCAACTTCTGAAGGAGATGCAGATTCTCATAAAGCAGCTCAATCATCACTTATTGAAGAAGCAGTTGCTGAGCCAGTAAAGGTTAAATAATCACATATAAATATTGATAGCTGGGCTACTTGCCCATAAGCAGTAGCCCTTTTATGTGCATCATGCACGTTAATCAAAGGAGGAAATGAAAGTGGCTGAAATTAAAGTCCCTGAATTAGCAGAATCGATTACAGAAGGTAGTATCGCACAGTGGGTAAAAAAAGTGGGCGATCGCGTTGAAAAAGGTGAATTCATCGTTGAACTTGAAACAGATAAAGTAAACGCTGAAATCATTTCTGAAGAAGCAGGTGTATTAACACAAATTTTAGCTGAAGAAGGCGATACTGTACTAGTTGGTCAAGTTATCGCAATTGTAGAAGCAGGCGAAGGCGCAGCAGCTGCACCAGTAGCGGCAGCACCAGCTGAAGCAGCTCCAGCTCCAGCAGCGCCACAAGCAGCACCTGCAGCACCAGTAGCAGCAGCACCTGTAGTAGAAGAAACTTCTGGTGAGCGTGTCATTGCATCTCCAGCGGCACGTCGACTTGCACGTGAAAAAGGTATTGACCTTGCAGCGGTATCACCAGTAGATCCACAAGGCCGTGTACGTGTACAAGATGTAGCGGCACATGGTACAGCACCAGTAGTAGCAGCACCTACACCAGTAGCAACTACAGGTGGCCCAGTTGTATTCACACCAGCAGCTAATTCTGACCGTGTAACGATTGAAAAAATGAGCCGTCGTCGTCAAACAATTGCAAAACGTTTATTAGAAGTTAAACAATCAACAGCAATGTTAACAACATTCAACGAAATTGACATGACAAACATCATGGCACTTCGTAAACGTAAACAAGAAGAGTTTGTGAAAGCAAACGACATCAAACTTGGTTTCATGTCATTCTTCACTAAAGCTGTTGTTGCAGCACTGAAAAAATACCCATACGTAAACGCTCAAATCTCTGGCGATGAAATTCATTTAAATAACTTCTTTGATATCGGTATTGCAGTATCAACTGAAGAAGGTTTAGTAGTACCAGTTGTACGCGATGCGAATAGCAAAAACTTTGCAGAAATCGAAAAAGATATCGCTAACTTAGCGACAAAAGCTCGTGATAAAAAATTAGGCTTAAATGACATGGCTGGTGGATCATTCACAATCACAAATGGTGGTGTATTCGGTTCATTAATGTCAACACCAATTATGAACGGTACGCAAGCTGGTATTTTAGGTATGCACTCCATTGTAAACCGTCCGGTTGCAGTAAATGGTGAAGTTCAAATCCGTCCAATGATGTATGTAGCACTTTCTTACGATCACCGTATCATCGATGGAAAAGATTCTGTAGGATTCTTAAAAACAGTTAAAGAGTTAATCGAAAATCCTGAAGATTTATTATTAAATTCATAATTCCTTTAAACCCTGCAAACTTTGCAGGGTTTTTTCTTGGCTTCTGTATCACTAAAGTCATTAGTAATTTTGATAATCCAAAACTATTTACTTAGTATAAAAAGAATAGGTAGTAAAAATATGTTGTTTTCCAGCAGATATATGGATAAAAATACGTAGATTAATAATGGATAGGGCAAGCATAATACCCTAATATTGTCATTAGTCAGAAAAATGATAAAACTCTCTTGACGTACATACTAGTTTTATAGTAGTATCTAAATATCAATTAAATAAACAAACCTCACTAACAAACATCAGTGAGGTAGAGGCGCGGTATTTATTAGTTCATTGTTGAGTACAAGCAAACAAAGACGCAATGAAGAAGGAAATATCGCCGAAGTATAAAAGGAGCTCGTACTTTTATGCTGGGTCTGCAGTGAATAAGTGCAGGACTGTCCTAGTAAATTCATTTCCAGGTTTACTAGGTTGTGCTATCTCGGAAACATGGAATACTAGTGAGGATTTGGGCAACTGTCATAAAAGGTAAGACCTAAGTTCACAAGACTTAGGTCTTTTTTCGTACAGTTGTCTTATTTTTTTACAGAAAAGGGGAGTTTTTCATGAAAAGAAAATGGTTGTTAGTAATGATCTCTATCATGACGGCAATTGTGCTAGCTGCATGTGGCACTAGTGACAAAAAAGAAAGTAGTTCAGGTGATGCTGGCGCAGATAAAGAAGAAGGCGGCGGTGAATTCCGAATTGGAATGGAGGCGGGCTACCCACCATTCAACTGGACACAGCAAAACGATGCAAATGGAGCAGTAAAAATTGCAGATAACGCAGAGTATGCAGGTGGCTATGATGTACAAATGGCGAAAAAAATCGCTGAAGGTTTAGGCAAAGAATTAGTGATCGTCAAATTGGAATGGGACGGCTTAGTACCAGCGCTACAATCTAATAAAATTGATGCAATCATCGCGGGAATGTCGCCAACAGAAGAACGTAAGAAAACAATTGATTTTACTGAAAACTACTATACTTCTGATTTTGTAATGGTTATTAAAAAAGGTAGTAAATATGAAGGTGTCAAATCAATCCAAGATTTCTCTGGCGCAAAAATTACATCACAACTGAATACTTCCAACTACAATGTGATTGATCAAATTAAAGGTGTCAATAAACAAACAGCAATGGAAAGCTTCCCAGCGATGCGTGTAGCTTTAGAGGCAGGCAAAATTGATGGATATGTAGCCGAACGTCCTGAAGGAATTTCTGCGGCAGCTGCCAACGATAAATTCACATACGTAGCATTTGAAGAAGGCTTTGATACAGATCTTTCAAATACTTCGATTGCTGTAGGCTTACGTAAAGATGATGCTAATCTAGAAAAAATCAATGAAATCCTAAAAGGTATTTCTGAAGATGATCGTCAAGCGATAATGGAAGAAGCTATTTCTCAGCAACCAGCAGCACAATAAAAAAATGGCACGGACTAGTTGCTAGTCCGTGCACTATCATTTCATCATTATTAAAATGAGAACCTCTCTACATAATGATAATGTCCTAGCGAAATAAATCATAGACTAGTAGAAAAAGCTAGGGCACGAAAAAGATAGCAAGCAACATGACATTGTAAGGAGGAACATCATGAGTCTTGAATGGATACTTTCAATTATTGAAAACAACTGGCAAATGTTTTTACGAGGTGCGTATTATACGTTACTGATTTCGACTATAAGTACAATTATTGGTGCATTTATCGGATTTTTCATCGGAATTATGCATACGATTCCAGTTCGTAAAAAAGGTGTGAAATTTTATAGCTTAAAGCTTATTAATTTTATACTCACATGCTATGTTGAATTTTTCCGTGGTACACCAATGATTGTACAGGCTATGGTTGTCTACTATGGATTAGATATCGCATTTGGCATAGACATGCACTTTATTACAGCGGGGATTTTAGTCGTTTCACTTAATACAGGTGCCTATATGGCAGAAATTGTCCGAGGTGGTATCGTATCGATTGATAATGGTCAATATGAGGCAGCATCAGCTATCGGTATGAATCACTTCCAAATCATGCTTCACGTAGTCCTACCACAAGTAGCACGAAACGTACTGCCTGCGACAGGCAACCAATTAATTATGAATATTAAAGATACAGCTGTACTAAACGTTATTGGAGTAACAGAATTATTCTTCCAAACAAAATCAATCTCCGGTAACAACTTCCGTTATTTTGAATCGTTCTTTGTAGCTTGTATTCTTTATTTCATAATGACATTCACTGCATCACGAATCCTTCTCTATGTTGAAAAACGTTTAGATGGACCAGATGCCTATCAAAAAGAACAAAAAGAAGCAATATAGGGGGACGCACAAATGGCAGTCATTAAAATTGAACATTTAAGTAAATCATTTGGACGTAACCAAGTGTTAAAAGATGTTAATTTTCAAGTGGAAAAAGGAGAAGTTGTTTGCTTAATAGGCTCCTCTGGTTCAGGCAAATCCACTTTACTTCGTTGCATTAATTTATTAGAAACACCAAGTGGTGGGCAAATTATTTATCAAGGGGAAGACATCCTAGATGAAAAACACAATATCCAAGAATATCGAACACATTTAGGGATGGTATTCCAGCAATTCAATTTATTTAACAACCACAATGTTTTAAATAATTGTACGGTGGGGCAAATAAAAGTTTTAAAACGCTCGAAGAAGGAAGCAGAGGAAACAGCGCTTAAATATTTGAACATTGTTGGTATGGAACAATATGTAAACGCAAAGCCTCGACAGCTTTCAGGGGGGCAAAAGCAACGCGTAGCCATTGCCAGAGCATTATCCATGAATCCTGAAGTGATGCTTTTTGACGAACCTACATCAGCACTAGACCCTGAGATGGTAGGGGAGGTATTAAAAGTGATGCGTCAATTAGCTGATGCAGGCAATACGATGCTGATTGTAACGCATGAGATGGAGTTTGCCAAAGAGGTAGCAGATCGCGTAGTCTTTATGGATAAAGGTGTAATTGTCGAAGAGGGCCCACCATCACAGGTATTAATAAACCCTCAGCATGATCGGACGAAAGAGTTTTTAAAACGAACATTAAAGCAGTAGGACCTCATCAAAAAAAGTGAGTCCTATAATAGAGACTCACTTACTTTCTGGAATTCCATTCTGCATAAAGGACAAAGCAGATTACGAATGCTATTGCAATAATAAAAAACCATTGTGGTACACCGCCAAAGCTCATCATAACACCTCAAATGTAAAATTATTTTTGGATAGATTAGGTATTGTATTTCTTTTTTCTCCACAAAAGCCTAAAAATATTATAAAATAGGCATTAGACATTAGCTTTATGCTAGTAAAGAGAGGTAGAGAGAATATGTTACATTTAAAATGGAAAGATGCGCCAACATTACGAACAGTGACTTGCAAACATACCAATGCATCAAAATACCTAGTATCAAATGTTTTAACAGTAGGAAAAGAATATGAAGTAAAAAATGAAACAGAAGAGTTCATTTTTATCATTGATAACACTGGCAACGTCGGTGGCTACTATAAAGATTATTTTGCATAAAAAGAAGATAGGGTGGTTCAGATCATTTACTGAGCCACCCTTTTTTTCATGAATCCCTCTGATAGCCTCTTATATCCGTCGTATTTTGCAACTGTTGCTTTTCCTGTTCCGTCGCCGTATGTAAGGCGAACACATCTTTTATAGCTGTTTGTAGCTCATATTGCGTTTCCTTAAATTTCGATACTTGCTGTTCGAATGAAGGTCTTGCAAAACGATCCTGTGTCTGTAATAATCGTTCCTCAAGCTGTGCATAATGATGATCCATATGCATGGATAGCATCATTGCTAGTTGATTTTTCCATAAAGGAATTAATGTGACAATGGAAAACTCAATTTTTTCAGCTAATGTTTGATTCGCTTGCTGTATCATACGAATTTGTGGTGCCGTTTGTAGGGCTACTTGTTGAGAAACCTGTAAATCATAAATACGTTGATCCAGCCTCTCAATTTGTGCAGCGAAATCATTTAGTTGTTGAATGGCAAGAGGCTGTTTATTTGCTTGGACACTTGTTATTTTTGTAGGAAGCTCCACCTCAATGGCCTGCTGCTTTTTCATTTGACCAGCTGCAATCGCAGTAGCTAGTTCCTCGAAAAATCCTCGATTATGTGTATAAAGTGCTTCTAAATTCTCTACATCCCGAATTAGTTGGAGCTGAGCACGTTCCAATTGCACCCCGATACGTTCCACCTGAATACTAATACGCTCAAATTCTGTTAGGGTTTGTTTCACAGTAGGCTCTGTTTTACCACCAAATATTTTTTTGAAAAAGGTTTGTTTTTTTGGCTCTAAAGCTGTCGGGTCTACGCGATCTAAGGTTTGCATTAAGGAGTCTAGCATTTGACCTATTTTGGTCACGTCCTTTTGCTTCACCTGCGCTAACATTCGATCCGCAAACTGGGACAGGGAACGCTGTGAATCCTGTCCTAAAGACAGCAATGATTCAAAATCAGTTAAATCAATTTGGCTGGCATATAGTAAAGCCCGACTTTGCGCAAGAGGCGATAGCGTTTCGTACGTCGCCATCGCCTCATTTTGTGGAGTTGTTTCTAAATAAGATTGTACTAATGGAGAAAGACCAGGAATGGTATTTAATTGAAAAGCATGTTCATCTGCCGTCATTTGTCATCGCCTCGCCAGTCCAATTGTTCTCTACGTCTAAGATTAGAACGATTTGCGAATTCAATCTCCATTTGTAGGTGGTCAATATCATTCGCAAGCGCATCCTTTAAATCAATTTGAATCGTATCATTTAAGTCCGTTAGTGTTTCACGCGTTTTTGATAACGTCAATTGAATTTCTTTATCCTTCACAGGCTGTCTAGAAAGCATTGTATACTTATCCGTTAATTCCACTGCTGAAGGTAAATGTGCATAGAAAAAGGGTTCAACATTGTAAAACTTACGTGGGTCTGTCTTGACAATTTTGACGATGTTTTTTGAAATACGGGTCATCTCCAGTAGTTGTTTAAAAGCAGATACGGAACGTACACGTAAATAGTTTTGACTTAATGTTTGAATTTGCTTATTAGCGGTTGATAATTGTGTTTCAATGTGTTTGAATTCTTCTTTTGTGATACCTGCTATTTGCATGACTTTCTTTTTTTGTCTATGTTTCAGCAACGCTGTACTCGTCGCATATGAACCAGCAAACAGTAAACCACCAAGGAAGAATCCAGGATTTGCTGCAATTGCTGCGATAGAAACAGTTGTTAGCGAAATAACGAAGCTAGCAGTATGTCTAGAAAAAAACTGTCCAATACTAAGCATTGTTTCTTCCTCCTTGCATTTCAATATGTCTATCTTCTTATACGAAATAATCGACATAAAGTTTCAATGAAAAATGAAACCTTACATAAATTTTACTGCGAATCGCAAATTTTCTCAATGATATTACCTAGAATAACTAGGATTAAGTTGTTCAGTATGTATGTCCACTTATTTTTAAGAGATTTGTGAACATCATATCGTATGGATTCGAAATTCTAATGATTAGGTTTATGTGCTGTCTAGCTTGAAATAAACGTGTTGACTTATTTTTCGATCGTGCGGTTCTATTTCCTAGTGTAAGAATTAAGCATGGATGTTACTTTTTTATTCCCTAATACAAAACATCAACAACTGCTTTTAAACGAACCACCAATCTAAGTGCTTATTTTAAAATAGTTTAATAAACCAAAATAGGATAATTATTGTATAATAAAGTCGGTATATATGATAATAGGATTGTGAAAAAAGAAAGCGGTGGAAAAATGAACAATAAAAAAGGAATAATTATTGCTAGCATCATACTCTTATACTGTGTAATTGACGTTATCTATACATTTGTATTATCTGGAAAAATCAATTGGTCTATATTATTTTTAGCCGTATGTATGATTGGTTTAATAGAGGTCGCCATATTCAATAATAAATACCTAAAAAAGAATATAAATCATTAATTATTATAGGGTGCATTTACCTTTAATACCTTGTAAAAAAGAAGAGCCAGACTAAACAATGTCTGACTCCATTCGTACATATCCTTTTAAATCATCATATAACTCTAAAGAAAATGAATTGGAATCGGCTTGGGGACTAACACCCTTTTGGACAAAAAGAAGGAATTCATTCAGCGCTTTTTCAGGTCCTTCTACTTCAACCTCAATTTGCTCGGCAGCATTCAATCTACAATACCCTTTTAGCCCTAATTCAATGGCTTTTTGTTTAATAAAGAATCGGTAGCCTGTCCCATAGACGTCACCAAAAAATTTAATACTTGCTCGTTTGTTCAAGGAAATACCTCCTACCATTAGAGAGGGGATGAGCCTCTCTCTTTATTGCATAACTCGTTCCTTTTCTAAATAGGCAATTAAGTTATTAATATAATATAGAACTTGAGTTGACGCTTCATCTACTTCTTTAAGATGGCTATCAGCTTGTGCGATATTGCCAGCTTTAAAGGCTGTTGCCGCACGCTTCGCTGATTCGTGGACAAGTAAATGATAATTGTCTAAATCATGATAATCCTGTAAATGACCGAAACGCTCCACCGTACGAGAAGCTGTATACCATTTGCCAAGTCGACATTCTCTATGCGAAGAAACATCACTTGGTTCAACATGTTCTAGGCCAAGGAACATGTTATAAATGCGCCATTTCCATAAAATATGATCAGCTTTAGATAGCTGTAAAAGGGCTATGGATGAAAGCTGTACATTATTATTGGCAATAATATCATTACGGAAACGATTGATTTCTTTCCCTAAAAGGTGGATATCACTGGATGTATTATGACTATAATCTCGAATATCTTCCTGCAAGCTAGAAATTTCAATCATTCTAGAGGAGACTTCATCGATGGCTGCCGCCTGTTGCTGCGAAATCGCTGCTGTATTGGTCACATCTAAGTTAATACCTTCAATCGCATGGACAATCGCATTCAATAATGGTAACGATTCTTTCGCCTCAACAGTTGCTTCTTTAATGATTGCTGTTGTTTCAGTAATCGAGTCGGAGACTTCATTGGAATAGCTCTTTAAATGGTGAACATTCGTTGAAACCTCGCTCAAAGCCGAGACTGTGCTTTCCGCAAGTTTTCGTACTTCTTGTGCGACAACCGCAAAGCCCTTGCCATGTTCACCCGCACGTGCAGCTTCAATGGAGGCATTTAGAGCCAGTAAATTGGTCTGGTCCGCAATTTGGTTGATTAATGTCACGACTTGTTCAATATCATTCACCCGTTTTTGTAATTCTGAAAAAGATTCTACAATCGAAGTAAACGTTTCTTCCGTTTTAAAGATTTCTGATAATGCATGTTCAATGGCATTTTTACCTTGTGTCGCATGGTCAACAGATTCAGTTGTTTTCTCAGATATATGAGAGGACATGCGGGCAACTTCATTGATTGAAGCGGCAATTTCCTCAGTAGCAGCTGTAGAGGACTGGATCTCCTCATTTTGCTTATCTAAACTAAATACTAAATCTTTCATATACATGATTTTGGCATTGACGTCCATCAAGGATGATATTTCACCCACAACATTCTCAATGATGCGCTCCGTCAATACCTCCACTAATAGTTCCTGATCGACATTGACAGCGGACTGGAAGGATTTCATAAACTGGAAGGCTTTATTGGGCTTCATTCCAAAGTTATGTAAAATATAAGTAGTAATATAAAAGGCAAACTGATTGAAAACGACAATTAATTTACCAGGCTCATATTGATGCTTACGGAATAAATTGAAAAACTTGACGGTTTCATCCACATATTCGTCATCCCGCGTTGCTAGGAAAAATTGTGTTAAGTATTGATTAATGTTTTCTTCACTAATGGTTAATTGAGAGGTAGGGGATATCTCACTTAAATAGTGGTGAAAAATGGCATTCATAGAAGGAGTAATATCTTTTAGCTTTTCGTAGAGCGTCTTTAAATGCTCTTCATCTTGCGTATTGAAATGGTTAAATGCCAATGTTTGATGGAATCGGCCTGTTGCACGTAAATCTGTACCACGTTTTAGTAGTTCTTCTAGCTCAGCTTTAGGTCGAATGCTTGAAAACATATAAAAACCTCCAAAAATTATGTATAATAAGGTAATAATAGCATAATTCAGGTGGTTTTAATAGACATTTCGGGTGTGTTTGCTAAAATGAAAATATCTTATGACAGCAAGGAATGGGCAAATATGTATACAATTATTTACATGAAAGCAGACTATGAGCCTTGGTGGAAATTTGAGGGCTGGGAAGCTTTTATTCAAACACACGATACATTTGAAGCAAAGGAGCAGTTTGAGCTGGCTTTACAGCATAAATTAGCACACTTTCGTTCAACATATGATAATGAAGCAGTAAAAGAAGGGCAATATTGGGCTTTTTGGTCAGAGGATGAAAGTTTCTACTGTGAGGCATGTGATGATGACGCACAAGTATATCATGGAATTATTGCATGTAAAATGGAAGATATGTAAAAATTTTTTGAAATAAAGTAAAAAAACAATTTTCTTTATTTGACAAAATTATGAATGATGGTTATACTTAGGTTAACAATTTAATTGCTTCACCGGAAACATGAATTCACATATTACAAAAAGTGATCGCATTAGTACGGTACTCTTTGTAATATGTGAATTTTTTTCAATCGCTGAAGAAATTACATATTGTTCACTTTTATTTTTTGGAGGTTTTCTTAAATGAAACAAGGTACAGTAAAATGGTTTAACTCAGAAAAAGGTTTTGGATTCATCGAAGTTGAAGGTGAAAACGACGTATTCGTACACTTCTCAGCTATCCAAGGCGAAGGTTTCAAAACTCTTGACGAAGGTCAAAAAGTGGAATTCGAAGTTGTAGATGGCAACCGCGGACCACAAGCTGCTAACGTAACTAAACTTTAATTCTCAGAAATTAAAATTACTTTCGTTAAACCCAGACATCCTATGCAAATAGGATGTCTTTTTTTTATATCATTGCAATGTTCAATGATTATAAATCTTAAAATGGGATAAATATAAAGTAGTACTGGCAATGTGCTATGAAATGGATAGCGCGGCAAAAGATGCAGATAGAAGTGTCAAAGTACTGGATCACGCGCAAAGCGGTGGATAGAATGAGCAGAGTGACGGATAGAACCACAAACGTGAAGGATTGTGCCATGAAAGTAACTGATTAGCGTCATAAAAAGGCAAACAAGGGTACTTACTATTGGAGGTAGATTTATTATGGAAAATTTAGCAAAATTACCGAATGAACAGGAGCAGCAAGATTTTTATCAGAAGTTACGTACAAAATTAGTAGAATTTCTTGGGTCGAAAAAGGGGAAAAGCAGTAAATTTACACCGTATTTAATGTTTGTGCCTGATTTATTTCATCTATTAGTGAAAACATTAACCGATGCAGGGGTGGATAAAAAAAGTCGGGCATTGATTGGTGCGTCAATTGCGTATTTTGTGTTTCCAATGGATTTGATGCCTGAGGGAATATTAGGATTTGGTGGCTATTTAGATGATATTGTGTTGGCAACATTTGTGGTGAATACGATTATTAATAAATTAGGGCCAGAAGTGCTGGAAAAGCATTGGTCAGGGGATGATCATCTTTTGCATGCCCTCCAGAAGGTCGCTGAGATTAGTGATGAGGTTGTAAGTAAAATACCTGTGAAATCAGCCATTGCTCAGTTTGTGAAACAGGAAAATAAAGATAAATAATATTATTATGTAAACTTAATAGCTGATAAAAATGAACCTGTATCTTACAGGTTCATTTTTTGTTCGCCTGTTCTAATATGTGGTGGAGTTGCTGGACAGGGACAAACAGACCAACTCGTCCTATAGGTTCATATTTCATTGTTGCGAAGATAACACCGATGACCTCACCCTGTTGATTAATGACGGGGCTACCACTATTACCCCGATAAACGGGCGCTTTCAGCATCATTACGGGTTCTTGCCACTCGTCTAATTGAATGGATTCCAGCAATGTTCCCTCATTAGCTATTCCTGTAAAGGCAAGGGGGTTACCGATAAAATGGATATGCTCATTGGAAGGGAAGGTTGGATCATCTGCTAACGGAAGATAAGGGAGCTGTTCTGCTTGTACTTGCAATAAGGCTAAATCCACATCCGGATAGCTTTCGATTAGCTCTGCTTCCATTACTCCTTCATCAGGAAACACAACGGATAAAGTTCGTGCTTGTCCTACTACATGGGCATTGGTGACAATAAGACCATCAGGTGAGATGGCAAAACCAGTGCCTTTACTGGAAGCTGTCGAAATTTCCACAACAGCTTTTTTGTAGGTTTGTATATCTTCTTGTGCGGATAGCTTTGTTGATACTTTCATAAATTCGATAGCTGGAATGGAATAGATTTGAAAAATAAGTGCGAATGTATTGAAAAACAGGACGAAAGCCATACTCCATACAATCCAGCGTACGAATGGCTTGGGTTTTTTTGTTTTTTTGCCTTGAAGACGGTCTTCTTGCTCTTGTGCTAATGCTTTTTGCTGTTCAGTTAACACAAGCTCAATAAATTCTTCTTCCGTTAATTCTTCCTGCTCGTTAGCTGGCTTATGTAGGTCACTCATAGGATGATGCCTCCTTTTGCTACATAACAGGCGCCCAAGCAGAACGCCTGCTATCATCATACTATTCTATTTTTTGTAAGGTTGATGTTACGACAAATGGCTGCTCTTGATCAGACTCCATTCTATCTTCCTTTTTGATGAGTCCAACCCCTTGTGCAAAATAATTGGTCGTTGTGAATTGATCTTCCGTGCGTGTAACTTGGATGACATTCGAATAGACTTTTGTTCCTGTATCGACTTTAGCGGTTATGGATTGAATGGTCCAGCCTTGAAAGCTTGTCCCTACTTGTATAGGTTGTTGCAGTACTGTTTCTAGCACAGGGTAAGCAGCTACTTCTGTTGAACTAGGTAAACGAGGGTTGCTGTCAACGGGTTCACGATAGATAAGCTCAATCTTTGAATCTGTAATGCGATAAATTTTTAATAGGGTGACACCACCATTATCTTCAACCTGAGCGATATGTTGTGGATCTAGATAGGTAGTTTGTAGGGTAAAGCTTGCAAATTCATTTCCTTCACCTTGAAAATAAGCGATAGAGCCATCAGGTGGGAAAAAGGTGAGTAGGGACATTTGATCTTGGACAATTGGGTGCACAGGTTCATTTTTTATTTCTTCATTGCACCCTGTCAGTAAAAGGGCAACAGTAAGTATGAGAATAGGATGTTTCATGGGCACACTCCTTCGCTACTTTTTATAATTATACGTGAATGCAGGGAATTATACGAATCATAGCTAATGTTTATTATAATATTATTATGTAAACTAAAAGCTAGAAACTTGTAACTAGGAAAAAATTTAACTAACATAGAATTGAAGTTAAAAAATGGGGGGCATGGTTATGTATAGACAAGCGGATGATTTTTTACAGGAATGGACAATGGCTGCAGAAGGAACATTGAAAGTATTACAGGCAGTAACTGATGACAAGTTAGATCAAAGTATCGTGGAGGGTCATAGTACACTCGGCTGGCTTGGTTGGCATTTAGTTGGAGCGGCTGGATATTTTAGTTATCTAGCAGGCTTAAAGGTACCAATGATTCGTCAAGAAGACCCTGTACCAACATCAGCAGTAGAAATTGTACAAGCGTATGCGAAAGTTGTGAATGGTATAAAAGAGGAAGCGGCAAAGCTTTCAAATGAAGATTTACTTGAAGTTGTGAATGGCTTTAAAGGACCAATACCAAAAGGCGCATTATTACGTGCATTAATCGATCATCAAACACATCATCGCGGACAAATGACAGTGCTACTTCGTCAAGCTGGTTTACCAGTACCGGGTGTTATGGGACCAACAAAGGAAATGCAATAGACTTCCATTGCAGCAGATAAACAACGTATCTGCTGTATTTTTAGTTGACACTTACCTACTAGTAAGTTAGTGTAGAGCCATGACAAATAGAAAATCACAAATTATCGAATTAACATTGAAGAATATTCAAGAAAAAGGTTTCACATCATTTAGTTATGATTATTTAGCGAAAGAGCTCGGTGTCACTAAAGCAAGTATTCATTATCATTTTGAAAAGAAGGAAGACTTAGGGCTGGCAGTTTGCGAAAGAATTCAAAAAGGATTAAGGGAGGTTTATACATTCATTAAGGAATCTACAGTTGCAGCTGAGGATAAACCTTTCGCTTTTATATTACAACGGATAAAATTCCTAGAACAAGATGGTGTTTGTCCCATTTCAGCATTGCATGCGGACTATCAAGAATTATCACCTGCGATGCAAGAAAAAGTTCAACAACTTAGCCAAATGGAAGTAGATGTCTTGGTGGACTTACTTCAGGATGCTAAGCACCATGGCTCATTAAAGTCGACAATGGATTTAGAGGCATTAGCCATATTGCTCATTTCTAGTACGAAGGGTGCCTTGCAATACAAACGCGTTTTAGGGGAAGATTTCTTTCACAAAGTGCTAGATCAATTAAAGGAACTGTTAAAGTAAACGAGGAGGAGAAACATAGATGGTACGTAGAGTAGTTGTTACAGGATATGGTGTCATCTCACCACTTGGTCAAACAGTATCAGACTTGTGGGGGAATATTAAAGAAGGACAATCAGGTATTAAAAGGTTAGAAGCAGAAGAATTCCACGGCATTAATACGCAAATTGCTGGTTCTATCACTGACTTTGATGCCACTAAGTATATGGATAAAAAGGAAGTAAGTAAATATGATCTTTTTGTACAATATGCACTGGCTGCATCTCAGCAGGCTTTGGAGCAAGCAAACTTAAATATGGAGCAAGTTGAGAAGGAACGTCTAGGTGTTTATATTGGCTCAGGTATTGGAGGAATTGAGACGATTTTAGCGAATCATCAAGCCATGCTTGATAATGGACCAAGGAAGGTTTCACCGTTTATGGTGCCGATGATGATTAGCAATATGGCCGCAGGGATTATCGCGATTAAAACAGGCTTTAAAGGGCCAAGCTTTTCACCAGTTTCTGCTTGTGCAACGGGTAACCAAGCGATTGGTGAAGCATTTTTAAATATACGTCACGGCTATGCAGATGGAATTTTAGCTGGTGGGGCTGAGGCACCGATAAATCCGCTGAGCTTTGCTGGATTTTCCCGTATGAAGGCGATGTCTACTAGAAATGATGCACCAGAACAAGCTAGTCGACCATTTGATAGTCAACGTGATGGCTTCGTAATGTCAGAGGGAGCAGGGATTGTGTTCCTAGAGGAATATGAACATGCTAAGCAAAGGGGCGCAACAATTCTTGGAGAGATTGTAGGCTATGGGGTGACGACAGATGCTTTCCATATAACAGCCCCTGACTATACTGGGGCGGCTCGTGCGATGAAACTGGCATTAAAAATGGCCGATATTGACGTGACCGCTGTCGATTATATCAATGCCCATGGTACGAGTACACCAGAGGGAGATAAATCGGAAACAAAGGCTATTAAAAGTGTATTTGGTGAGCATGCCTATCAATTAAAAGTGAGCTCTACTAAGTCGATGACAGGTCATCTTTTTGGGGCGGCTGGTGGAATCGAGGCCATCATTACCTTAAAAAGTATTATGGAAGACATCATTCCACCAACGATCAATTACGAAACGCCTGATCCAGAGTGTGATTTGAATTATGTTCCAAACGAGGCGCTTCATCAAACCGTCAACATAGCTTTGTCTAACGGTTTTGGCTTTGGTGGTCATAATGCTGTATTGGCTTTTAGAAAGTTTGAGGAATAATAGCATTCAATGGTATGAAATAAACGTTTCATACCATTTTTTTATGGTCTATAGGAAAGGGTTTACACCTGTATAATAAGTTTTACTTATGGACTTACACAAATAATCAATATTTTCGCTTATGTTCTTTCTATGATATGTTTAAAAGAAGGGGGGGATGGATAGTGAGAATTTTTGATGCGCATTTCCATATTATTAATTTTGATTTTCCAATTATAGAAAATCAAGGCTATACACCGCCAAGCTATGTGGTAGAGGATTATCAAAAGGAAACAGCTCTTTTTAATGTAGAGGGGGGCGCCCTTGTCTCTGGTTCCTTTCAAGAATTCGATCAGAATTATTTATTGAATTCTTTGACACAATTAGGTCCTGCTTTTTGTGGCGTGACACAATTACCGTATACAGTGACTGATGATGAAATCCTTCATTTACATAAAAATGGGGTTAGAGCCTTACGCTTTAATAGTCAACGAGGCGGTTCAGAGGATTTATCAAGACTTGATAGCCTGGCAAGAAGAGTGTTTGAGCTGGCAGGCTGGCATAGTGAACTTTATATAGATGCCAAATATTTACCTGAGATTGCTTCAACGCTTGAAGCATTACCAGCTATTTCAATTGACCATTTGGGCTTATCGGAGGAAGGGCTACCACATTTGCTAAAGCTTGTAGAAAAGGGTATACGTGTGAAAGCGACTGGTTTCGGACGGGTAGAATTGAATGTGAAAAATGCTTTGCAAGCCATCTATAGCATCAATCCAGATGCGTTAATGTTTGGAACAGATTTGCCATCGACAAGAGCTAAACGACCTTTTGAATGGGCGGATGTTGAAATGATTCAAGAGCTTTTTGATGAACAGGCTGCGGATAAAATTCTCTATCAAAATGCTAGGAAATGGTATAACAAGTAAATGCAAAAAATCCTCTACCCAAACGTACGGTAGAGGATTTTTATTGGGATTAGCTTAAACCTTGGCTATCTTTCCACTCTAAGAATTCATCATATGTTAATTGCTTATCTAAAATTGAACCGTCTTCACGGATTTCAATTACACGGTTAGCAATTGTTTGAATGAACTGATGGTCATGAGATGTGAAAATCATTGCCCCTTTGAAACGAATTAAGCCTTCGTTCAATGCTTGAATGGATTCAAGGTCAAGGTGGTTTGTTGGTTCATCTAGTAAAATCACGTTTGCTGTTGCAAGCATCATTTTTGATAGCATACAACGTACTTTTTCTCCTCCTGATAAAACAGAAGGTGATTTTTTCACTTCTTCACCAGAGAACAGCATGCGTCCTAAGAAACCACGTAGGAAGCTTTCTGTTTCATCATCAGGAGAATATTGACGTAACCATTCCACTAATGATTTTTCTGTGCCTTCGAAGTACTTGTCATGATCGTTTTCGAAGTAGCTTTGAGAGGTAGTTACACCCCATTTAAATGTACCAGCATCTGCTTCTTTATCTTCCATTAAGATATCAAGAAGCGCCGTTTTAGCAAGTGGGCTACCCAGTAAAACGATTTTATCTTCTTTGTTCATGGAGAAACGAATATCTTTGAATAGTGATTCGCCCTCATGGCTGGCAGTTAGACCTTCAACTGTTAATACATCATTCCCGATTTCACGACCAATTTGGAAATTGATGAATGGATATTTACGGCTTGATGGTTTAATGTCATCTAACTCGATTTTATCCAGCATTTTTTTACGAGATGTCGCTTGCTTCGATTTAGAAGCATTGGCAGAGAATCGTGCGATAAAGGCTTGTAATTCTTTAATTTTTTCTTCTTTTTTAGAATTTTGGTCTTGAGCCATTTTTTGAGCTAATTGAGAAGATTCATACCAGAAATCATAGTTACCTACATATAATTGGATTTTAGAGAAGTCCAAATCGGCAATATGTGTACATACTTTGTTTAAGAAGTGACGGTCATGGGATACAACAATGACTGTGTTTTCAAAGTTAATTAAGAATTCTTCTAGCCATTGAATAGCTTTTAAGTCAAGGTGGTTGGTAGGCTCATCGAGTAATAGTACATCAGGCTGACCAAATAGGGCCTGTGCCAGTAATACTTTTACTTTATCAGAACCTTCAAGATCACCCATTAGCATGTAGTGAAGGTCATCAGAGATACCTAAACCGTTTAATAATGTTGCTGCTTCTGAATCAGCTTCCCAACCGTTTAGCTCTGCAAATTCACCTTCTAGCTCAGCGGCACGCATACCATCCTCATCGGAGAAATCTTCCTTTGCATAGATAGCATCTTTTTCTGTTTTTACGTCATAGAGGCGTTTATTCCCCATAATAACAGTGTCAAGCACTGTATGATCATCGTATTCAAAATGGTTTTGTTTGAGGACAGATAAACGTTCGTCCTTGCCCATTGATACGTTACCCTCTTGTGCTTCAATTTCACCAGAAAGAATTTTTAAGAATGTTGATTTACCAGCACCGTTTGCGCCAATTAAACCATAGCAGTTACCTGGTGTGAATTTTATATTTACGTCTTCAAATAGTTTACGATCGCCATAGCGAAGACCTACATTACTAACTTGAATCATGCAAGTTCCTCCTTTTTTCACAATGGCTCTAGTATATCATGAAATATGTTCCATAGTCTATAAACATTATGACAGCAAGGTTTATTGGCAATTGCTTGAACGGGATATGTGTAGGAATAATGGAGTGTGGAAATACGAATCGAAATAAGTAAGGTTTTTAAACGTTTTTAGGGAAAAGAACAGGTAAGTAAATGAAATTGATTTATCCCTAATTTATTACCTTTTAATACTTAATTGAAAGGAAGATATTAAATGTCTAGAAAAGTAAAAGCATTGAGAATGGATGATGTTGTTTTTCAGCCTAGCTTACAACCCAAGCAATCTGGAGATAATACCAATATGATGGTTATGATACACCAGATTATAAAATAGCTTATTCCTTATCTTTTAGACTTGCTGAAATGAAAGAATTCAGAGTAATTACTGAGATTTCAATAGATAAGGAAACGAGATATAAAGTCTGTGTAATATCTGCTTAGAATTGATTACATTTATTTAAACCTAGCTTCTTGAATACATCTTGAAACCCTGAATCGTAGACACTTAAAAAGTGTAGACTATTCGGGGTTTTTGTTTTATGGCGAAACCCCTATAAATATCTATTGGAATATTAAGTGGCATGTGATTGGATTCATCTGTTCAATATTAAATTTAAAGCTTATTAATAAATGTTCATTTTAAGTAGACCCTAGTTAAACAAAACGATAATGTAGTAATATCAATGTATTGAGTTGTTTGTTAAAAGTTGTTGAATTAAAGGAATCAATACATATTAATTTTTGGTTATGTGAGAGTTAGTTCTGTTGATCAAAATTTAGATTCGCCAGTTGAAGGAGCTTGAAGTGTCACTTTAGGAATCATTTCCCACCTATTCTAACGATAAGTATAAAAAGCCAAATTTCTCATCATTAAAATTGAGAAATTTGGCTTTTATCGTTGCTCTGGAATAGCGCCCGGTTGCTGAGTATCAAGTCGGTGATTTGTCTTTTGCTTGTTAAAGTAAGCACGCCGTTAGTTTAAAGAAGTTTATAATTATAATAAGTGTTTTTGAATTATATAAAGTGCTTTCTCCATCAAATTCGAAGAAAGTATTCATTTGAAAAATGAACTATTTATAATGCTAAATTGTTACTTGTGTAGAAATCGGAAAAGGAGGTGGGATTGTGGAACAAATTAGCAATGAAAGGGTCTTGTTTCAAACATATTATAAGGACGTCTTCAGAGCTTGCTATTACATGCTTCAAAATAAATACGATGCAGAGGACCTTTGTCAGGATGTATTTGCAAAAGCTTTGAGTGAAGATTTCCAATCTATACAAAATCAAAAATCTTGGTTACTTAGTATTTCTATGAATATGTCTCGAAATTATTTAAAGAAAAAGAACAGACTGCTATTAAAAGAAAACCTTGATTTCCTATCATTGATACGAGTTGACAATACCCAAAATATTGAGCGAACAATACAGCTCAATGAAAATAAAAGTGAGTTAGTCGACTTAATGAACAAACTACCTGTTCGTATACGGAAGGTAATGGTATTGAAATATGTGCATGATTGTAAAGATAGAGAAATCGCTGAAATTCTAAAAATACCTGAAGGGACGGTTAAATCGAGGCTTTTTAAAGGTAAAAAATTAACGAAAGAGTTTATCCAAGTAGATGAAAATTTGTTATTTGAATGGAGGGATCATCGTGAGTAATATGGACGATTTAATGAAAGAAAAAGTGAAGTACGATCAAGTAGATTATCCTACTGAGAATGAAATGTGGAGTAAAATCATCCGTAAACAACAAAATCATAATTTTAAAACTAAAAAACATAGCTATAAACCACAAGTTATATTAACCGTCATTATGTTCACAATTGTTTTATCAGCCACACCTGTATTTGCTAAATATACAACAGAAATCTTGGACTGGATGCGAAATATGAATAGATCAGGCATTATTACTTCTTTAGAAAATGGCTTTGGACAGGAAGTCAATAAAACTGTAGAAAACGAAGCTGGTTTATTAAATATCCATAATATAATTTCAGATCAAAATGGTACTACTATTAACTTTAGCTTAGATATTGATCATAAATATCCAATCGATGCAGCAGATTTTGAACAAGCATTACTCAAAATAAATGACGGAAAAGAAATAAAGCTGGAGACTAACGCAGTATATAATCAGGAAACGGATCAAATAGTAGGGATTCTACATACAGATGAGGGAATCCCGCACAACAGCAATGTTACACTTCAACTTGGAGGTGTAAAGGAGACACAGTTGAAAAGTGTAGAGTTAAAAGATGTGCTTCAATCAAATGCGTTCCCTGAAAAGATTACTATTAATCAAGATGGAATATCACATATAGAATTCACTTCAAATGAATATCAAAACGGGCAGTATACATTGGATTATCTTATTGATCTGGAAAAGTCCAATAACATAGAAAATGCATATTTATCTTATAAAATTCAAGGTGAAAACATTGCCAATTTTGGCGTTACTTATAAACGTCCACAACCAAATGTCATTAAAAGTAGTGATTCACTAGAGATACCACAAGAAATGGTAGAAAAATTAGGGGTATTTTTAAGTTATACTGATACAGTAAGCTATAAACCAGATACATGGAGCCTAGATTTCCAATACAATCAGGATCTTGCTAAAAAATCTACATTTGTTATGAATATAGACGAAAAAATTGAGATAGGCTCTCAGCAACTTCAATTTAATGAGCTTGTTATTACACCGAGTGAGGTAAAGCTTTATTTTGATAAAAAATATATAGATTCTAATTCTAATATAGCTCATTTCAACTATCGTCAGTTTAAATTACGAATTGGTGAACAGGAATTATCGGGATATAATTTTAAAGATTATATTTCTTTTGAAACACTGGGGCTTATAAAGGATATTACGAATAAAGAAATTTCTCTTACTTTAAATGATGCGAAGGTTTCTTATGAAGCTGGGAAGCAAGACAAAGTAGAGCTAACAAATATTTCTGAAGTTCCAAAGACTATCAATGCAGAATTAAACGGGTATCCCATTGATATTACCTACTATACGAAAGGTAATGATTTAATTGTTGAATCAGAAAGTAAGAACGAGCAATTTGGAGGTATCACACAAAATGTTATTTATGAGAATGGCAAAAGAATCTTTGCTGAAACTCGTTCTAATGACGGAGTGTTAAGAACACACAACCAAGTAGAAACATTTAAAAATATAAAAGAAAAAGATATTACATTAAACTTCTTCCTTTATACTGTCAATGAGGATCGAGCTAAAACTATTGTTTTACAGTAAATCGTTTGCAGTGTAACTTCTTTCAGCAAATGTTTTATGTAACGTGAGTGAAACGGCAGTTACAAATGTTTTATGTAACGTAAGTGAAACGGCAGTTACAAATGTTTTATGTAACGTAAGTGAAACGGCAGTTACAAATGTTTTATATAAGTCTTTTCGTAGCGAAAGTACACGACTGCTTGGTGTTTTATGGTAGATTAAGGAGACTGTGAAGAACTGTAAGTCAACAACATGATAATAAAAGGATGACTCATTTGAGTATAAAAAAAGCGTGTTTTGATTAATTCAAAATACGCTTTACTATTTCCTTGGTTGTTGTTTTCGAAAAGATTATTGCTTTTCAACGCTTAACGCATCTAAATGAGTGATTTTTGTTTGCTTTACTTGTGTTTATGTATTGAAAGCTTCGCCTCAAAAAGCTTTCCACGACCGCTAAATACAATACATCTGCATCTAATTGAGGAATTTCCTCTTTGAAAAAATCAACTGTTATGATTTCTTAACTAGATTTTGTGCTTTATATGCTTTGATAAATACTTTCCCTGTTGCCATACTAACTTTTGTTTCTATTCTTTCTGGTTTGTTGTAATGAATAAAACTTTAGTTACGATATTATCTTTTCAAGAAATTTACAACAGTCGTTGCGAAAATTAGTATAAACCAATTTGACTGTTCAACAAACCATCACGATAGGTGCAGTTGTTGTCAATCCAATATTCAGCTAGGATTAACTAAAACGAGACAAATAAAAACACCTCAACACAATTTGCTTCGTTACAAACACCTTCTCCGGAGAATCTTGTTGAGTTCGTAGTGTTTCTATTCTCGAACGGATGTCCTTGTTGTTATAAAGTGTTGCTTTCGATACATAAGCTTCGCCAGACACACTATTAAAATTTATCCGTTCATTCGCTTTTATAAGCCTTTTAATTGCTTCATCTACTTTTTGATGTGTGTTAGCTAGACCTAAAAGAAAAAGGTCAACCAGAAAAAACTGGCTAACCTCATATTACAAACTTTGGCCAGATTGTGGAGGAACACTTTTCAACGGGATTTGATATTGTTGTTAAAATTCAGAGTGAGATTGTGAAGTTTCTCACTTAAACTAACAGGTCAGGTTAGTTGTATAATCTTCGGCTCATGCAGTTATAGCTGTATGAGCCGAAGAATAGTTAGTAGGGG
Source organism: Lysinibacillus sp. F12 (assembly GCF_057773605.1). Classification (NCBI taxonomy): domain Bacteria; kingdom Bacillati; phylum Bacillota; class Bacilli; order Caryophanales; family Bacillaceae; genus Lysinibacillus; species Lysinibacillus sp. F12. The sequence continues at coordinate 509,917 of NZ_JBYMLP010000003.1, forward strand.
ATAAAGATGGAGACTGTTTAATTTAAGTCGTTTGAAAACGAATGGAAATATCCGGAAAATGAGGCTTGAATACAAAAGAGGCTTCTTATGTTGATTAACCTCTTTAAATAATTTTCTATCAAAGAAATCTATTGATTATTACTACTGTCTGTATGAACAATGATTTTCTGCTTCATTTTTTTTACTTCTGATTGACTATAAAAATAAAATAACAGCCAAACTAGTGCAAAAATTAATACATTAAATAGTAACAATAGAATCGTTAGTTTTATCGAAAATGTTGGAAGCCATTTTAAAGAAAAGGCGACAGCTATAAAGGTCCCTATAGCGATAAAAAAATGACAAGCACTTTGTTGTAAAAATGTTAAACGTTCTGTCCTATAGACGTATGAAGGTAGTATACAGGCAATGCCAACAGTAACTGATCCCAAAATTTGTTGTGGAAAATTAGATATAACAGCTTCTAAAAACAAATCCCCTTTCAACCAATATCCAATAAGATTTACAAAAACAAAAACTGTACAGCCCATACTTATTCCAAACCATAAATTCTTGAAAAAGTTCATGTACTTATACCCCCAAGCGCTCTTTAAATGATTTTTTATAATTGCGTGAAATGACTTCTTTTATTCCTAAAGTAAGCTCGATTTCCATTGTGCCATTAAAGGAAGCTTCAATATTTCTGATTTTTCTAGGATTAATGATGGCAGATTTAGAAATCCGAATAAATCCTTCCCCTAGTTGCTGCTCTAACTCGTACAAAGGTTTATTCATAAGTACACGATTACCATCGTCGCTATATAGTACTAAATCTTTGCCTTCCGTCCTAATAGCTATAACAGAATTAGGCTCGATAATATGCACTTTATTGTTAGCGGTCCCTGTTAAAATTTGTTGTTCTTCTTGTTGTAAGAGTGAGATTGCAGCCTGTATAGTTGGCGTTAATTTAGAAACGCAGATTGTTATGTAGGGTTCATCAATTTGTGGATCAATTTTTATGTCTATCTTCAACTCCATCACCTCTCTATAAAAATATACCATAAATTACAAATCGAATAATGCAGGTTGTCATCCATAAAAAGCATTTCACCTTTCAATAAAGACATGTTACATGTAACGTATTGTTGCTAAACTTTGATGTCGTTATATTAGGCCTTAGAAACATTAATTTAATATAAGGGGACAGTTAATATGAACGAGATCACAACGCTAAAAGAGCAAAGAAAGGCAGGATGGATATTAGCAAGCATATCAAGTATGCTTTCATTAAGTGTTATTTATTGGTATGTAACTAATCCTAAAAAATTTATTGAGAATGGGTTGGGCTATTCTCTGGAACTGCACTTGAACTTACCTATGTGGTTTTTCACTGCATTCATCGTAATCGGGTATATTTCCTATACAATTTCTGCAATACCTTTAGTAAAAAGCAATTTGTTTACATTTTCTTGGCTTAAATTGATTGGTATATGGGCTGCTATTGTAAGTGGAATAGTAGAAGAAGTCGTATTTAGACATTTGCTCATGGAGTATGTATTATCTATTGGATTTTCAAATCTTTCACAAGTAATAATCTCAGGAATTGCGTTTGGAATTGCTCATGGCGCATGGGTGTTATTGCGAGGAGAGATGAAAATTGCGCTTCCAGCAATTCTTTCAACGACAATCTTAGGTTGTCTACTTGCTATGCTCTATATTTATACTGGAAGGAGCACCTTTGCACCAATTGTAGCCCATATTCTAATCAATATGGTAATAGAGCCATGGTTGATGCTAGCTGCTATTTCAGGGAAATGGCAGCTAAATAAAAATTAATGGTAATAATTGAGAGGGATGTTGTGTAATTTCGCCTCTCGATATTAAATAATTTTATGGGAAAAGGTTATTTAATTTACCACTGTTAGCAAATTTGAAGTTTTTTCAGGACCTATGAGGTTCAGTTGTTTAATCTAAGCTCTTGAATTCCTATAAAAAAAACGGAGTAATCTTTCATTTTCTGTGATGAAGCATCGATTTTACCCGACGTGATGGCTAACGGAGTGATTTAGTTCAACAAGCTATAAGCGATTTTAGGAATAAGCCCATATTTTAGTTATTCCATTAAAGGGAGCTTTACTTGAAGATCATTGAGCTGCATAATGTAGCTCTTTTCTCTTATTGAACTAACGGGGCAGTTTAGTTGAAGAAGAGGCTGATAGTATAGTGAAGCGTTATAAAAGTCACCCTATAAAAGGAGTTTATTAAAATGAGTATGGCAACCTATATTGGTTTGAATTTTTCAGTAAAACTTAATGAGTATTATACAAAGGATGAAGTTGAAATTGATTACGTTTTCTCAGATCAAGAAAATCGTAATGTAGTTAAACAGAAGCATTTTACTACGCCCTATATTTATGAAGTTTCTGAGAAAGGTAAGCCTATTTGGCAAATGAATGAATATCAAAAGATGCATTCACCACATAACTACAAAAAATCCAAAAAGACTTTTCTCTATTTATGTCACTTACTAAAAGAGTTACTTCCACAAGGTGATTATTGTGAAGTTTATATTTGTTGGTTGGGTGAAGAAGATGAAGAGCGTGAGGGTGATTTGAAAATTAACTTAAATAATCTACAGATTGATGCAATAGATATTTATGAAAAATACTTTATCCGCATAGAAAACTAAAGATTCAACTTAAAATAAAATTAGCCTTCTTTTTGTTGAACTTACTAAACTAACGAGGCATTTAGTTGAAGAGTGTTTTTTAACTTGTTGTTCAACCTCCGAGCCAGATTGTTGAATAACACAGTTGATGAGTTATGCCCAAAAATAGAATTAGATTATGAAGAATTATACTTAAATTAACAAGACAGAATTGTCTAATTCATGGAAATAAGTTAAATTCTAATGATAAATGTAAAATTTATTTTTACTAATTAAGTAAAATAAACTTATATGATAGATAGTAAATTCCAAATAGAGGTGGATTTATATGCCTAAAATTGACAATATGTTAGCAATTATATGGATGCTTAGTTCAGGTGAAAAAATTACTGCAAAACAAATTGCAGAAAAGTTAGAGATGAATATAAGGACTGTTTATCGTTATATTGATACACTTTCAACAAGTGGTGTACCAATAATTTCAGACACAGGACATAACGGTGGATATACATTATTAAATAATTTTATTGAAGTTCCTCTTTTTTTTGATTTTGAGGAGCAAACTTCACTATTCCACGCTGCTGTTTTTGCAGAAGAAGCCGGATATTATGGAGGTGAAGCACTAAATAGGGCCATTTCAAAACTAAGTAAATACTCAAATCAAGAGCAGGAAACAAAGATAAATCAACATTTAACTAGTCTTGAAGTAATAAGTCGATTAGGTTCACTCTCTCTGGAACCTTTTTTGAAGGAGTTGGAGCAGGCCGTAGCTGACGGGTACTCAGTAAAAATTCTTTACCATAAAAGTGGCGAAAAGCAATTAAATTATAGATTGGTCGATCCGTACAGAATTATCTATTGGAATAATAAGTGGTATGTGATTGGATTTTGTCATCTTAGGAATGATATCCGTAGTTTTAGAATTGATCGAATTGAAAGTCTAATGCTAACCGAAAATAAGTTTAACCGGCCAGAAAATTTTTCAGCAAGTGACTTTTTTATGAAAAACCTCCTTCCAACTATAGAAGATAAGGAAGGGATTACTTCTTTAGTTATTAATGGGAATACAGGGACGTTGGGAGATATTTGCCAACATTGGTTTTTAGGACATTATTTACAAGAACGTACTTCTAATCAAGCAGTATTTCTTCTTGAAAAGGATATTATACATACATATGTACCATATTTACTTTTACCGTATGGTAAATCTATTCAAGTTATTGAGCCAATAAGTCTTAAGAAAAGACTTATTGAAGTTCTGTCGGAATTAATAAAATTTCATCAAGTATAATACAACTTCCCTGACGTTAGGTGTCAGGGAAGTTGTATTATACTAGGCATATCAATTCGGATAGGAGAGTTATTTAATGCAAACAAAAAAAGTTTATCTTTATGTTTTTAATACAATGTCAGACTGGGAATATGGATATTTAATTGCTGAACTAAACTCAGGGAGATATTTCAAAAAAGATTTAGCCCCATTAAGAGTAGTTACAGTAGGAGCTAATAAAGAAATGATTACTACAATGGGAGGACTGAGCATACAACCAGATATTTCTCTTGATGAATGTACGCTTAAGAGTAAAGATCTTTTAGTCTTACCTGGTGGGACTACTTGGAGAGAAGATATTCATCAACCGATCTTAAGAAGAATTGGCGAAGCTTTAAAACTTGGTACTATTGTTGCTGCAATTTGTGGTGCAACTGAGGCTCTTGCGAATATGGGATACTTAGATTCTAGAAAACACACAAGCAATGACTTAGAGTATATTAAAATGGTCTGTCCTAATTATAAAGGAGAAAAATTTCATGAGATGGGACCTGCGGTATCAGGTGTGAATTTAATTACTGCATCAGGGGTAGCACCTCTAGAATTTACTATGGAAGTACTGAAAAAATTAGATGTATTTACACCTGACACATTGCATTCATGGTATAACCTAAATAAGACTCATAAAACTGAATACTTCTTCCAGTTAATGAATTCAATAAATAGCTGATCTAAAAATCAACTTAGCAGTTTTATATTAGTTCAAATAAAAACCATGCTTTAGACACAATGTCAAAGCATGGTTTTTGTATATTACTTAAATATGTTTATGTAAGTAAATATGGTGAAGAGGCTCTGCAGGATAAACGTGGTCGTAAGAAAGAAGAACAGGAGTTAACAGCTGAAGAAAAATTCAAGCTAGAAATGAAACGTTTAGAACGTGAAAATGAACGATTACGTGAGAAAATGCCTTTTAAAAAAAGTTGGAAGAACTCGAAAGGAGGAATCGTTAACAAGCGTTCGTTTACAAAATAAATATAGAGCGATTCAAGAGTTACATGCGAAAGAAAATCTGCCAGTAATCCTTTTATGTGATATTGCCGGTTTATCTCGTGCTGCCTATTATAAATGGCTACAACGTACGCCAACAGTTAGAGAGCTAGAGAATAAAGCGATTCTTCAGGATATCCAAGCTATTTATCGACAAGTCGAAGAAATTTATGGATATCGAAGAATGACTTTAAATATCAATCGTAAATACAATAAAAAGCTCAATCACAAACGTATTTATCGATTAATGCAAATAAGTGGTTTATAATCCGTGATTCGTCGAAAAAGAAAGCGATATGTTTCTTCACCTGCACAACATGTCGCTGAAAATCGATTAAATCGTGAATTTACTGCAAGAAAACCCAACGAAAAATGGGTAACAGATGTGACGGAGTTCAAATTAGGAAATGGAAAGAAAGCTTATTTAAGCGCTATTCTAGATCTTTACGATGGCTCTATTATCAGTTATGTATTGGGGCATTCAAATAATAATGAATTGGTATTTAAGACGTTTGATTTAGCAATGCTTACTTTAAAAGATGGAGAACAACCGTTACTTCATAGTGATCGTTGCTATCAGTACACACCAAACATTTGAAGCGTTACAACAAGCGATTGAGGATTATATCCAGTTTTACAATAACGATAGATACCAAGAACGATTAAACGGCTTAAGCCCATTAGAATACAGGGCTAAAGCCGCTTAAAAGCTTTTTATTATTTCCACTGTCTACTTGACAGGGAGCAGTTCAAATATAAAGGCGTGGTTTTAAATCGTTTGATTGAATTCCTCTTCATGATTCTACAATGCTATTCATCAATTTTGTATCCGATACCTCTTACTGTTTTAATATAGGGTATATTTAACTTTTTTCTTATATTTTTTATATGGGCATCAATCTTCCGTGTTTCTCCTGAATATTCATAATCCCAAACCTTTTGTATAATGGTATTTCTAGTAAGAACCTTTTTCTCGTTACGAAGTAGTAGCTGTAAAATTTTAAATTCTTTTGTGGTTAACTGTATTTCCTCTTTATTTACATAAACTTTAATTCTTTTACAATCAACTTGAAGTTGATTAAAATACAAATAATTTTCGAGATTTGTATTATTGCTTCTTCTAAGTACTGCTTGTACTCGTCTAATCAACACATGAAATGGAAATGGCTTAGTTATGTAATCGTTAATCCCAGGATCAAAGCCTTTTATTTTACCTAGTTCTTCTTCTAAAGCAGTTAGAAATATAATGGGTATATTAAATTGACTGCGAAACATTTTGACCACTTCATACCTTTTGGGCATTTTTATATCGAGGAGAATCAAATCATAGGATTGGGATTTTAGTCTCTTTATTCCCTCGTCTGCATCAGATACTACTTCTACATAATAATTATGTGTCATCAAAAACTGCTTAATTAATTCTTGAACTTTTAAATCGTCTACTACTGCAAAAATTTTATAGTTCATTTGATATCCCCCTAGTTTGACATTATAACCACGCTATCTGTAGTTTATGTGGAGAAACCTAGATTTTCTACAAAATTACTCATTTAAAATAGGTGGTAGTGGTTTTTAAGAATGATTCAATGCCCCGGATCTATTGAAAAAGGTACTTTTGCAATAGAGAGACAAAAGTACCAAAACGCTATATTTAGGGTTTTAAAACCACTTTAATACAGTCTTCCTGTTTTGTATCAAATATTTCATAACCATGTTTTGCTTTTTCAAGAGGGAGGACGTGTGTAATGATATCACCTGCGTTCACTTTACCATCTGCGATTAAGTTATAGACATGAGGCATGATATGAACAACTAGGGCTTGTCCAGTACGAATCGCTACATTACGCTGGAACATATCTCCGAGTGGGAAGGCGTTGTATCGACCTCCATATACACCTGTAATTTGGATAGTTCCTCCTTTACGTACAGCTTGACTGGCTGTGACGATAGCTCCCATAGCACCACTTTGAAGTTTTACGCCACTTGAAAGAAATTCGAGAGGCGTCATTTTGAAAGAGGGGGAGTAGGGGAAATTCAGGTATGGGGGAATGAATAGTTTTAATTAAGAAGATTGTCCATATTAAGTAGTTAAAATAGACTTATACAATAATTATAAACAGAACTTGAAAGCATATATCTTTGTCAACGGTTGGATCGGGTTGTTGGTAGTAGCCTATCCAAATTCAATAAAAATCGAAGGGAAATCATTGTTGGTATTTTGCTTATGTAATAGAGTTCATTACTGTTCGATAATATTGTTCAAAAATTTATTATGCAAGCAGTACGTTAGTATGTAATTAAACCTGATACTATTCTACATTAAAAGATGGAATCAAAGCGCAATTTATCAAATAAAAAGAAAAAAATTGACCGAACTGAGGTTACACCCAGATGTTGTTTACTAAGTCCTTTTTAGCGAATCTGTTTTTGCATTATACTTTTGATATATGGGTGGCTCCAACAAATCAAATCCTGAAAGCACCATTTGACCAATGATGCCATATTGCAAGCAACAACTGAAACAATAGAGATTCTAGCTAAACTTAATCTAAGAATGAGAGACTTTAAAATAAGAAATATATCCTGAGAAAACAAGACTATTTAGAATAAGGAAGAGAGGTACAATAGTGTAACCTTATTGGAGGTATTAAAGTGTAAGTTACTCCGGAACTCTTCAGTGCCCCCCACGCTTACTGCAAATCATTACCCCATCGGGTCCCAGATTGCTTAACATACAAAGTTACTCCATTAAAAACTTCATAATTACATAAAAAAATGTGTCATTTGATGAAGAATTTTATTTTTTTACTGCTCTAATTAAGTATTATCACGTTGATTTCAATATTATTTATAATACAAAGTGTGAAAAAGTAAGAAAAACCCCACATTATGAGCCTCTTTTGAGTATGTTTATGGACAATTTGTAAAATACTGTGAAATCTAATAAACTATTAATAAATAAATTATTAGGATGTGATTCTAGAATAAAAAGAAAATATGTATCTAGTGGATTAATAATGTTACTTTATTAGGTAGTGGTCTTATTCCTAATATTGTCAAAGCTGCTGAAGTTCAAGAGCATAGAAATAATATTCTAAATATGGAAAACACAGGTCCACAAGGAGCCGATTCCACCCATAGCTGGTTTTATACCATATCTTCGTACTCCTGTATTCGGTGAAGATGTTGAATACTCTGGAATAAATTTCAAACAAAATAATGTTACAAATGTGGTACCTATATTTATGGGAGAAAATACTTTTATAAATAATTCAGAGCAAGAACAGACATTTAATATTACTTCTTTTAGTGAATCAATTACCAAAAGTACATCCACTTCCATAGAAAGTGGATTCAAATCATCCATTACTACAAAAGGCAAAGTTGGTATTCCTTTTGTAGCAGAGGGTGAGGTATCTGCAATCCTTGAATTTAATTTGTCCACTACAATTAGTACAACAAGCACCATTACTGCCAATTCACAAGCTGTTAAAGTTCCACCAAATAAAATATACAGGCATTTGTCGAAACAAAAATAATTCCTATAAACTAAAAAACATTGTAAATCAGTGCTTATTTATTCTTAGTTCTATTATTTGTGTTTGATAACATCGAAAGTTATGGGGCCTTCACCTCGTTCACTACGGTTTTAGTTTAGACGCTACCATTATACTGAATTTGGGGAGTTGCCCATCAGTATGAGGTATAGTACTAAGTATGTAAATTCTCTGCTCTTATTTCCGTTCAGTTTCTGTTATAGTTTTTCCACAAAAGGTTAATATCTTTTAATCATGTCTTGTACAGTACTGGGTGAGATGAATGAATTAAAACCATACCACTTCAAGCCCCAATCATACTGTAGATATTCCATTACTGAACATTCAATTAAAAATTATATTATTCTACCAATTATTAATTTTTATGGATTATGTATTATAAAATTAATATTTTTTGTTTATTAATCCAAAAATAATAACAACTAAACTTAGTATGTAGCCATACGCTAAATTATACATACTAAAATTGGAGGAGAAATTATGAAAAACAAAGCAAAAGTAATATTAATGGGAGCTACTATTGGTCTAAGTTTACTTTCATCACCAATAGCAATGGCGGCAAATGGAGATAGTAATGTTAAAGAGAATCAAAGTATAGCAAATTTTAGTCCCGTTAAAAATAGCTTTCCAGATGCAGCAAATGGTTCAAGGTTCCTAGTTAATTACTACGGCAGATATTTGACTTCTAATGGGCTAGGTTCAATTGGTAAACACCCAGAAAATATTGACTTTGAAGTAAAAAATACCTATGGTAAATTATCTATGGAACCTCAAGTAATTAGTCAAAATCCTCTTTGGGCTGGTCAAAGTGACTTACGAAATGATACCGATAGGGATCAAACGTTAAGCTCGCAGGAATTTCGCAAATCATTTTCAAATACTACAACGGCTACAACTGAACATGGATTTATGTTTGGTACTGAAACCAGTCTGGCAACAGGGATACCTTTTCTAGCAGAAGGTAAAATCACACTAAAGGCAGAATATAATTTTAGTAGTAGTCAGGCAAATGAGACTTCGGAAACTGTAGAATATGTTGCTCCTTCTCAATCTATTGTTGTTCCACCACATACTATTGCTAGAGTAGTTGCTGTATTAGAAATTAAAAAAATCAAGGGTGAAATGGATATTTATGCAGAAGTTGGATTAAATAAAGAAAAATTTGGTTATGAGGAGCTTCCAATTTCTAGTATGGGAGGACTTAAGTGGGTATCTCTCGGTTCGATTTATGAAGAGGCTTACAATCAAGCTAAATTATCTGGAACTCATGAATTTCCAGATATTAAAATAATATCAAGAAGTGTCAATAACCCTGATTATTTTTTAGCTAGTGGAAAGGGACGCTTCGAATCAGAATACGGAAGTCTATTTAATGTTCAAGTTGAATATATAAGCACAAAAAGTAATGAAGTTATAAAGACCGAGAATTTGATGGTAAGTCCCACAATAATTTCCGAGTAAATATATAAATAAAGTTATATATGTTGTGGATAATTAAGTGATTTATACATTTATTGTAATAAATAAATTGAATATTAACATTCAGGAAATTGGTCTAAAAGGTGCGACATAAAAAAGATATAAGATATTAGAAGACCTACTACTCCCATTTCGTAGACAGATGAAAAAACATACTCCTGCAGCTGCTATCGGAGTTCTATATTTCGTACCAGGTATAGGACAAGCGCTCGTAATTGGAACAGGAATCTTCACAGTAGGTTTGGCCACTTATAAAGTAGGAACTTGGATTGGAGACTGTATAAATTCGTTCATAGAAAAAGAGACAGCAGACGAATATATTTCTAAGAACAGAAAAGGCTCTATTAGAAGTGAATTCCCAGGGGAATATTACGGAAAAACTCTCAATGAAATCGAAAAAGATGCCAACAACGGCAATGCTGCAGCAAAAAAAGCAAAAAAATTGTTAAATGATAATCGCTTTAAAAAATAATTAAATAGTTTAGGGGTATAAATTATGAAGATATATTCAGTGAAAATATTATTAGAATCTACTGTAATACCAAACACCCATTCATCTAAAACATTCGAAGAAATTATCATATTGGTAGAAGCTCAAAATTCCGATGAAGCAGAAATAAAAATCCGCCAAAAATTTGTTGATGATACTTACATAAATGCAGATGGTGGGCAAACTACATGGAGTCTTGTAAAAATACTTGATATATTTGAAACTGTTGATCAATTCGAAGGAGATATGAATTTCAAAGAAGTTTATAGTCGCTTTTTACCTTTCGATAAACCAATTACTGCAGATGAAGTCATAAAATTATATTCCCTTGATAAATAAAAAAAGGGCAACAGTATTTAATACTGTTGCCCCTTTTTATTTCAATAAAGAAACATCTATTTCTTCAACACTCTATCATTTATATTAATTATCTGGAGTATAAGTGGGGTATTAATTATCATTGTCCTGAAGTGTTGAAACAAGATATTGTGAGAGAGCAGAGCAATTTATAGCTGCTCTTTTTATTTATGCTGTATTAAAAACAAGCTCAAAACTTATTCGTGGTGAATGGACTTTTGAGTTAATATATAAAGAGAATATTATCTGTTCAAGTAAAGTTAATTATAATATTCTTAATAATAGTTATAAAAAACACAAAAACCACCATGCTAAAAATACTGCTTTTTAGAGTAGACATAAGAATGTAAGGAGCCATCTGCTATGAGATTGGATTCTATCTTTGTTAGATAAAGATAATAAGTATAAAAGGTTTAAAATATTAGGTTTACTATTAGTTGCCTGCCTTATATTAGAAAACATACTATTTGAGACTGGGATATAACTAGTTATTAGTTCACGATAAAATAGGAATTACATACAACGATGCGTAAAATAAAGAAAGTTTGTATCCAACAGAAAACCAATCTAAGCGATGTAATACCAACATTTAGATTGGTTTTCTAATAAACTACATCAAAAATTAAACTTCTATTTTTACCCCCATCCTTACTTGGTTAGAACGTTGTGTCCAATTATTAAAACAAAATGAATCAGTAGTGAATATTCACAGAAAAACAGGTCTTTCTAGGAACACTGTTTACTCAATTAAAAGGCAATTAGAAAAATGAATGTAGATATGAAATAAAGTCACAACGTTAATAAACAGTTTTAAGTAAAATCCTGTGTTGGCATGCAGGATTTTTTAATTGTTCCACAAACGGGTCAGATCATGGAATATCGATAGGGTATCTTTCTTGCGTATGAATATTTGCCACAATATTTAACAAGAAATGTTATGAACTGTTGATAGATATCTCCTTAAATCCTCTATATTATAAAAATAAAAGGAGATGAAAAACATGATTGGTATGAATATTCGTGTTTTGCGTAAAAGGCATAAACTAAGTCAAGAACAATTGGCTGAAAAGGTAAACGTATCAAGGCAGACCATAGCGAAGTGGGAAAATGGGGAGGCTATACCTGATATTTACAAATTCAAAATGCTCGGTGATATTTTTCAAGTAACCATAGATCAATTATCCCAAAATATGAATGAAGAAGAAGCAAATCGGATTAGTCCTAAAGGGAAGCAGTTCTTTGGTGTTGTGAAGGTAGGAGAACGCGGACAGATTGTAATTCCAAAACATGCACGTGAAATGTATCAGATTCATGCAGGTGATAAACTGGTTGTTTTGGGAGAGGATGCGACAAAAGGAATCGCTGTCTTAAAAAGTGACGGCTTCCTAGAATTTGCAGAGATGATTCGAAATGCGGAATCCAAGGATGAGAGTGAATGAGTAAAATCATCTTTTTTTCGTTACCCGCACATGGTCACACCAACCCCACTATTCCGGTAGTAACCGAATTAATAAAGAAAGGTCATCAAGTTTGGTATTATTCCTTTTTAGAATTTCAGGGCAAAATAGAAGACACTGGTGCTTTTTTTATAGCTTGTGATGAATTCTTACCTAAAGTTACACATTTAGAATTGGATCGTAAGGTTGGCAAAGATTTTGCAGCATTAATTGAAATGGCTGCGGATATAACAATTGCTTTGGATAAAAAGGTGTGTAAAGAATTAAGGGATATTCAGCCAGACTGCATTGTATCTGACTCTTTATGTATTTGGGGAAAATTATTTGCTGCGAAACTAGGAATTCCATATATTTGTTCGACTACTTCGTTTGCCTTTAATCAGTATACAGCAAAACTAATGAAGCGGAGTTTCATGGAAGTCTGGAGAATGATTCTAGGCATGCGGAGAATTAACAGAAAAATTAAACTATTAAATGATCATGGTTATCGAGTAGAGAATTTTGTATCGTTAGTTCAAAATGATAATGAAACAGACACCATTGTTTACACTTCGAAAGAATTTCAGCCAATGGCGGATACCTTTTCTGGGCGCTATGCCTTTGTTGGACCGTCCATAAAGCAGTCTATACCGATACAGAATGAAAAAAGAGGTAGAAAAGTAATCTACATCTCTCTTGGAACAATACTAAATCAGAATCAGGATTTTTACCAAAACTGTCTCAAAGCATTTGGGAAGACAGACTATGATGTTGTGATGTCAGTCGGAGAAAAAACGGAGATTTCGTCTCTTGATAGCGTACCAGAAAATTTCATAGTGAAAAACGCTGTGGATCAGATCTCGGTATTACAGAAAGCAGATGTATTTATTACCCACTGCGGGATGAATAGTACGAATGAAAGTCTATTTTTTGGAGTTCCAATGGTTTTATTTCCGCAACATAGCGAACAAAGAATGGTAGCTGACCGAGTTGCCCAGCTCGGTGCAGGAGTAAAACTTAAAAGAAAAACTCCAAAGGATTTAGCAACAGCGGTAGCTGAAGTGCTTACAAATCGAGTATACCAGGAAGAAGCGCAGAAACTGTCAGAAAGCTTTAGGAAAGCTGGTGGTGCGTTAGAAGCAGCTAATGTGATCCTGAGTATAATTGGAGAGAAATCCTAACGCCTTTGTATTCTGCAAAAGTTTATATGGTGAACAAAACTTCAAGAAGCAGGCGCATTTCTTTATTAAGGAATGCGTCTTTCTTCATCTAAAGGGTCAGATTATAGAATAACGTACTTTAACGCTGTGGGAATTTACTATTCTGTAATCTTCAAACAAAAATTGGATGACAAAGTAACTGGGCTAACCCATGATATTCGAGATAATATCATAGAAGTAAAAGACTCTGCTAAATCAACGGTGAAACAGACCATTAATGTACTCAATATGCTGGTGCGAGTTTTCAGTCTGTAGGTAAGCACCGCATTGAGGCTTTTTGCCCCAGTTTTAAATTTTACCAGACCGTACAGCAGTTTTTTAAATGATAACAATAAAAGATATAAAGAAGTCTACTAAGCAGGCGTCTGATAAGAAAAGTAATCTTTACAATCGTTAAAAAAAACTTTATCAAACCCGTACAGGTTTTTTAATGGGCTTTAAAGCCTTTGTAGGTGTTATATATGAGTCATTGAAAAAAATCAAAGCAGAGGACAAGTTAGGGTTGTCTCACGGCTATTTAGAAACAATCAAATATCACTCATTAGATGCAGCCATTTCAGCCAGTGATCAATACGTTAAAATCAATCCTAAAAAGTACACATGGCATATCCCTAAGTATTTACTTGATTTAAACATCCAACCAGGTGATATTGTTAATGTCGGAAAACCAATTGCACGTATCTTAGTAACAGAAGTTTTTAGGGAAGAGATTGAAGAGACAGGAAAACAATATAAAAGAATTAGAGGGCTTTTGGAAAAAGTATCCCAAAAAGTATAAGTTTTTACAACATGCAAGGATCGGGTACTAAGAGTTATCTTAGTTGCGTGAAAAGAGCCAAGTATAACGTGCAGGATTAAGAGTGTGCTACAGCACACTCGAAAAGCGCGTCGCACTTGGGTTGGAACGGTATACGGGAGGGTTTGATATTGTATACATAACAAAGTAGAACTATATGGAGAACGAAATGATAGGTATACCGGTTGAAAAAGGAATGAAATTTTGTTGTAAGGGTAGCCAGAATAATCACCATTAAATTTCAGAGTGCCCTTCTACGCACCTTCAAAAATTCGGTGTGCTTAATGGCATAAAATCGGAATCCGATTTTTGACCTCTGGCGATTTAATTTTCTCTAAATAGTGTTCCCAATGGGAGTGTGGCCACACTCCCATTGGGAGGAGATTCCTATGACCTTTACGAATATTTAGTTGTTATTTTTCAAAAAAATAAGCAGTTATATTTGTTGTTGCTTTGCTCGAATTGTAAAGAAAAAACTATAAGTGAAAATAAGTAAACTATAATTATTAAGAGTAACGAATTGGTTATTCAAATCTAAAGACAGTAGGGATAATACATTGTCCCTACTGTCTTTAGATTTTTGAAATTTTTATTTTTTACTCTTTTCTGATGATTTTATAATTATTAAGCTAACGATACTTATAAGCGCAACTCCATACATAATAGTTTTATTGGTTTCGCCCCAAGTATCAACCATTGCTAGTAGAATTATTAGTAGTAATAAAAAGTAAAGTAAGTAACTTCGCATTTGTTAAACTCCTTCTTAAGTATAGGAAAAAAAGTAGAATTAATAAATTTCCACTTTTAACCATTCAGTGTTAAGCTAAATTCTTTAAAGCACGTTCATTAAAGAAGTAATTTTCATCTTCATGTTTATTATTTTCGTATGAAAATAAAGGTCCACAAGATCCTATGATTGCACTTATATTAAAGAAATCCATAAATAATTGTTTAGATGCTGAAGATAACTTACTAGCAACAGAGAAATCTTCTAGAGCTTGACTTAGAGCTTTAGTTTGGCTATACCCCTTGTCTTTACGATAATATTTATAATTTGTAAGAACTTGTTGCATTACTTTAGTGGCACCACCAAGAGTGTCTAATAATTTGTGAACTTTAAGGATTTTTGTTACAGGAATAAGTCCTCCAAGAGCTCCGACGCATGCAGCTATTTCTATAACTGAAAACGAGTAAGCTGAAATATTAGGAATTTGAACTTCACTTTCACCAATTTGCTCTAAGGAACCAAAGTTTAAATATTCGCCTTCAGCTGTGATTGTTAAACCAGAATGGTTTGATAACCATTCTGCGACTTCTTCAGCACTTTGCTTTTCAGATGGTAGTTGCTCAATTGCATGCAGTAATTTATAAAAATCACTATCTTTATTAAATCCTAATTCATTTAAATATAATTCTTCTTCATTTGTTAGTTCAGTTGCTTGAGTAGAAATTGCCGACATAGTTACTCCACCAACTAATAATGCAGAACAGCAAAATGTTGTGAATGTCTTTTTGAATAAACTATTATGAATCATTATTTTTTCGCCTCTTCCTTATAAGTATATACTGTAAATTTTTTTATTAATTGTAAATTATTCATATTATTTACTATTACAATAATAACATTATTGAGGTTTAATAGAAAGTGTTTGTAAAAATGACTAAATATTCCTTATTTTCTGTTTCATCTTAATTCTGCAGTGAAACCATGTTTGGTTATGCGATTTTATACACGTTGCAGGTAGTAAGACTACCCTTAAAACGCTGTCAAAACAAAGATATATAAAATTTCGTATACACAATAACTAGTGATTCAAAAAAAGGCAGTAACGACAAAGGTTGGTCCTTCATCGTTACTGCCTTTTTTTAATGTTATGTATAGTTGAAATGCATGAACGTGAATAATTTTTTAACTTTTTTTAAAAAAAAGGTTGTTAAACCGAAATGAAATTACCTTTATAGAATGTTAGATGGTTAGCCAATTATAACAAATACAAAAAATATCTATACTTCTACAACATTCTTGTATCCACACGCAGGTCAATGCTGAAACTGAAGAAGTTTCTGAGAAGAATTCTATCGATGAAGTAGATAAGGAGCTTCATACAAAATATAGACAGTATCATGAAAAACTCAAAAAGCCTAGGTACTCCACATTGCTATTCCACATACATAATATTCTCTTCTAAAGGTTGAAGGTTGAAATCTGATATAATTCATTTGTATGAGGTTCAATAATATCTAAATTAGACTCATTCATCTAATTAGATAAATATTGTGTGGGCGGAAAAAAAGAAGGAGGAAAATCAGAGTTTAAAGGACGCTGATCTTTTTTGCATAACGTAGGGCGTATCCACCCTCTTCTTTTTCCGTCAAGTGAATTTCATATAATAATGAAGTGAGGTAAGGTGTTCATTCAATTTGAAAACTAAAAAAAGATTTTATCAGAAAAAAAAGCGATGGATGATTCCCGTTTATATTATTGTCATTCCTATATTGCTTATATTTATAATTGGTCAGTTTACACCTGTACTTAATACCTTTATTATCAAGCAGCTTTTTGAATCTGATTCTTTTGCATCCCCTAAGGACATTGAAACAATAAAAAGGCAAGTCCATGTTGAAAAAGATATTGTTTATGATGAACATGGAATTGAGAATAGTCTTTTAGATATTTATTATCCGAAAAATATGAAGGAAGAACTCCCTGTTATTATGTGGATACATGGTGGTGCATTTGTATCAGGTAGTAAGGAACAAACGCAAGAATATGGAATGGCATTAGCCAATGAAGGATATGTTGTAGCAAATATAAACTATGCTATTGCACCGGTACAAAAATATCCGGGGCCAATCATACAAACTAACCAAGCTCTTAAATATTTACAGGATAATATTTCGAAATATGGCGGCAATATGAATCATTTATTTATTGGCGGTGATTCAGCAGGTGCACAAATTGCCAGTCAAACCATTGCGATAATAACAAATGAAGCTCTAGCAAAATCAATGGATATTCAACCTACAGTTGATAAAAAACAGTTAAAAGGTGCTCTTTTATTCTGTGGGGTTTATAACATGGATAAAATAGGTGCTCAGTCATCTCCAATAATAAAAAAAGGTATCCAATCAGTATTTTGGGCATATACAGGAACAAAAGATTTCAAGTCTTACTCTAGAATAGATGAGATGTCTACAGTTAAACATGTAACACCTAATTACCCACCTACCTTTTTGACAGTTGGAGATGCAGATCCACTAGCCCCACAATCAACAGAGCTTATAGATGTTCTCAAAAAGAATGGGGTGGAAGTAGAAAGTGTTTTATTTGAAGGAACAAATTCTGACCTAGGTCATGAGTATCAATTTGATTTTACTACTACGCACGCTGAACAAACACTTGGGAAAACGCTTGCCTTCATAAAGAAGTATAGTGGGAAATAGCTCAATACGCACATCAGGTTTGGTTTAATGAAATCGGCTTCTGTCCGTTACTAGTGAGCTAAAAAACATCACATGGTATTAATCATCACCTTTGTAGAAATACCTTGTAACTTCATCACCTGATTTTAATTTTACTTCTTGCCGATGACTTCCTCTCGTTCCCATAAAAATAAGCACCTCCGATTGATATTAGGATACATTACCCTAAATTCAATTGAAGATGCTTTTTTGTTTTGTCTAACCCGAAGGAGTCAGTTCAAGGGGCAGCCTACCCCTCTTTTTGTTACCTAATTGAGTTTTGTGAAGTATCTTATCTCTTCTTTATCCGTATAAAAGCCAACCGATTCGTATAGAGATAAGGCTGATTTATTTGTCGTTAGTACCATGAGAGTGGCTTTTTGTAGCTTATGAGACTTAAGATATTTCAAAGCCTGTGTAAGCGTAAACTTTGCAATTCCACGCTTTCTCCATGGTTCACGGACAAAAACGTCCTCAATTACACCGTAGTCTTCTTCCTGCCATGTCATTAGTCCGCCAACAATAGTGTCTATTTGACGTATGACCATGGATGTCCATAGCTTGTTTTTTTTGTATTCAGACAATCTATTAAGACCAAGTGGAGCATCTGGCCAAATTTCAGCTTCAATATTAAGGTAATCTCTTTCCTCGCTAGATGTCTCCATGCTCCAGTGTGAGAATTGAAACTCCTCCTGAAGTTTTAACTCCACAACCGGTTCAGTCAAATCTCGATTCATGCTATACAAACTATTCAGAGGGAGATATCCTTTTTGGATAAAAAACTGATTGTTTGCTGTTTCTTTCGAATCGTTACCTACACAAAGTATTGTTCCGTATTCTTGAGGTAAA
Organism: Lysinibacillus sp. F12; assembly: GCF_057773605.1. Taxonomy (NCBI): domain Bacteria; kingdom Bacillati; phylum Bacillota; class Bacilli; order Caryophanales; family Bacillaceae; genus Lysinibacillus; species Lysinibacillus sp. F12. The sequence goes on from NZ_JBYMLP010000003.1 coordinate 528,530, forward strand.
GTTACCTTTAATTGCTTTGCTCTTGTTAAAAGATATTGATAGACTTTGTCGAGCAACGTAATGTCCTGTTCTCTTTCAGAAATGGTTTTCAGATTAATATATATAGAGTGATTGTTCTCTTTTGAACGACCTGGAGGAACAACGTTAATGATGCTAACTTGCCCCTTAGCGACCATTTTCCCATCTTCAAATGCGCAATAAACGTTACTCCAATTATCTTCGTCCCCGACCCACCAAAATGTCGCGTTGTCTTTTGCTGTTACTGATTGGTACAACTCACCAAGTAAAGGCATATCTCCATGTTCGAAGTTACGAATGAAAAATTCTGTTGGTGATTGGCTCAAAATAATACCCCTCTCAATAGTAGGGGGTTCCGCAGTTTAGAGGGCTAGCTATGCGTTTTCCCCTTGAAAAATTTGCCCTTTGCTAACATTTGTTTGCTCACAGTAAACTCCTCCTTTGACTATTATTACCATTTAAAATAACACACTTTAATACTTGTATCTACATATTTTTATCTCTATATTAATTTTTTTTAACAAATATATAATCGAATTTTGATAACACACTAATTCAATTCTTTTAATAAACCTTCAATGACAAATTCAATTAAAATATATGAATATAGCATTGATTTAGTATGTATTTAAAAAGATTCCTTTGTTTCGCGTTGGATAGCCCGAAAGAAGTAATCAAAAAAATCTCTTTTTATCATAATTCCTGGGAATTCACTAGTAATTTGAGTATTTGGATACAGATTCAAAAAAATATATAGTTCTTAAAGTAAATGAGGTAGCCGTTATAAGGAATATAGTGCATCTAAAAAATATATTATTTTTCGAGTGCTTTTTAACTATTTTTTCGGTTATAATGAGAAAAACACGAAATATGATTCTAGTTTTATAACTAATGATTCTTGAATTAGTCATGTAATCTATACACTATCGAAGGGGAACTAAGAATGTTTTTAAAAAAAGAACGGAACATAACAATTGGCGATCTTATTAAGTTGAGTGAGGCTCAATTGCAAATGGCTAAACAGGGTCAATATGATTTTGAGTATACTTTAGCTTCAACAAATGATGAGGAATTAAACCAGTTAGTACATAATTTAAATCAAGTAAATAGGCTTCGGAAAGAATCTGAAGATCAATTGCAGAAAAAATTGGGTAATGTATTGAAAAGTAATGAAATGGGTCTTTGGGAATTACGAGTATTAAACGGACGCTTGGATGATTCAAACAATGTTTTCACAGCTTCGTCAGAATTAAAAGAGCTCTTAGGGTTTGATAGTTATGCTCTTAAAGACAGTTTTCAAGATTTTTTGAAGGTAATTACAGAGGCGCATCGTTCTGATTTTAAAGAGATGCTAGAGGAGAGTTTAGAAACACAAACTCGATTTAATATGGAGCATTTGATATGCTGTCGTGACGGTCAAGAGCGCTGGATACAGACTACAGGAATGGCTTCCCATCTTGAAGATGATCAGTATCAAATCATTGGTTTGATGATGAATATTCATGATAAAAAAATAAACGTGGAAAAATTACAGGGATATGTAACACGTTATGATTTAATTAATAAAGCTCTGGTAGAAGCGCCATGGGATATGATTGTAGATCAAGGTAATCCATTAAATCCACAGAATTCCTTTTGGTGGAGTGAACAATTTCGAAGAACATTGGGCTTCAAGGATGAACATGATTTTCCAAATATTATGAGCTCTTGGAGTGATCGCTTGCATCCAGAGGACAAGCAGCCTGCATTAGATGCGTTTAGTGCCCATTTATTAGATTTTTCTGGGCGTACGCCATTTCAAGTAGATTATCGCCTTCAATTAAAATCAGGTGAATATCGCTGGTTTCATGCAAACGGTACAACGCTTCGTGATAATGAGGGAGCTCCTTTGCGAGTGGCAGGAACTATTCGAGATATTACACATGAAAAAAAGAAAGAGCAAAATGTGCAAGAAACTATGACACGTATGGAGGAATTATCAGCTTCTATTAATCAAATGGTTGATGGCATTAATTCTATTACTATGCAGGCACAGGAACTGGCGAACACACAGGAAAAAACTACAGAAGCTGCCAATGATGCGAAAGGGGTAGCAGATGAAACACAGATTATATCACATTTTATTCGAGAGATAGCAGATCAGACAAATTTACTAGGGTTAAATGCTGCAATAGAAGCCGCACGTGCAGGAGAACAAGGAAAAGGTTTTGGTGTAGTAGCTGAAGAGGTAAGAAAATTAGCAGTTAATTCGGCTAAGGCAACAGGTAATATTGAATCAAGTTTAATGCAAATAAAGGTTTCTATTGATACAATTATTGACTATATGGATAAAATTAGTGAGCTTGCGCAAATGCAGGCGGCTCTTACAGAACAATTGAATGCCTCGGCAGATGAAATTGGTACAATGTCACAGGATTTGGTGGAATTTTCAAAGCAACAATAAAATAAAAGAGTATTTCGCTAAAAAGCTTTTATATAAAGCAAATAGGGGAATTCTCATTAAAATAACCAGGTACTCCTAAAGTTTTTTATGAGTATCTGGTTTTATTTATGAGCTTTAAAAAGATGCTTTTTTTTTTGACATTCAGTACACCGAGTGCTAGCAGAGATATACTTAGATCAAGAGACTATCTAAAAGTCCCACAGAAACATATCTTATTTTTATTTATTTACTCAGATGGTCATGGTTTATCGGAGGTTGGAATTGCTATAGGATTTCATGTAGATGCTACGTATCTTCCGTCGATCGTAACAGGGATGCTTGTAGATAAAGTCGGACGAACATGGTGGAAAGGGGACTTTTTTTGTATAAAAAAGTAAATTGCCTTATATGGCGATGCAAGATTACTTGATTTATTCCAGTAAGAATTAAAAGTCTTTCGAAAAGTATAGTTGATGTTAAGGTAAGAATTTCTTTATCCTGTTATAGTGTCTAGATTGATAAAGATAAATGTACTCTCGGTTTCAAAATTGAAATATTTGATTACAAACATTTATCTCAATAAAAATAATTACCTTCAACTCAAATAAGGCGTCTTAGTAGAAGAAAATTGAGTTTTTATGTTGCCCTTCCTCCTTTACCTAAACATTTTTATCTGCTTATACATTTAATAAAGTAAGTCATATTGATTCTATGACTATCAATGACTATTAATTATTGATAAGGAGGCAATTAAATTTGAAATTAAAAAAGTTTATTGACGCATTACCAATTCCACCTACTATTAAACCAACTGGAATACGTGATGGAATCCCTTACTATGAAGTGTTGATGGAGCAGATAAAACAAAAGCTACATCGGGCCTTACCACCGACAACAGTTTGGGGATATAATGGTTTGTATCCTGGGCCGACATTTGATGTTCTCAGGGACCATCCCATTCTTGTAAAGTGGGAAAATAAACTACCTTTTACACACCTTCTGCCAGTGGATACTACTGTTCACGGTGCTGAACCTAGTCAACCACCTGTTAGAACGGTAGTTCACTTGCATGGGGGGCGTGTTCGCCCTGAAAATGACGGATATCCCGAAGCATGGTTTACCAAAAACTTCGAAAACTTTGGCAGCAAATTCCTACATGAAGTTTACTACTATCCAAATTGTCAGCGTCCGACAACTCTCTGGTATCACGACCATGCCCTTGGAATCACTCGATTAAATGTATATGCCGGGTTAGCAGGGTTTTACCTAATTCGAGATAAGGAAGAAGAAAAACTAAATTTGCCCAAAGGTGAATTTGAAATTCCATTAGTTATCCAGGATCGTTCTTTCTATGATGACGGTCAACTGTTCTATCCTTCCCAGCCCGGACAAAAACCACCACCTGCATCACAACCACCACCACCAATAGATCCTGATCTTCCGAATCCATCGGTTGTTCCGAGTTTTGTTGGAGATACAATATTAGTCAATGGAAAAATATGGCCCTATCTTAGAGTTGAACCAAGAAAATACCGATTTCGAATCCTCAATGGTTCTAATGCTCGTTTTTACCGTATGCGATTGAGTTCAGGTCAAGATTTTATTCAAATTGGTACGGATGGCGGATTATTAGAAAAACCTGTACGAGTTTCTGAAATCATATTGGCTCCAGCAGAAAGAGCAGATGTAATCATTGATTTTTCAAAACATAGAGGGCAGAATATCATACTGACTAATGATGCTCCGGCACCTTTTCCTGGTGGCGTTCCTCCTTCTCCAGATCTTTCGCAAATTATGGAATTTAAAGTTAAACAAAAATCTTCCCAACCGGATACAAGTACAGTACCCGAAACATTAAGTTGTTTAGAAAAACTTCAACCTAAAGATGCTATATATGTAAGAGAAAACTTTTTAGTTGAAACTACTGATGAATATGGCCGACCGTTGTTTGAACTCAATAACAAGATGTGGGTCGATCCCATTACAGAAACACCATATAATGGAACAATAGAAATTTGGGAACTTTATAATTTAACCGCAGATACCCATCCGATACATTTGCATCTAGTTCAATTCCAGATTCTCAATAGAGCACCAATTACCGTAGATGAAAATGGGAATATCATCAAAGTAGGGAAAGCAAAGAAACCGGATCTGAATGAAATGGGTTGGAAAGATACCGTACGTGCAAACCCGGGGGAAGTTACCCGTATCATTGCACGCTTTGGGCCGTTTACGGGAACTTATGTATGGCATTGTCATATTATTGAACATGAAGATCATGATATGATGCGTCCGTACCAAGTACTTCAAAATCATAATTTTGATCCATGCATCCCTATTTCAGGCGTATGCCGGGACGATTCATTTACCCAGTGCTGCGATCATGGCCATAAATATTGTGACTGTGAAAAGTATCATGACGAGGATGAGTCAAGTTTTCAATAATGAACATGATAAACCGATTCAAGATTCTAGCATTGTCCCTGAACTGGAGGTAAAATTTTCGCAAAATATTTTTGGTAATGGTGAAGGTATATCTTTAGACAATGATGGATGAAAGAACTTTTGAATGGACAACAAGCCGGCTTTACGAAAGGGAATCTTAGATTTATGAAGTTGTTGAACTAACGAGTGTCGACACTAAAGATAATGAGCATGTTTTGTAAAAAGATGGGTCAAAACATGCTTTTTATATTTGTTCTCATACGGAGGGTAAAACAGTCTCGAAACACTCGTTTTTTAACATACTAGAGAAAGAGGGAGGTAGGGAAAATTCAGTTATGGGGGAAATGAATAGTTTTTATAAACAAAAAAATCACTCTAAATGGAGTAGCATCAAAAAACCAAAAAAATTTAAAAGATAATAAAGATACAAAATTTCAAGTTTACATTAGCTATTCCCATTTATACCCTGCAAGGCAATATTTTTAGCCCCAATTCAGCCCCATATCGCCCCAAAAAAGCATTAATCTGCTATAGCTTGTACACTCTCGAAGGTCAGAGCAATAGCCATTAAACGTAGCAACTCTTAATAGAAAAGTGTATAATTTAGCTTATATTGGAAAATGCGAACGTAGTAGTAAATTGAAAATATGCAAAACGTATTGGGGACTATAAAATGAGAAGAAACATTATCAGTACAGTAGTAATTTTTTTATTAATTGTTCCTGTTAGTCTAACTGTGCAGGCAGCAAATCTATTTGAACTTTATAATGATATTACAGAAAATGACCTTCATAACAGTATCATTTTGTCGCCTGAAAGCTCAAAGGCATTTGTTAATGGTAATATGGTTTCTGCCATACAGCCAATTGTAATAGATGGAAGAACCTTAGTACCACTTCGCTTTATTTCTGAAGGATTTGGTGCAAGGGTAGATTTCAACCCTAAAAATAATACCATAACCATTAAAAATTCGGATAAAACTATAACCTTGAAAATAGGGAACAAGGCAGTAGATGTGAATGGCGATTCGATTCAAATGGACGTTTCTGCAGTCCTGCATCATAATACAACCTATATTCCTCTAAGATATATAGGGGAGGCATTTAATAAGAAAGTAGTCTATTTGAAGAATGAAAACCAGCAACCATATAGTTTGATTATTATCAGGGGTGTAAATGCTACGGAGCTTGAAAACCTTAGACTTGTTCGCATTTGTGAATGGCTATTTCAGGGGAAATCTATTGTCTATAGCGATCGTTTTATGGCTGTGATGCAAGAAAAAGGTCAATTATTCTATAGCAATTATTTTTCTGATTTTGAACCCTTTGTTTATGAGGAATTTATTGAGGATGAAAATATAGTTAAACTAGGAGATATTTGGATTAAAACGGATATGGGCAATTTTTATATGGACTACGCATACAGCACTACAAAAGAATTTATTTTATATTATGTGGATGGACAAGCCATTTCAAGAGTAGCCGTAGAAAAAGCACCGATTAAAGCTGTAAAACCTTATCAGAATCATGTATATTATCTAACAAGATATGAGCGGGGGATAGTAAATGCGCCTGAAACAAGTAATTTAAAATATGCAACACGAGCAAATAGACAATGGGTTTCTGATTATTTAGGCATGCCAGGTTTTTATTATGGTTTTGATACGATAGGTAATGCCTATAACTGGAAAATAAATGATAATGGCATCTATATTTTCGGTTATAATAGATTTGGCAATTTAAGCTCAGAAGATAGAAAAAAGACTTTTGGAAATTACAGGGTAGACTTAAAGGGGCACCATCATGAGGTCATCAACCCTTAAAGGTTGCGTTTTAAGCTGAATTGGCTGGTTTACGTTCTGTTTTGTATGGAACTTTAGCCAGTCAATTTTTATTTACTCTGTTCCCTATATCTGGAATGGGTACATGGTCGAATGGTTTATATATAGAGGGTTTAACTATTATTTGCGTTTCTTTTTAGTATAAAAAATAAACCAAATAAAATATAGGATTGGCATGAGTGACAAACCTAGTGAAACATATTTATGTTGCTCATTAGGTAAAATAATAATAGAAATAATCGCTAATATAATGGCAGGGAATACAGTGTAAAACCAGATTCGTACAGCTTTATTTTTAAAAGTAAGTTCAAATCGATCCATACAAGAGCACCTCATTTATTAATCCTAAAGACCATTGTTCGGATAATTGGGAATTATTTCCTAATAGAAAATATATCATAGTAAAATAAAAAATAGAAGTAAAATGGTAGGGGTGACGGATAAAACTAGCTCATTAAAGGTTATCGAAAAATATTTTTTGTCCTGTAACTTTATTTGAAGTTGATGCGTCTACTTAGTAGTGTATTTAACTATTTTTGAAAAAGAATAGTGAATTTACATCATTTACCAAAGGGTTTTTAGTTGCTTATCGACAAAAATATAGATTAAAATGATTCTGACTGTTTTTTTATCAGGTACAATGTATCCTGATCAACTACTTGTGCCCGCAAGCACATCCCCGTTTTGACTGCTTACTATAAGTGATGAAACAAACCTTGTCTGCAAATCGGAAAAATATCCCAATCCTTTATATGATGGAATACACGATAATTTCATAGAAAAATACTGTAGAAAATGATATGCCTTATGGTTGTAGGCAAAAAATCAATAGGACATTCAGCTCTTTCAAGTGGCAGAAATGATGATAAAATAAACATGTTATTGGAAATATTAACTATCGGAGGTTTATTATGGGTAAAGGCGTATTATGGACAGCCACTGCTATCCTAGTAGTTTTACTTGGGTTTGGAAGCTACTACTTTATTAAAGAAATAACGAACTCTATGGCATACAATAAATTAGTGGATGAGTATAAAAAGCCAGTACCCATCAACAATATAGAGTCTGAATATGATGTGATTGTCATTGGTGGTGAGCCTGAGGGTGTCGCTGCTGCTGTTGCTTCTGCTCGTAATGGAGCTAAAACCTTATTGGTAGAAAAACGTGAAGAATTGGGTGGATTATTTACATATGGGATGCTAAATTTTCTAGATATTCCACGTGATGGTCATAATAACTCCATCAGTGAAGGTATTTTTAAAGAATGGCATGAGCTAGTGAGAGGCAATGATGCTTTTGGTATCGTCGGAGCTAAAGCAGCGTTTAAAAAGCTGATTGATGAGGAACCCAATTTAACATTGTCGGTGCAAACGGAAGTAGTTAAAACGAATCTTCAACAACAACAACTAAATTCTGTTGAGCTAAAAAATGAATACGGTACATATGTCGTTAAAGGAAAATCATTCATAGATGCTACTCAGGATGCAGATTTTGCGACGATGTCTAAAGTTCCTTTCTTTGTTGGTGGAGAAGATATTGGAATAAAGGATAAGCGCATGGCTGTAACATTAATGCTTCACTTGAAAAATGTCGATTGGGATCAAGTAAAAAAAGCGGCTAAGTCAGATGTATTTGGCGGGGCTAACTTGAATCATACCGTAATGTGGGGCTTTACAAAGCTTCATGATGAATATAAACCTTTGCAAGAAGGTACAAGATTAAGAGGGTTAAATTTAGCCCGAGTGGATGATGAATATTTTATTAATGCATTACAAATTTTCGGAATTGATGGTTTAAATGAGAATTCGAAGCAGGCTGCCATAGCTGCAGGTAAAAAAGAAACATTGCATGTACTAAAATATTTACAGGAAAACTTCCCCGGATTTGAAAAAGCAGAAATTGTCAGCTTCCCGGAAGAGCTTTATGTACGAGAAACTAGACATATTTGGGCTGAATATCAATTACCAATGTCCGATATTTGGCAGAATCGTGATCATTGGGATAGTATTGGGATTGCCTCTTATCCAGTAGATGTGCAGGCTCAAACACCACATGATTATGGGTATGTTATTTCTGCGCCAAAGCAATATGCGATTCCATTCCGATCTCTAGTACCAAAGGATATCGATGGATTACTTGTTGTGGGACGCTCTGCAGGTTATTCATCTTTAGCAGCGGGAAGTGCCCGTATTGTCCCAACTGGTATGGTGACTGGTGAAGCGGCAGGGACAGCGGCAGCACTAGCTCTTCAACAAGATGTTACTTTTAGAGAAATGAGCAAGGATAAGAAATTAATTGCTACATTAAGAGAGCAGTTGGATAAACAAGGTGCCTATGTCGATTCATTTTCTGTGAACTATCCTTATCAGGGCAAATGGTATGATGAAGCCATTCAAACGTTAATTAACTATGGACTTGTTGTTGGCGGCTATGATAATGATTTAAAGGTCGACAGTAAAGCAACGAAAATTAAGTTTGCTAAAATGTTGAAAGAAAGTATGCTACGTGCCGGCGCAGAGAGTACAGCCGATAAAAAAGATAAGCTGGAGATTGTTATTAATAAGGTATATAGCACGGGTGATGAAGCTATTACGCGAGATGAGCTGGCACAATATTTGGCAGATGTGCTCATCGGTGAATCGACTGCAAATAGCTGGGAAAGTTTAATTGATAAAGAAATTGTTTCGGAAAAAGTAGCGAAGAAAGTGAAAGACAATAAGCAACTGAAGTTAAAAGAGATGTATGCCATCATGGCAGATGTCATTCATTATGTAGAAAAAGAACGTTCCTCTAAATGAGGAGCGTTTTTTTATGGTGGATCGTTTGGAATGCCGTCTGTAACTTGTGTAGACGAATGCAGAAGCAATCAGTGCTGCCTATGCAAAATTCTCTAAACGCTCTGAAGCAATGATTCATTCATACAAAAAGCATTGACGCCAAGCGAAGACTCCTGTAAAATATGTCAAAATCTTAGAAAAATTCGATGAAAAAGAGAGTAATTGATGGGACAACTGGAAAGCGAGTTAGGGATGGTGTGAGCCTAATACAGAAACCATGAATGAAGCGCACTTTGGAGAAGGTTCTCGAACTAAGAGTAGAGAATAGCGGGGCGTCACCTCGTTAACAATGGAAAGTGGTCATTATGAATGGCAACTAGAGTGGTACCACGGGATTACTATGCTCTCGTCTCTAATTATAGAGGCGAGGGCTTTTTTTATTGAAAAAAGAGGAGGATATACATGAATCAACAAATTGCAAAAAGTATTGCTGAAATTTTAAATCATCAGCTAACAGCTCAAGACGTGGAACAATTACTAGAAAAACCAAAAAGTTTAGAAAGGGGCGATATGGCATTTCCCTGCTTCACCTTGGCTAAAATATGGAAGAAGCCCCCTCAACAAATTGCAATAGACATCGCAAGCCAATTACAAAATGAGATAATCCATCAGGTGCAATCTGTCGGTGGCTATGTCAATATTTTTCTTCATCAAGTAAAAGTGACACAACAAGTGTTGGGTCTTATCATGCAGGAACAACAAAACTATGGTACGAATCAAGCAGAAAGGGGAAGTGTCGTCCTTGACTTTTCTTCGCCCAATATTGCTAAACCGTTCTCTATGGGACATTTACGTTCAACCGTCATTGGTAATGCCTTAGCCAATATTGCAGTGAAAAATGGTTATCAGGCTATTCGTATTAACCATCTAGGGGACTGGGGCACCCAATTTGGCAAGCTAATCGTTGCGTATCAAAATTGGGGTGATAAGGAAGCCATTACAGCATCCCCTATAGAGGAATTATTAAAGATTTATGTTAAATTTCATACTATGGCTGAACAAGATCCTATACTAAATGAAATGGCACGTGCTGCCTTTAAAGCATTAGAAGATGGTGATTCAGAGGCTTTAGCGTTGTGGCAATGGTTCCGTGATGTATCATTAGATGAATTTCAGACTATTTATCAGCTGCTAGGCATCAAATTTGATGAATTTACTGGAGAAGCCTTTTACAATGATAAGATGACAAAGGTTGTAACAGAGCTACAAAACAAAGGGTTACTTATGGAATCGGAAGGTGCATTTGTAGTGGAGATGGAGGAAATGCCTCCATGTTTAATAACAAAAACAGATGGAGCTACACTTTATGCAACACGAGATTTGGCTGCTGCCTTTTACCGACAGCAACAGTATCAACCCAACAAAATTTTCTATGTAGTGGGTAATGAACAAACTCTTCATTTTAAACAATTATTTCAGGTGATTGAAAAAATGGGATATGGCTGGGCAAAAGATTTGCAGCATGTACCATTTGGGATGATGCTTAAAGATGGTAAGAAAATGTCGACACGTAAAGGCAAGGTGGTATTATTAGCTGATGTTTTAGCCGAGGCGATTGCGACAGCTAAGCGTAATATAGAAGACAAAAACCCTCATTTACAGCAGAAAGAGCGAGTGGCTCAGCAAGTAGGAGTTGGAGCGGTAATCTTTAATGACCTAAAATATCATCGTCTAAACGATATAGAATTCTCCATCGAGCAAATGATGAATTTTGAAGGAGAAACGGGGCCATACGTACAGTATTCCTATGCACGTATTTGCTCCATCTTGGCAAAGGGAAATGTGCCTTCTCAATTGAAGTCATATGCTCCACTAGGACAACAGGCTTGGTCAATCATTTTATTATTGGAACAATTTCCGCAAGTGGTAGACGCCTCATTTAACCAGGCTGACCCATCGCTCATCGCGAAATATGCTTTACAGCTAGCGCGCTTATTCAATAAATATTATGCACACCAAAAAATATTAGCCGATGATGCCCAGCAAGCTTCACGTCTTGCGCTCTGTCATTGTGTAGGAATCGTCTTAAAAGAGTCACTAGCTTTACTGGGTATTGAGTCTCCAGAAAATATGTAGGGAACGGACCACTTACCCAATCATTGACCATTTATAGAATACATGGTAAAAGAATAAAAGAAAACTCTTCTATTGATTGGCAGCAGAGAGGATTAATCAAATGAATAAAAAACAATGGACCGTTTCACTTATCTTAGTGGTAATGAGTATATTTTTAGTCGCACTAAATATGAGACCGGCTGTAACAGCGATTGGACCACTCTTTAATGTCCTTATGATAAATTTACACGTATCCAATACAAGTATGAGCTTTCTGACATCTATTCCTGTTTTTTGCATGGGTTTATTTGCTCCTTTTGCTGTACCATTTCAGCGCAAGCTTGGCACAAAATTAGCAATCGTGCTATTAATGGCTATTCTTGTCTTCGCAAATGGGCTGCGCTTATTCCAAGAAAGCTATCTTTTATTAGTGGTTACAAGTTTTGCAGCTGGCTTGGCCATTGCGATGATTGGCCCTATATTAAATGCGTATAGTAAGAAAAAATTCCCTCAACGCTTTACGATTGTTATTGGAATTTACTCATTTGGTATAGGCGTTGGTGCGACATTAAGTGCAGCTTTGACTGTGAACTTTTATCACTATTTTGATAATCAATGGACAATAGCACTAGGGATTTGGGCCATACTTGCTATGGTCTCACTAATTATATGGAGCTGGGTAATCCCAAAAGAACAAGGGGCAGATGTTCAAAATTCGGCCAACAACGAGCCGGTACGTAATCCTTGGGTAACAGGTCGTGCTTGGCTGATCGCATTGTATTTTGGCTTACAAACCTCATTGTTTTTCTCAATGATGTCGTGGCTTACACCTCTTTTACAGGACAAAGGCTTGACGCTTGAGGTAGCGAGTATAATGCTGACATTTATGTCGATTATACAAATGATGGGTAATATTGCTGTGCCCATGCTTATGGAGAAATGGACAAATCGATTAGCATGGGTATTGGCGTTAGGCTGTTTTGGGCTGATAGGTTTTACATTATTATGGCTTATGTCAGGGATCTATTTGTGGTTGGCCGTATTTATTATCGGCATTGTTTTAAGTGGGCTATTTCCGATTGGTTTATTGTTACCGCTTGATGAGGCTAGAAATGATCAAGAAGCCAACAGCTGGTCATCCATGGTATTTTCAGGTGGCTTTATGTTAAGTGCCATCATCCCAGTTTTGATTGGCGTTTGCTATGACATGACAGGCAACCATACATGGACGTACGCCATCTTTCTAGCATTGATGCTTGGAATAATTGCCACGACAGGGCTACTACGAAAAAATTAATTCGAGAAGACATGCCATTCAAAATGCATGTCTTTTTTTCTGTCAAAAATATTTTGAAGGCCTAAAATCCATCCATTTTCATAGCAAATCGGAGAATCCATTAATTTTAATAGGTAGAATGAAATAGAACTGAAGGGAATAATGTATTTTACTACTATTTTAATTACAATAATTATATTATGTAAACTTGAAACATCCTAAGTCCTTGATTATGATAGACAAGAGAGATAGTTGAAAAGAAAGTTTTGGTGAAGGTATGTATAAAAAGATGCTCGTATTAGGAGCGGCGGCCATGCTGTTGACAGGTTGTGACAGTCAAATTGGTGCAGGTTGGTTTCAAGCAGAAAAAGCAGAGGTGCCAACAAAAACAGTGGCCAAGCAAGAAGAAAAGATAGTGCCTGAGGTTGAGGTGATAGGTGAGCATGGAGTTGGTGCAGGCATTATTATTCAGCAAAAGGAGGATGAGCTTTATATTTTAACTAATGGCGCACTGGTAGCCTCAAAGCCAACCGCCCTTGTGAAATTTGGTCAGGATAAGCTAGTGGCAGCGAATGTTCATTTCATGTCAACGGCACATAATGTTGCACTTTTGCAAGTGACCTATAAAGCGAATGTGCAAGTTCCAAAAATGTATGAAGGGGAGCTCAATCAGCTGTCAGTTTACGTGAATGGCTTACCTTATACGATTCAAAAATATCAAGATAAAATAGCTGCCTATTATATTGATACACAAGAAAAGCTACCATTAGGGAGCCCGGTGATGGAGGCGGAAAACGGAGCAATTGTGGGGCTTTATTTTAACCGCCAGCAGCAAGGAGAAGCACAACCATACATATTGCCGATAAAGGAAATTCAACCATTTATGCAAAAATGGTTAAAGGATGGCATGAAGGCGAGTATACGCCTATCCCAATCAAAAAATTTATATCCTTATATAGAGCAGGGGGATCAAGAAACCGTTCAGCAAGCCCTCGAGCAATACGGTGAAAATATTTTTGCGTATAATAAAGATGAAATCATTCTTTTTTTAGATACATTCCATAAGCATTTAAAAGGAGCTGTAACTATTCAAGATGCAAGTGTCATGGAGCCGATAGTAGGGTCAGAAGAATTGGAAGACACTCTGGGCGGCATGGTTGCTTACTATGCCTCTAAGCAAGCGAAGATTCATTTCTCGAACACAGACATTCAAGATATTCGTATAGTGAATCAGCATCTTCAGGTACGAGCTAAAACGGAGTATGTATTGACCAATGCAGCAGGGCAGGAAGCTCTTGCCCATTCCATTATGCTTTACGAAATTATGAAAAATGAACAGGGCGAATACAAGTTACTTCGTCTTACTACTGAGGAGTGAACTTTGCATGGAGCAAGCAAGACAAATGCTACAGCATCATTTTGGCTATGAAGCCTTCAGGCAAGGACAAGCCCAAATTATTGAACAAACATTACATGGACAATCAAGCCTGTGTGTGATGCCAACAGGTGGTGGGAAATCCATTTGCTATCAGATTCCTGCGTTAATACTTGAGGGGCTGACAATTGTCATATCGCCCCTTATTTCTTTAATGCAAGATCAGGTGGAAGCTTTACGAGCAGCTAATATTCCTGCTGCCTATATAAATAGTACATTAACAGCACAAGAAGTGAATGAAACGATGCAGCTAGCTAGTGCTGGTTATTTAAAACTACTTTATATCGCACCTGAACGACTGGAAAGTGCTTCCTTCCTTCAAGCATTGTCCTATTTATCTGTCCCATTAATTGCGGTAGACGAAGCTCACTGTATTTCACAATGGGGTCATGATTTTAGACCAAGTTATCGCTCCATTCAAAAGCTTTTTACACTGTGGCCGCAGAAGCCAGCTGTATTAGCTCTTACCGCCACTGCGACACCTGCTGTTTGTGAGGATATTCGGCATTTATTAAACATTGACGAAAATGCAACAGTGATGACAGGCTTTACGCGTGATAACTTGGCACTTTCGGTGCTAATTGGAGAAAATAAAGAACGTTATATTAAAAATTACTTACAGAAAAATAAACAGGAAGTCGGTATTATCTACGCCGCCACACGAAAGGCGGTAGACGCGATTTATGACATGCTTAGTCGTACTGGAGAAGCAGTAGCCAAATATCATGCGGGGCTATCAGAGGAACTACGTATGGCAGAGCAGGAGCGATTTTTAAAAGATGAGGCGCGTATTATGGTGGCTACCAACGCCTTTGGCATGGGAATCGATAAAAGCAATGTGCGCTTTGTCCTGCACTATCAAATGCCTCGGAATATGGAGAGCTATTACCAAGAAGCAGGGAGAGCTGGTCGAGATGGTCTTCCAAGTGCTTGTATATTATTGTATGCCTCCGGTGATGTTCAAACTCAGCGTTTTCTTATTGAGCAATCGCAAGACGAGGCACGAATACCACAGGAATTAGCGAAGCTCCAAACAATGGTCGACTATTGCCATACAGAGGGCTGTCTTCAAAATGCTATTTTAGCGTATTTTGGTGAAGTACAAGAGGAGCCTTGTGGTCGCTGTAGTAATTGTAATGATGGTCGTACCGTGATGAATGTGACAGAGGATGCACAAAAGGTACTGGCTTGTGTTGTACGGATGGGCCAAAAATTCGGCAAGACGATGGTAGCACAAGTACTCATCGGCTCCAAAAATCAAAAAATGACGGAATTTGGGTTTGCTCGTTTATCCACCTATGGTATTTTGAAGGGACATTATTCGTCTAAAGATGTCTCGAACTTTATTGAGTTTCTAATTGCAGAGGGTTTATTGGCTGTTAAACACGGCACATATCCAACTATTTATGTGTCAGCCGAGGGCAAAGAAGTACTACTTGGCCAACGACAGGTCATGCGGAAAGAAGCTGTAACGGTTAAAAAACTGGTAGATAATGATCCATTATTTGAACATTTACGTGTGTTGCGAAAAGAAATTGCAGATGAAGAGAAAGTACCGCCATTTGTAGTATTCTCGGATAAAACATTGCGTGAATTATGTGACAAGAAGCCAGCAGAATTGGACGATTTACGCCACATAAGCGGCATTGGTGAAGTGAAATTTGATAAATACGGCAAACGTTTCTTTGAGGCGTTACAATCGTTTTTAGAAACACCCATCTAGGACAATTTTCGATCAAGCACGTGCTTTTACAAAAAAGAGAGGTGTCTCAATGAAATGGTTGAGGCACCTCTAATTGTTTATTGATCCCAATGCTTAGTTATAAATTCATCACGGCCGGAAATAGCACGGTCTTGCTGATAGTGATTAGCTTCTTTTTTATAGTAATCTTGGTGATAGTCTTCCGCAGGATAGAAGCGTTCAGCATCCCGAATTTTGGTTACAATAGGTTTATCGAAGCGTCCACTAGTGGCAAGCTTTTCTTTCGAGGCCTCGGCGATTTTCTTTTGTTCATCCGTGTAAGTAAAGATGGCCGTTGAATAGGACTCTCCACGATCATGAAACTGTCCGAAAGCATCAGTGGGATCAATTTGCATCCAATAAATGTCTAACAGTTGTTCATAGCTAAAAATGGCTGGATCGAATTCAATTTCGACGACCTCTAGATGGCCAGAAGTCCCTTTCTTAACATCCTCGTATGTTGGGTTTTCTAAATGACCGCCCATATAACCAGATGTTACTTTATGTATACCATCCCACTCGACGAATGGCTTAACCATGCACCAAAAACAACCGCCAGCAAAAGTAGCTTTTTCTATCATGTACATCATCCTTTCTTTTGTGAAAATATTATAGCATTGTTTGGCGAAAAAACTGAGCATTTGGGTGTAAAATAACAATAAGATAGTTGAAGTTGGGACTTCCTCTATCAACAAATGAAACTTTCCGGCTAATCAATCGTTACATTAACTATAAAAAAATAGAGGAGTTAGTCATTATGGAAGAGCAAGATTATACAAGACGCTCACAACGTCCTAAAAACCGAAAGCTTCGTAAAGGGAGAGCAATTTTCACATTATTATTACTGTGTATCATAGTAGTGGCAGGCTACTCGATTATGCAGTACCGCAGTGGACTAAAGCTTGCCAATCAAACACAAGTCGAGCAGGAGGATTTCTCTGGCGATACGTTAAAAGGCGATATTGAAAATTACTTAATTCTCGGTGTCGATACACGTGGCGAGGAAAAATCTCGAACAGATACGATGATGGTATTATCTTGGAATAAATCAAACAACGATATTAAACTGGTATCCTTTATGCGGGATATTTATGCGGATATCCCTGGCTATCAATCCTATAAGCTTAATACAGCGTACTACTTAGATGGGGTACAGCTACTTAAGGATACACTAACAAATATGTTCGGCTTACCGATTCACCATTATGCCCTTATTGATTTTAAAAACTTTGAATCGTTGGTGGATATTTTAGCACCTAATGGTGTTGAGATGGATGTTGAGAAGGATATGTCCGAAAATATTGGGGTAGAGTTGAAGCAAGGTGTACATCATTTAAATGGACAGGAGTTACTAGGCTATGCACGCTTCCGTCATGATGCAGAAGGTGATTTCGGTCGTGTTGCTCGTCAGCAAAAGGTCATAGAGGCCTTAAAAAATGAGCTTTTGACACCTGCGAATGTATTGCATTTACCAAAATTCGTAGGGGCAGCACAAGGCTATATTACAACCGATTATTCTTCTGCTGAAGAAATGCAACAAGTGCTAAAATTACTATCAAAGGGCAAGGTGAACATTGAAAAAGCAACGATTCCAATCGAAGGAAGCTACCAATTCCAAAACTTTAGCCATGCCGGCGATTCGATCGTGATTGATGTGGAACAAAACAAAGCCTTTTTAAGCGATTTTTTAGGCATTTCACTGGAGTGATGTTTAGCAAAATCCAGCATTATCCTGTAATATAAAGGTAGAGTTTTTTGATTGGGGTGGATATATGGAAAAAGAAAGACCAAAAGAACGTTCAAACCTGTTAGCAACCAAGTTTATTCGTTTCTTAGGTGGTAGAAACCTATTATTTACGCTGGTTATTTTATTATTAGTTGCATGTGTTATTTTTATGTTTAATCAAGTTTCCTTTATCTTTACCCCGCTTCAAGTGTTATTTGAAGTCGTCATTTTACCAGGGGTATTAGCTGTCATTGGGTACTATTTATTACGTCCATTATTGGCGATATTGGTTAGATGGCGTATTCCAAGAATTTGGGGTATTTTAATACTCTACATCGCGGTAGTTGGGGTCATAACACTGCTCGTTGTGTTGGTTTATCCGTTTTTACGTGACCAATTTACGAACTTAGTGCAGGAATTCCCAGAGTATTTTATGAAGTTTACGGAAAAATTTGTTGCATTCTTTAATCATTCACGTTTTAACGATTATTTAGATAAAATTAACTTTGACTACAATGAAGTGGTTAAAAACTTTACTACTGATATGGTAAAAACTGTGAAAGATACGGCTACAAATATAGCACAGGGTGTAGCATCCGGTATTACGGGTTTCCTATCAACGTTAACAGGCATCGTCCTATCGCTTGTAACCGTACCATTTATCTTGTTTTATTTACTAAAAGAAGGCGAAAAATTACCGAAATTTATGCTGAAAGTATGCCCACCGCGTATGCGTAAAGAAGTGACTGAAATTTTCCATGATATGGACAAGCAAATAAGTTCTTACATACAAGGGCAAATTTTAGTATCTATGTGTATTGGTGCAATGGTCACAATTGGCTTCTTAATAATTGGTATGAAATATGCTTTATTGCTCGGCTTCCTTGCGATGATTACAAGTGTAGTGCCTTATTTAGGTCCTGTTATTGCCATCACACCAGCCGTTATTATCGCTCTTGTCACATCACCATTGATGTTGATTAAGCTAGCGATTGTATGGACGATTGTTCAGTTAATTGAGGGAAAATTTATTTCTCCACAAATTATGGGGAAATCGCTCAGTATTCACCCAATTACAATTATCTTTGTATTATTAACGGCAGGCTCGCTATTTGGTGTCCCTGGGGTCATTTTGGGGATTCCAGGTTATGCAATCTTTAAAGTGCTTGTGACTCATCTATTCAAGCTATTTAAACAGCGCTATAACCGTTATGAGGATGACGTTCACCAAAAATATGATGTATAAGAGGATACAGCTACTTCGCTTGACAGTAGCTGTGTTTTTAATAGGAAAAAAAGAACGGGGGAAAATAGCATGACCTACATACCTATTAATTTTCAAGAAAAATTTGCAAAATTCCAAGAGCACTGGTCTCCAAAGGTAATTGCTGAGATGAATGAATATCAATTCAAACTGGTTAAAGTAATCGGAGATTTTGTTTGGCATAAACATGATGATACAGATGAAGTGTTTATGGTGATTGAAGGGGAGCTTGTCATTGAATTTCGTGATGGAGAAGTAAGATTAAAGGAGGGTGAAATGTTTGTCGTACCACGCCAAGTTGAACATAAACCTTACGCTGCAGCCGAGTGTAAAATTTTGCTCGTAGAGCCTGCTGGGGTAGTAAATACGGGTGAGGAAAAAACTGCGCTTACTGCTGAAAATGATGTTTGGATTTAATGAATAAAACCCTTCTAGCATGTTGTTAGAAGGGTTTTCTATGTTAGTTTTCTTGTAGTAATTGTACTTGCGCTAAACGATCGACAGCTTCCTGAAGGATTTTCGCTGGTTGCACAAGTGCTAAGCGCAGATAACCTTGTCCTGCCGTTCCAAATACAGTACCTGGAACCGTAACAATGCCAACCTGCTCAATCAATTTAAAAGCGAGTTCGGTGCAATCCATATCATATGGATACTTTGCCCAAACAAACATCCCACCGTTAGAAGGTGCTGCGTCCCAACCTAGTGCCTGTAAGCCATTCATCAATGTTTGATGACGCTCAGAAAAGGTTGCACGTAGGCTTGCTGTAATTTCTTCAGCGTGATCGAGGGCAACGACAGCTGCATCTTGAATAGGCTCAAAAATACCGAAATCTAAATTCGATTTTAATTGCTTTAAAATCGCAATCATTTCAGCATTTCCTGCGATATAGGCAATCCGTGTTCCTGCCAAACTAAAGCTTTTGGAAAGGGAGTTAATTTCCATCCCTACTTCTTTTGCACCTGGTGTAGCAAGGAAGCTAATCGGTCCATCGCCCGTAAAATAAAACTCAGAATAGGCTGCATCATGCAGGACGATGATGTTATATTTTTTAGCAAAGGCAATCACTTTTTCAAAATATGCTAAGGATGGCATCGCTGGTACTGGATTTCCTGGTAAGTTTAAAATTAATAGCTTTGCTTTATGGGCAATATCTTCTGGTACAGCGTCTAAGTCTGGAAGGTAGTTGTTGTCAGCTGTTTGAGGCATGTAATAGGGTGTTGCACCAGCTAAGTGAATGCCTGCGTCATACGCAACGTATGCTGGGTTTGTCGATAGCACGATGTCTCCAGGATCACAAAAGGCCATTGGAAGATGCACTAAGCCTTCTTGAGAGCCAATTGTTTGAATGATTTCAGTAGTAGGATCTAAATCAACGCTGCTACGGCGCTTATAGTAGCGGCTGACAGCCTCATAAAAACGCTGTGTGCCTGTAAGTGTATAGCCATACGATTCAGCTAAACCTGCTCGATAAGATAGATGTTCGCGAATTTTGGCATGTGGAGGAAGATCGGGGCTTCCTAAGCTTAAGTCAATCAGAGTCATGCCCTTTGCCTGCTGCTCTCTCGCAAAATTTTTCAAATCTCCGAAAATTGCTGGTGTAAATAATGACATTTTTTTAGATGGTACGATTTTCAAGACTAGTACACTCCTTGTAGTTGTATAACAGAATAGTAGTTCACATTTTATCATACTAAAGCGAAGAAAGGGACAGATATTCTGAAAAAAGAAAATATTTATATAATGTAGAGGATGTGCGCATAGGCTAGCGAAAATGGATTGCCTAATGTTGGGGAAACCTACTGTAAATTCCGTAAATGTAGAAGTTGTATTATACTTACTATATAGTTTTTCAGTGGGAATCATGGAGTAAACCGATTCATCAAACATCTCTATCAAAGCATGAGGAACAGCTATAAAGATTAATTAGCATAAGAGGGGGGAGGACTTTGAAGGTATATTCGTTAAGTGGACCAAGCGGCACAGGAAAAAGCACTAGCGCTCTATCTTTTGCCCATAAAATTGGCGTACAGGCGATTATCGATGATGGATTACTCATTGTCAATGGCGTGAGAGTCGCAGGAGTTTCTGCTAAATTTGAAAAAAATACAATTACCGCTGTAAGGCGTGCCATTTTTACCGACCAGGAGCACCGTGAGGCAGTCAAGAAGGCGCTAGCAAGCCATCGAGTGGAATCTATTTTACTAATTGGGACGTCAACGAAAATGACGAATAGTATTGCGAAGCAGCTGGAGCTAGGCGCTATCGAGCATTATTATGATGTGGAAGATATTCGTTCCTTTAAGGACATTCAAAAAGCTCGTTTTATTCGACAAACACAAGGGAAGCATGTTATGCCGATCCCTTACCGACAAGTTGAGCAAAATTTCTTTAAGCGACTGGTGCTAAAGGGAATGGAGATTTTTTCAACAAAACGTGAAAAGATTGGGGAAACAACCATTGTTCGTCCTGATTTTCAACGGGAGTATATTGAGATTAGTAATCATGTTTACGTCCAGCTACTTACGTATTGCTGTCAACAACAGGATTTTGTGCAAAAGGTGGAGCAAGTCCAATTTGTACTTGGTGAACAGGTCCAAGCTATTTTGTCCCTACAGGTAAGGCTACCGATTGATTATCCGTTAGCAGCACGTTTATATAACTTACAACAGGCGGTGCAGACGGAATTTTATCAGCATTTTGGCTATGAATTGGATGCTATCCACGTTCATGCCAAGTCAGGTATCCAAAAGAAAAAATCATAAAAAACTCTTACTCCTGTCACTTTAGGAGTTATTTTGCACTTTTTTCAATCGTATAAGGAAATATAAAAAAGCCCAATTTCTTAGCATAAAAATTGAGAAATTGGGCTTTTATCGTTGCTCGGGTTTAATATTTATTTGATTCCAATTACTAAACTGCCTCGTGCGGCTTCAACAAGTTATTGTTTGTTGTATGTAAAACTTTATATGTTGCTCTCAAAATATTGCTGATACCTGTTGAAATAAACTTTCTTTAATCAGCTTGATTTTTACGATGAACCTCAGTAAGATCTTTTAAATAATATAATGAATAGTCATCTCTAATATCCACTTCAAAAAAGTAATGATTTTTAGTTTCTATATCTTTAACTTCTATTTCAAACAAACCCATTCCTCTCATGTAATCGATTTCTTCAGGTTTTAAATTTTCTCTAGCAATGCCATAGTTAGTTTCCATATAGTTTTCCACATAGTTGTATACGATAGCGTTTCGAGATTTAGAATTAAAATAATTGTAATTAACAAAAATAACTACTATACAAAATAAAAGATTAAAGATAATTATTTTTTTCATTTACCTCTCCTTCCACCATATCAAGTATCAAGACTATATTTATTAATGATTTCCATTTTTTAAACTAGTAAAATGCGATTTTAGTGTCATTACCTAGCAATTTCAATATAATTGCAGAGTTAACGTTATATTTATATCACGTATAGTACTATTAGGAGCTAACGTTTGACCTCTAACATTGTACCTGTGGAAGCGTAGGTATTTCCAAGTCCAGGTGCAGGTACTCCTGTCGCCAGTGGGCGAGAAGAGTACCTATTTTTATTTGGGCTGACGCGTAAACTGTGGCTGGCGTTTTTCAACGAATGCTCGACAACCTTCTGCAAAATCATTGCCGACAAATGGCGTGGAGCCTTTCCATAAGGCTGGAACACTATCGAGGCATTCTTGGACAGACTGCTTTACTGCCAGTAAGGATTCAGGAGACATTCCCGCCACAAGCTTACCCATGCGGATCATGTATTTATTCAAATCCTTCTCTGCTACAAGATAATTGAGCATCCCAAGCTTATAGGCTTCCTCTGCTTTAAACATTCTTCCTGTAAACACTAAATCCTTTGTTGTGGCTGGGCCAACAAGCTGTACTAAACGCTGTGCAAATTTATTATTTAATGTAATCCCTAATTTACCAACAGGAATGCCCAGTTTGGCTTTGTCAGAGCCAATACGAATATCACAGGCTAATGCTAATTCCAAGCCAGCCCCCATTGCAGGCCCATTAATCACACCAATCGTAGGGATAGGCAAGCGCTCAATAGTGGAAATGGTCTTTTCCATATGTATAAACGCCTCTTCAGCCTTGTCGAGAGAAATGGCATTAAATTCTTTAATGTCAGAGCCAGCAGTGAAATTTTGTCCTGAGCCTCGTAAAATAAGGACTTTATTTTTGGGATTATCTAATACTTGCAGGGCAATTTTTGCTAATTGATCCCACATATTTGCGGTTAATGCATTCTTCGCCTGTGGTCGATGGATCGTAATAATTGCTAGCCCAGCAGTTTCTTGATAAATAATTTTTGCGTCTTCTGCTTCCAGTCGAGTCGTCTTTACTTGCATTTTAGAGAGCCCCCTACATATTTGTCTATACCATTATTATATAACACCATGAACGATAAACACGAAATTATACGAATTTTCATATAAAATTGCGTTGTTATACAAAAATAGATGGAATAAATAGCAATTGTCTTACAACAGGGGAATGGAATTTACTATTGTAAGAAAGCAAAAGATGTGAGAAACTAATAGTCGAACATTTGTTTCTTTACGATGCAAGAAGCACTTGAATGATGGGAGCATGTATGAATCTAAAATACAGATTATCCGACACTATATATTATTTAGAAAATAAAAACATACGCTCCACATATATAGTAAAATAAAACTAACTAACGCACAGCACACAAGGAGGGAGCCTATGGTCACACTCAAGGAAGCGTGGAACAGCTATATTTTGCTATTACAGTCATTAAAAAAAAGTGCAGCAACGATGAAGCAATACAATATGGACGGGCAGCATTTTTTATCATTTGCCCATGAAAAAAATTACTTGTATGTAGATCACCACTTTCAAGAGTTATTACAAATCTATGGTCACTATTTAAAGGAAACCTATCACAATATCAATACGTTTAATCATAAAATAGCAACTATGCGGGGCTTTGTAGACTTTATTTTCCTACGAGAATGGATAGAGCCCTTTGATTATCAACATATTTTACAGCCGAGGAAAAGGCAAAAAGAGGCACTACAAGTACTTACAAATAAGCAAATCGGGCAAATGGCTAATGTTTGGCCTATTTATTTTCAATATGCAAAAACAGCAGAGCATGCATGGCTGGCGAGACGCAATGGTTGTATTGTGCAGGTTTTGATGGAGACAGGGTGTAAGCCAGCTGAGCTTGTACGAATGAAGTGGTCGCATTTCCAAAAGGAAAAATCAACTCTTTATATTGCGAATCGAAATGGACGCCGCGAGGTAAAGTGTTCGCCCATACTTATGGACATGCTAGCGCATTATCAGGAAGAAACAGAAACCATGCATGACAAGGAAATGGGGGAATGGGTGTGGGTGAGCGAGGCAAGCCTGACAAAGCCGATTACAACGAAGACAGTGGAACGTATTTTTCAAACGATGTCCAAGGATATTGGGAAAAACGTCAGAGCCACCGATTTGCGTTATACTGTTATGCAAAGGGCGTTTCAACAAGAGAAAACATTGGAACATATTCAGCAAGAAATGGGCTATGTTCGCAAATGGGTACTAACAGAAAGACAACAGCGCTTTGAATAAAAAACGTGCAGGAATTGCGTGTTCTCGCCAATCCTGCACGTGTCAATAATGCTTATAAATGATTCAATGCTTTGACACTTACTTTTACGGTTAAATCATGCTTGCCTCCTGAATAAACCCCTTCAACAGGGCTTATATCACTATAATCTCGGCCAATACACAAAATAATATGGTTTTCTAATACTTCCACGTTATTGGTAGGATCCAGACCAATCCAGCCAATACCAGGTATCATGACTTCTACCCAAGCATGTGTTGCACTATCGCCGACGAGAGCTGAATTTTCATCGACATATAAATAACCACTAACATAGCGTGCAGGAATTCCTTTAGAGCGTAATACACCCAGCATAACATGAGTGAAATCCTGGCATACTCCACGCTTTAGGGCAAATGCCTCACTAGCTGTTGTACTTACATCTGTTGCTGACGGGTCGTATTCAAAACTAGAGTATAAGTATTGCATTAAATTAAGCGAAAAGAGCACAGGATTTTCAGCATGGCCTATCGCATGAAAAACCTCCTCCAGCTGTTGCTCTGTCATATACGTAAAATGAGTTGCTTTTAAATAGGGAAGATAATGTTCATAAAATAGCTGTGAGTGAAAAATAGTCTGCATTTCGGGTGAATATTGAATACGATGAATAAATGGCGCACGCTGGATACTGACAATCGACGATGTATGAATTTCTAGTACTTGATGCTGCTCCGGGATATAAAATGAACCTACTGTATTTCCCCAAATATCCGTATGCTCACGGGTAAGAGAGGATGGAGTAATTGCAATTCGATAGGATAATAGCCGTTGACGCTCATCACTGCGTGGCTTTAAGCGAATCGTATTTAAACTTTGGTCGACTTCAGACTCATATTGAAAAATATTTGTATGTTGAATTTCAAATTTCATCGTGTCCGCTTCCTTCTGCTTACTGACTTGCCTGTTGAAAGGGAGCTGTGATGGATTCCTTTCAAGGTTGTACGCTGGGTTCATATAAATGATAGATTGTCGAGAATGTTTCGCTAAAGGCAATCCATTGACTCAATCTTTCCTCCATGATTGTAATGGCTTCCTCGACGCTCATTGTCCAAAAATCAAGATGATTGAATGCTAAAACAAAGCTTTTGATGGTCGAATGGAGCGTTAAACATTTTGGTGATAAAGGATCATGCTCGATGGACTGGAAAGCTTCTTCTAATTTCTTCAGACAAAACATGACCGAGCAAGGAACATGTTCATCCTGCCATAAATATCGAATGCCCAATAATAAATTTGTTTGGCGATGCTTCTGCAAAAAGGATTCTTTTGCGGCAGCAAGCTCTAATAAAAATGTACCATCCATCTCATGAAGGGATTGGCCTGTTATTTTCTGTTGCTCGAGAATAATTAACGACATCCGCATCGTTTTTTCTGCTCTTTCCAGCCATTTCCCAATTTCCATGAAATAAAAGGGGAGATCGCGATCCATTGTGCCCTCGACCAGTCCAGTCACCATCCACAATGTCTTCCGCACTTCCTGTAAAAAAGCTTGAAGATCAATTAACGGGATAGGTCGATCCATTGTTAGTATGTCCTGCTGCTTCGTTAAATAAAAGGCATTTTGTATTTCCCATAGCTCCGCAGGTAGACGATCTCTTGTCACTCGGGCATTTTCTCGAATGGCACGTAAGGTAGCAAGGAGGGCGTTGCCATTTTTCTCGGAAAACAATAGATAATCAATTAATGGATTAACACGTAATGCTGTATAATTGGCTAAATACTCCTCCTTCGAGGCACAAATATTTAAAACAGCCTCCCAATGATCAATATAATCATGTTCTTGCCCAGATTGCTCCAACATATTCAACAGCTGTACCTGTAATATATGTGTATTGGTTTGTGTGCGTTCACTATACCGTGCCATCCAGTATAACGCGTCGGCTACTCGACTCAGCATGCTGCACCTCCTCCTTTAAAATCCATGTGTCCTTAGCACCGCCGCCCTGCGATGAATTGACCACAAGTGAACCTTCTTGTAAGGCCACTCGTGATAATCCACCTGGCAATACATAACAATCCTCACCCTTCATGGCAAACACACGTAAATCCACATGGCAAGGATAAAACCGCCCATTTTGAAAGGCTGGTGCTCTGGACAATTTTATGGTTGGTTGAGCAATATATTGGCATGGATGCTTCATTATTTTTCCCTTAAACAGAGCGATTTCTTCCTCACTTGCATGGGGACCAATGAGCATATCATAGCCCCCGGAGGCACTTACATTTTTAATGACTAGCTCCTGAATATGCTCTAATACCCATGCTCGCTGTTGCTCATCTTCTAAATGATAGGTTTTCACATTCGGTAATATAGGCTCTTCTTGAAGGTAATAGCGAATCATATCAGGTACATAGGCATACATCGCCTTATCATCTGCCACGCCATTGCCAACAGCATTTAAAATGGCCACATTGCCAGCTTGGTAAACTGCCATTAAATGAGGGACACCTAACAAAGAGTCCTCACGAAATGCAATCGGATCTAAAAAATCATCATCAATCCGGCGATAAATAATATCGATTTGTTGTAAACCGTAAATGGTTTTCATATAAACCTTCAAATCCTGTACGACCAAATCGCGGCCCTCTACTAGTTGAATCGTTAAATGCTGAGCTAAAAATACGTGATCATAATAGGCTGAGTTGTACATACCTGCTGTTAGCAGCACCGCTTTTGGTTCTCGTCCTTCCTCCATAGTAGGTGGACGATGAGCAAGCAGTGCTTTTTTCATGTTAGCCATCTGCTTATCCAGAGATAAAATAGTATGCTTAGAGAAAAATTCAGGATACACCTCCTTCATGACGTCACGGTTTTCAAAAACATAAGAAATGCCAGAAGGATTCCGTAAATTATCTTCCAGCACGAAATATTCACCATTCTCATCCCGTATTAAATCAATACCTGCTAAAAATATATGATTAGCAATTGGTACCTTAAGTCCATGCATGATTGGTGAGAAATATGGATTATTTTCTACCAACTGTCTAGGAATATAGCCATCACGAATGATTCTTTGTTCATCATACACATCTTGTAAAAATAAGTTCAGCGCTTCCACACGTTGCTTGACGCCTACCTCAATAATTGCCCACTGTGTTTGAGGAATAATGATAGGGACACAATCAAAGGGCATGGTCCTTTCGGTTCCACCTTGTGCACCATAGACAGTAAAAGTAATTCCTTGTCTGAGAAAGCTTGCTTGTGCTTGCCGATATTTCTCTTCAAGTTGCTCCTGAGAAAAAATGGATAGCTTATGATGAAAAGATCGATAATGGGGCTTCGGTTGATTGCCATCAAACATTTCATCGAAAAACAGACTAGAATCATATAAATTCATCCTATGAATCCCTCCGAATTTGAGTAGTAATAAAAACATGGTACACTGTGAGTAAATACATAAAAGGAGCTAACATTCATGACAATCATTAATCTAATGCAAGCTTATGAACTTGATAAACTATCTAAATTAAATTATTCAGACGAAGAGATTTTGCGTGCTTTACGGGCGGGGGATGTATCAGCTTGGCAGGAACAAGTCCCAAACTATGAATTTAGTGAAACAATGGCACTTTTCCAGGATGGCGAACAAGAGTTCTTAGATGCGTTACATGGCCATTATCGAATTAAGTATGTAACATTGCCTGGCATCCAACGTTTATTGCATCTACGCTTTAATCTTGAAGAAGGGGTAGATTACCAACTTTTAGAAAATGGTATCCAACATTTGATGTGTGATGAGGAAACGGTCACAAAACTACAGCAAATGTTATCGACGAACTGGTCACTTACAAAACAAGGTGATGAGAAGTACTCGGTTTTTGTAAAATAGTCAATTTATCCAAATAATCCCATGCGTGTTGTGAGACGAATCGACATGGGTAGTTACCCACCTTTCTAATTTTCGAGTCGCCTCACAAACCAATAGAAGTATACTAGATTTTAATATTCATCGAACGTCAACTTTATACCTAAAAACCAGTAACTGTCACAATTCTTTTCTTATTTAGTCAAAGGATTCCCTTTAAAAAAAGGGGATCTTTTTTTATTTGTATACACCGAATGTATGTTCTTAATAATAGGAAAATGACCTATTTGTCCAGATAAAGTTCCCAAATTTATATTTGGGAACGTTTTTTATGGTAAAATAGAGCAAATAGAGGTGATTGGAATGCAAAAAACAAAACTACCAAAAATCATGAAGGACTTTCTTGTTTATTTAACGACTATCAAAGGAAAGTCCCAGCGCACAAGAAAAGAATACGAATATGATTTGTCTTTATTTTTCCGTTTCCATACAGCTGTTCAGGAGGATCTGAATATAGAAAATTTAGCAGCAATTGATATTGCCACTATTTCAATAGAAGAA